>JAPEVH010000069.1 GCA_026645415.1 Candidatus Electronema sp.
CGCTGACATGCGGCGTGGCCGCGCTGTTGGTCAGGATGCCGGTTTCCGGCGGATTCGGATGACTGAGACTGGCGACAGTGAGCGGCGAGCGCAGTTTGCGTCCGTAACTGCCGGTGCGCAGCGAGCCATGCTCGGTGTAGCGGGTGGCGATGGACACCGTATATTCGTTGTTCCACGGATTGGCTTGGGCCGGAATATGCGGCACCAGCAGCACTTCGCCGTCGGTGATGCCCGCGAACTGGCTTTGCGCCGTGCTGCCGCTCTCGGTTCCGGCGATGACACAGCGGCAGTCCGGGCTGCTGCGGTCAAAGGCAAGGTTGCTGCCGGTCAGCCGGAGCACGCCGTCCGGGTTGAGGACATTGTTCAGCTCCAAGGTGGTGTCTGCGGCGGAGAGAATGGACGGGGCTTTTTCCCCGGTCGCGACCCGCTCCAAAGTCACGTTCTGCTGCACATATTGAACAAAAGGCCGGGTGGCCGAAACGCTGATCCGCAGGAGTTTGTCCATCGGCGGCAGCGGGTCGTCTGGGCTGTTCAGTCGGGCATGAAAGGAGGGGGCAAAGGTGAATGCCTCCTCCAGCGTGACCTGTATCCCGTTGCAGAGCATCTCCTTGATATTCTTCACCGTTGATTGGAGGCAGGCCATAGCCTGCTCGGTGCTCAGGCCGGTGTCTGCGGCAACGGCAGCGGCCAGCGCGTCGTAGCCCGCTGTGCTCTGTGGCAGAAAGCGCAGTTTGTAGGAACCAGGTTTGGTCAGATGATTCGGCTCGACGCGGTATGGTAAAGTTCCCATGATGCCCTCCATTTGGGTTTTTCAAGAGATTGATACAGCAAATTCCGACTGATTAAGCCAAAATACGGAGCAGGTTGTGCTTTGTCAACAAAATAGGTGCGATGCTTGAAAATTGCTGCGGCCAAGCAACAAAGCAGGAGGGAGGCAAAATACATCCTAGATGGTATTGCCGAAACCATTCAGTAGGTATTGGTGATATATGCTAGATGGTTTCCCGAAACATGCTAGGATGTATTGCTGGTACATCCTAGATGGTATTTGGAATACTATCTAGCATGTTTCTGGGGAGGGTGGGGAGATGTTTTAAAGCTGGGGTTGAAGCGCGGTTTGCGGTGCTTGCTCTATCGCATCCCAAAGAGGCTTGTCTAAAAATCTTGCAAGAACAGCAGCATCTTTTCTGAGTTGATTTTTGTTTTCATAACAAAGAGCGTTGATTCTTTGTGTATCTTTCAGAACAATATTTAACTCATAACCGTCCTCTGTCATATCTTCACGTTTAAACATTTTGTGAAGCAATTGGATTGCATGTATATCATCTAATCTTACGCTTTTCAACGAATGGCTGCCAATATGTAAATTACACCATAAAATATGTTTCCAAAAAATCATTTTATTCTTATCGAATACAACTCGATCAAATAAATCAAGGAACATTAGAAATATAAATGCAAAACAAGTGAATATTATTCTCGAATGGCAAGGTAATTCTGTAACCAGAATAACAGCAATAATATGTGCATATATCATTCCATATAGGAGGCATGGTTCTGTTCCTCCTGTCTTAAATTCAATTCGGTCGTTGTTGATAATTTTCATTCTGCATATATAAATATTACATACTCCTTCCTTAACAGGAATCCACTGTGTCCGCATGGCAATAGCATCTCCAAAACAGGATGGATCAAAGTAATTCTCCTCGCTCTCATTCATATGAATATAACTTCTTCCAGCCCTTCGCTGGTGTGTACAAGCCAAAGTCGGCTAAAGTCATCGTTCATGGTGTGCTTGCTTCGATGCGTCGCTCTAGCAAGAATTCGTACAACTCAGCAAAGGCCGCCAGATAACTGCCACGCCTCACCCTGCTGGATGATACCTGTCTCAAAGGCCCGCCGGTAATTGTCGAAGCGATACCACCAGCGCGGGGTTGGGTCAGTCATGACATGGCCTATTCTCTTCGACTAATATGCTCACGCAAGAACTCAGGGGCAAAATCTGCTCCATTGCTCCATGATAGGGTATGTCCTTCCAAGGTGAATGACTTGAAGAACGAGACATCCTGCAATGGCTCAAATATCTCGCCATCTAATTCAGATGACAAGTCTATCTCGCCTTCTGTGCCGTCATTGAAAGACAGCCATACCTTGTAGCCATTAAGATATTTAGCCTGCTCAACATGTGTGAACATCTTTTATTCCAATGGTTCGATCTTTGACAACGGCTTTCTGTTCATTGCAGCAATCCAGTTAGCCCTGAGTTCATCTTGATGCAGCACGTACCAGTCAAGAACAGCCAGCAATGCTCTTCTTGGAAACTTTCCCGTCACAATGCCTGTTTCGATATCCACAGTGATTTCATATTCTCCATACTCAGCATGAAAATGCGCGGGAGCATGTTCACGAAGATACATGCGTATCACGATCCCAAGGAATCTGCTTAGTTCAGGCATAGTTTATTCTGTTACCTCCCACCCTTCACCCGAATAAACCGCATCTTCAGCTCATAGACCATCCGGCTGATCAGCTCCTGCTCTTCGCTGTTCAGGTTGCCTTTGGTCTTCTGCTCCAGCATGGCCAAGGTATCAATCGCATGACGGGCCAGCTCCACATCCAGCACCTTCTGCCCGGTCTCAGGATGAGGAATCTCACCAAGATGAAACAAGGCAGTGGTGTTGAGCGAGAGGATAAACGAAATAAAGGAAACCTCTGGCATAACGCATTTCCCCTGCTTGTTCCGCATCTGACCTTCAGGACATCCGCACTCTTTGTTCTGCTCGCTCATTGTCTCACCACCCTGTTTGTTGTTTCTCTCAGCTACGCCTTGTACGCAGGCAAACTCAGAGCCATTGCGTTTTCAACATGCTCCAGCTCCAGCACCTGCTCCAGCAGCTCCTTGCTCACCGACTGATCGGTATTGAGTAGGATAACATTTTGGCTGGAAGTCTCCTCCCGGCCCACGGTCATCCGGGCAATATTGACTCCTGCTGCACCGATGGTAGTACCCAACGCGCCGATCACGCCGGGAATATCCTTATTATAGGCCAGCAGCATTGGGCCAGACAACAACGCCTCTAAACAGAAGGAATTCAGGCGCACTAGACGCGGCTCCTTGGTGCCAAAGACCGTGCCTGCCAGCAGGTTCTCGCCTTCGGTGGTCTTGACCGTGACCTTCACCAAGCTGGTGAAGTCTGCGCTGCATGTGCTCTTGGACTCAATCACCTTGATGCCGCGCTCCTTGGCAATCAGCGGTGCATTAACAAAGTTGACTGCATCCTGAAGAATCGGGGTAAAGAGACCTTTGAGGAAAGCCACGGTCACAGGGCTGACATGCTGCTCGGCAATGTCGCCGCTGTACTCCAAAGCCACTTCCTGCACCCCGCCCTTGGATATTTGCATGTGCAGCGAGCCAAGCATCTCGCCCAAGGTGATGTAAGGGCCAATCTTAGCCAAAACCTCGTCACTCACTGAAGGCACGTTGACCGCATTGCGCACTGCACCAGTGAGCAAATAATCAGCCATTTGCTCGGCAATCGCGGCGGCTACATTCTCCTGCGCCTCAGAGGTCGATGCTCCCAGATGCGGGGTGCAGATGAAGTTGTTCAGACTAAGCAGCGGCGTAGTCTCCAAGGTGGTTGGTTCCTTCTCAAACACATCCAAAGCAGCACCGGCAATCTTGCCCTCTTTCAGGGCGGCATACAACGCCTCTTCATCCACCACACCACCACGGGCGCAGTCAATAAACATAGCTTCCTTCTTCATCAGGCCAAAGAACTCGGTGGACAGCATGTGCCGGTTGTCCTTGGTCAGCGGGGTATGCACAGAGATGAAGTCTGCTCGCTTGGCCAGTTCCAGCAGATCTACCCGCTCCACGCCGATTTTCTCTACCAGCTCTTGCGGCATGAACGGATCAAAGGCAATAACCTTCATCTTCAAGCCCTGGGCACGGTTAGCAACAATTGAACCGATCCGGCCTATACCAACAATACCAAGTACCTTGCCAGTCACTTCCCGGCCCATAAAGCTCTTCTTCTCCCATTTGCCTGCCTTCATTGAAGCAGTGGCTTGCGGGATATTACGAGCCAAGGACATCATCATCGAAATAGCGTGCTCGGCAGCAGTAACCGCATTGCCGTCTGGCGCATTCATGACCACAATACCTTTTGCGCTGGCTGCTGGAATATCGACATTATCCAAGCCAATACCAGCCCGCCCAATGACCTTCAGCCTGCCGCCCGCCTCAATGATGTCCGCCCGCGCTTTGGTGGCACTGCGAATCACTAAGCCGTCGTAATCGGCAATGATCGCTTTCAGCTCTTCCGGTGGCAGACCGGTCTTCACATCTACTTCCAATCCTGCTTCTTTGAGTATCTTCTCTCCGATAGGCGCAAGATTGTCGCTGATCAGCACTTTCATGGTTTTCCCCTTGTAGTATATTCTTTATATGCAGACATTATAAAAATGTTGATTTTTCCTCACAAAGCAAGCACTATAACGGGATTCATCCCTGCCGACAACTGCAAAAAAGCAGGCCAGTGGCTTTTCAGGGTAAGGAGCGGACAGGAGTAGAGGCGAAAGATTTTTCACTCCTACTCGCAAACGTTGGTGAGATAAAGTCATAAGCACTATCGAGATTAACTCACAAGCGTTTATGAGTCTGGCCCACAAGCACTATCGAGTTAAAGTCACAAGCAGTTGTGAGATTATCTCACAAGCGTTATCGAGATTTCCCGCGCCACTTGAATGACAAAAGGCGGAAGGGGCAAGGCTGCTTGCGAGGCAGTATTGAATGAGGGAGCAATTCCCTACGCCTGAACTTACTTGCCCAACCGCACTGAAGGGAATACCATACGAGGAGAAAAAGATATGCAGGCTCTGGAAATGCAGGCAGAGGTGACAGCGCAACGTGAGATACGCCTGAAACTGCCTCATGACATACAGCACGGCACAGTCAGGGTGATTGTGCTCTATGAGCAGGTAGAACCGCCAGCAAAGGTGCCAGTCAAGCGGCAGTTCGGCCAATTCAAAGGGCGGATAGAGATCAGCGAGGATTTTGACGATGCGCTGCCAGATACGTTCTGGTCAGGTGATGCCGCATGAAACTGCTCTTGGACACGCATATCTTCCTCTGGCTGAACTCGGAACCTGAGAAAGTGCCTCCGGCTGCTTACGATGCCTGTCGTGATCCTGATAATCAGCTCTATCTGAGCCATGTTTCTCCTTGGGAAATCCAGATCAAGCAGCAGTTGGGCAAACTTCAGCTCAGGGCGGCATTGTCGGAGCTGATAGAAACGCAGACCAAAGAGAACGGCTTGATCATGCTGCCGATAGAGCTGGCCCATATCTATGGCCTCAGTCAGCTTCCTTGTCATCATCACGACCCGTTTGACCGCCTGCTCATTGCCCAAGCCAAGATCGAATCAATGGTGCTGGTGACTGTTGACCGAAAGATCAGCCTCTATGAGCTGAAAACCCTTTCAACCTGATGTCAGCTTGACGCACACGTACTATCGAAATATATATCAACGAAATCTCCAATTCTGAGCAATAAAGGAGCAGCACCATGACGGAAGTTCGTGTCCGTTTTCCCCCCAGTCCTACCGGTTATCTCCATATTGGCAGTGCTCGTACTGCGCTGCTGAACTGGCTTTGGGCGAGGAAGAACAACGGCAAATTAGTTCTACGCATCGAGGATACTGACGAGGAACGCTCTACCCAGCAGTCAATTGACGGCATCCTTGACGGCCTAGAATGGCTCGGCTTAGATTGGGACGAAGGCCCGTATTTCCAGACCGAGTTTGCTGACGAGCATTGCAAGGCCGCAGAGCAGCTACTGGCTGCCGGTCATGCCTATAAATGCTTCTGCACCAAAGAGGAACTGGAGCGCAAGCGTGAGGCGGCAATGGCTGCCAAGCAAGACGAGGTCGGCTATGACGGTACCTGTCGCCATCTCAGCCCGGAGCAGATTGAGGAAAAAGAGCGGCAAGGCATACCCTATGTTATCCGCTTCAAAGTACCAGAGCGGCAAGGCAAGGTCGCCTACGAAGACAAGGTCTTAGGCACTATTGAGCGGGCCTATAGCGATGTTGAGGACTTTGTCATAGTCCGCTCCAACGGCAAGCCGCTCTACTTACTCTGCAATGTGGTGGATGATATTCGCGACCGCATCACCCACATTCTCCGTGGCCAAGACCACCTGAGCAACACCACCCGGCAAGTGCTCCTTTACGAAGCATTAGGCGCACCGCAGCCAGTCTTTGCCCATATGCCGCTGACCTTGGACTTGCAGAAGCGCAAGATCTCCAAGCGCAGCCACGGTGAGATTGTTGCAGTGCAGTTCTACCGGGACAAAGGCTTTATTCCGTGGGCCTTGTGCAACTTCCTTGCCCTGCTGGGCTGGAATCCAGGCACTGAGCAGGAAATCTTCAGCCGCGAGGAGCTGATTGATGCTTTCAGCTTAGAGCGCATCAGCAAGGTGAACTCCGTCTTCAACCATCAGAAGGATGACCCAAAGTTCTTCACTGACCCCAAGCTCATCTCCATCAATGCCCAATACCTTCATGCCTTGCCCATTGATGAGCTGGCTGCAATGGTCAAACATGATTTCATCAAGCAGGGTTTGTGGGACGAGGTCTATGAAAGCGAGCGCAAGGACTGGTTCCTTGCTACCTTGGCTTTGATCCGCGACCGCTTCCACACGGTCTGCGACTTTGCCACACGAGGCCGAGCCTACTTTGCGGATGACTATGAGGTAGAAGAGGCACCGCTGAAGAAGAACATCCTTAAATATCCTGACCTGAAGACATGGCTGCCCCTGCTGGCTGAACGGTTCGCGGCCTTGCCTGAGTTCAGCAAGGAAAGCGCAGAGGAGAGCACTCGTGCCCTTGCTGAGGAACTAGAGATCAAGCCGGGCGTGCTGATTAACGGAATGCGCACCGTACTGACAGGCCAACTGGCCGGGCCAGGCATGTTTGATATTCTCCTCACCCTAGGCCGAGAAACAGTAGTGCAGCGCTTACAGAATGTAGAGCATCTTTACAAGGCGTAATCCAACTGAAACCAAGGAGGACGTATGGAAACCTATTTGGTGATGGTCGATGTGGTGATAGATGGCAGCTTGAAGCAGAATATCTTTGCCTTCAAGGTGCCAGTCTCACAGCCAGTGCCTTTGCCCGGTGATTTAATCCAGATTTCAGAGGCAGCAGCCAAGCAAGAAGGGGTGCCCTTTGTGCTGAAGGTGCTGTCACGCAGATTCATCTTTGACTACCTGATTCTTGACCGCCTGAGTCGGGACTGCAAGACCTGCATTATTCTGCTGACCGAACCACCTTCCTGACCAACCTTATTCTGGTATGGCAGTCCGAATATCCCTAGGATCTTTGGGCTGCCAGCGCAGCCCGCCTTTGAAGCCAAAGCATCTAACAAGATACAAGGTCTGCACAGCTTCCTTACCAAACCACGGTGAAGTGCGATACAGCACAAACTTTCGTTCTGGGAGCACCCTGTTGAATACCTGCCGTAGCATTGCATCCATTCCTTTATATTCATAGACTCCAAGAGCATCCATACCAAGCAGCATCTGGTCATCAAACCAGAAGTCATAGACATTAGGCCGCGACCAGCGGTTAATGGACACGGTGCGCGGCTGGTTTGGCACATAAAAGGCTAACTCGCTGGCAAACTGATAGCGCAGGCCAAAGATAAAGGTCTTGTCTGGCCTAGGCATTCTTTGCTGCATCTGCGCCACTTTTCGGCCCAGCTCGTCCCAGCCCTTGGTCTCGTGCGCTGTCCTATCATGTTCGGCAGGGACTGGTAGTGCAGGATAAAGCACTTGCAGCATGACGGCCGCTGACATCACCCACGCCAGACCAAGACCGAAGTTCCAGCAGCGACGGCCCGCATACAGGCCAGCCGCCAGCGGCAGGGCGGTGAGATAAACCGGAGCAGGCCAGTTGCCGTAGATGCGCACATGCAGGGCCAGCAGGCTGAACACGACAAAGCCGGGCAAGGACATCCAGAGGAGTAGGTCGCGCTGATTCTCTCGGTTGCGCCAGCCACGCAGCCACGCCGCCACGAGAAAGCAGAACAGCACTGGCGAGAGCAGCCCAGCCTGACTGCCGAAGAATTCCGCAAGATAATCCACCGTGAACAGGGTGCTCTTGTTGGCTCCGCCTTGGAAGAGCACGTGCCGGAACGTCACCCAGTTGTGGCGCGCATTCCAGATAAGCACTGGGGTGAAGAGCAACAGCCCAGCCAGCAAGCCCAGCCACGGTTTCCACGTCATAAGCCGCTGCCGACCCGTGCTGCTACTCATGAGAGAGAGGAAGAGCAAGGGCAGAAAGAGCAGCATCGTGTATTTAGAGAGCAGCCCAAGGCCGAAGCACAGGCCAGTGAGCAGCCACTGCCGCGCCTTGTCCTCTTCTGCGGCAAGGGCAGCGTGATAGCAGGCCGCAGCCCAGCACGGCAGGAGGAGTCCGTCTGGGGTGGCAATCAGGGCAGCACCGTTGAACAGGAGGATGGACTGACTGGCAAGGGCCGTATGCAGGGCAATGCGCCACGAGAAGCAGCGGGCCGCGAGCAGGCAGAGATACAACGAAGCAATGCTGATACCAAGGATGGTCGGCAGGCGGACGGCAAACTCTGTCTGGCCAAAGAGCCGCCCTGCCAGCCAGATCGTCCAAGCAATCATGGGCGGGTGGTCATAATAGCCGATGTCAAGGTAGCGGCTCCACTGCCAGTAATTGGTTTCATCTTGGCTGAGAAGGAAGTGGCTGCTCATCAGCAGGCGCACGGCCAAGGCGAGGCCCAGAATCAGCCACGTGAGGCGGCGGGAAGATGGTTCAGTCATTGCTGGGTGTTGCATTAAGGTTGGTTCAATAGGTTGCATAAGGCCCTGTCAGGCAACCTTTGTCTGTAAACTTGCACAGGCGTATACGAGGTGTATGAGCCTGTGCATACGGAGCGTATGAGCCTGTGCATACGAGGTGTATGAGCCTGTGCATACGGATTGCCCCAGCCTGCTGCTGTCTGTCGTTGGTGGAGACACCAATGGTCGGCTTGGGTAGGCTCGTGGTGAATCCCGTAAGGTCACGGCGCGCCGTGACCCTACACCGGGCCGCCATGCCCAGAAACGACCTGCCGCTTTGCCTGCACCTGTGCCAATGTCTTGCGCCATCTCTCCACTAAAGATTGGTCGATGGTCTTTGCAAGTTGCATAGCTTGGCTCATATATTCATCTGCCTTGGCACGGTCTCCCTTATGGAAATAGAATTTTGCGATGTTCCAACACAACTCCGCTTCTCCAGCCCTGTCACCAAGCTGCTGATGTATCGCCAAAGATTGCTTGTAACATTCCAATGCCTTTGCAGGCTTGCCCTGTTCGTCGTAGATCGAGGCAATGTTGTTCAATGTTGAGCCTTCCAGTGGTTTATGCCCAACTTCCCGTGCGATACGAAGGCTCTGCTCATAATAGGTCAAGGCTTGCTCGCAGTCGCCTTGGTCATAATAAACTCCGGCGAGATTATTCAGGGTCGCACCTTCACCCTCTCTGTCGCCAACCTCCCGGCATATCGTCAGACTTTGCTTGTACTGGATCACAGCCTTATTATGCTTGCCCTGATCATGGTAAATCGTGGCGATGTTGTTCAGGGTCGAGCCTTCATCCTTCCTGTTGCCAAGCTCGCGCCATATCGGCAAACTTTGCTCATAGTATGCCGATGCTTTATCAAGCTCGCCACGCCGCCAGCAGGTTAGCCCAAGGTTATTCAGACACGCCCCCTCGTGACTGCGTTTGCCTGACTGCCGGGCCGCAGTCAAATTCATATCAAGGGCGGCCAGTTTCTCCGTCCAATAGCCTTGCCGGTCTAAGTACGTGGAGATTGTTTCTGCTAAATTATTCACTGCTGCCAATAGCTCGCTTTCAAGGCAGCTCTCCATCAGCCGCAGGCAGTGCGCCCGTTCCGCATCAAGGCGGGCGTAGCCCTTCAAGCCTTCATTGCTCGCAGCCTTGCAGAAAGCAATGTACCAGCCTGCCAGCGGCTCCAAGCTCTCCGTGCTCAGTGCCAGCTCGGTGCGGGCGTAGGTATGAATCAGAGCGTGGCTTACCTGCCAGCGTTCCTTCTGCCTCTCCAGTAGGCCGTAATTGACCAGCTCGTTCAGGGCATCACGGCAGCGTTCGTCATCATCATCGAGAATGACCGCCACCGGTGAACCGCTGATTGGCACATAAGCGAGCGTGCCTGCCAGTGCCAGCACCTGCCGGGCATCGTCGCTCACCTGCGCTACGCTGCGCCGGAGGAGCACGGCCACGCTCTCTGTCCGGTGCTTGCCCTTGCTCAATTGGCCGAGCGGCTCCTTGTCCAACCAGCGCAGGTACTCTGCCGCAGGCTCATCTGTGCTGCGCAGATAATGGCCGACAATGCGCACCGCCACTGGCAGCCCGCCCAGCAGAGCGCAGATGCGCTGCGTGGTCTCGGCATCAATGGCCTGCCCGCTCCACGCTGCCAGCAGTTCTGCTGCGGGCTTGTCGTCCAGCGGCTTGATGTTCAAGCGCACCGCCAGCGCATCCTTCCTGCTGCGGGTGGTGATCAGCACCCCGCAGGAGCCGCGCAGCCGCAGCACCGCAGGCAGGTCTTTGGCATCCTCCGCACCATCGAGGATGAGCAACGCCTTCTTGCCTGAGAGGGCATTACGCACGGCAATATCAAGGCTCGGCTCCGGCTTGATGGCAAATGCCTCGGCAATGCTGCGCAGGGCCATCTCTGTCTGCGGATGACCATAGAAGGTGTGAAAGACAATGCCGTCCGGGAAGCGGTCAGCCTCCAGCTTGCTCACCGCCTGCGCTGCCAAGGCACTCTTGCCCATGCCGCCTGGCCCGCAGAGCGTCACCACCTTGCCCGGCAGGAGCAGAGGCAGCAGCTCGGCAAGCTCTTTGTCACGACCGAGGAAGTGGTCATCTAAGTCAGGGAGTTGGTAGGGCGGGGGAGGAGGCTGGGCAGAATGCTGGCTGCCGTAGTTGTTGATGGTAGTAAGGTTGCCGCCAACCGCTACGCCGTTGTCACCAGCAGCAACCGCGCCGTCCTGCGCTGTTGCCCCAGAGCCGCTGTTGCTTGCCTTGAGGTGCTTCTCACTTCTCCTCTTCTTTTTCATCTCTCCGCCTCTTGCCGCCCGGCTTGTTGATACCG
This sequence comes from Candidatus Electronema sp., assembly GCA_026645415.1. Lineage (GTDB taxonomy): Bacteria > Desulfobacterota > Desulfobulbia > Desulfobulbales > Desulfobulbaceae > Electronema. Next base: position 11,187 of record JAPEVH010000069.1, read on the forward strand.
CCATGCACATTGCCGCCCACCGCAATGCCACCCGCACCAGCAGCAACCGCACCGTGCCCTTGCGCCGCTGCCCCGGAGCCAGTCTGCACAGCGTGATACGTTGCTTGCGGCTGCATTGCCTTGAGCAACTCCAGTAGCTTGCCAGCAGCAGCCAGCAGCTCCTCGTCCCGGTGCGCCCCGCTCTTCTCCACCTCCTCCTGCACGGTTATCTTGCGCCCGGCAGAGTCTGGGTTCTGCTCTAGTTCCTGCACTGACTTGAGCAGCGCGCTGTCCTTGCCGAACTTGCGCTGCAACAATGCTTGGAAGCCGCTGTAGGCATTAGGTATTGCCGTGACTATGGCACTTGCCATTCCACAGGCGATGCCGTTGATAATTGCTAACGTGACTGGATCCATAACGCGCTTCTCCTCTCCTGTAGAACTTGTTCGATAACACCATTTAGACTATAGTTGAGAAACTTGCAACCTGCTAACTCTTAACAGCGGAATCAAATACCATGCTCAAGACTCTTCTCTCCGGCCTGATAGTGGCCGCCCTTGCTTTCCTTGCTCCAGCAGCCAGCCTTGCTGTGCACGGAGTCTCTATTGATGGCAAGCTGAAATACCCTGCTGGGTTCAGTCACTTTGACTACACATCACCAGCCGCAACAAAGGGCGGCAGTCTGACGCTGCATGACCTAGGCAGCTTTGACAAGATGAACCCTTATACCCTGAAGGGAACTGCACCATTCGGACTAGACAGCTTTGTCTTTGAGCCGCTGGCTGTGGCGAGCTTGGATGAGCCGTTTGCTGCTTATGGTTTGCTTGCTAAGGACATCGAGGTAGCGGCGGACAAGAAGTCCGTCACCTTTACCATTGACGAGCGGGCCAAGTTCTCGGATGGTCGTTCTGTAACTGCCGAGGATGTGAAATACACCCTAGATACCCTGAAGAGCGACAAGGCCCACCCTTCTTACCAGATGTATCTTCAGGACATTAGCAGTGCAGAGATACTGGGGCCGTTAAAGGTACGCTTCAACTTTGCCAAGGTCAACCGCGAGCTGCACATGATTGCTGCCCAGCTCCCAGTGCTGAACAAGAAGTTCTATGAGGAGAATGGCTTTGGTGACAAGGCAAAGAACCCGCTCCTGCCACCAGTCGGCAGCGGGCCGTATCTTGTTAAGGACGTGAATCCAGGCAAGTCTATCACCTATGCGCGGAATCCAAACTACTGGGCTGCTGATCTCCCTGTCCGCAAAGGTACATTCAACTTTAACACCATCACGATCAAGTACTTTAAAGATCAGGTTGTTGGTGTAGAGGCGTTCAAGGCAGGCGACTTTGATTTCATGTGGGTCAATGTTGCCAAGCAGTGGCAGCGCGACCTTACGGGCCGCCTCTTTGACAGTGGTAAGCTGATCAAGAAAGGCTTTCCGCATCACAACAATGCAGGGATGCAGGGCTTTGTCTTTAACACTCGCCGACCTATCTTCAAGAGTCGCAAGGTGCGGCAGGCGTTGGGTCTTGCCTTTGACTTTGAATGGGCTAACGAGTCCCTGTTCTACAATCAGTACACCAGAGCAAATTCCTATTTCAGCAACTCTGAGCTGGCTGCAACTGGCCTGCCCAGTGCAGCCGAGCTAAAGCTGCTCAAGCCGATGCAAGAGAAGTATCCAAGCGAGATGCCAGCGGAAGTCTTTACAGAGCCGCTCACGCCACCAAGCACCAAGGCTCCCAATAGCCTACGTGGTAATCTGCGCAAGGCCCAGCAGCTTCTGACCGAGGATGGTTGGCAGATGAAAGATGGGGTACTCACTGCCAAGGATGGAAGCAAATTAGAGTTTGAAATCCTCCTCACCCAAGACTTCTTTGATCGGGTCATGGCTCCGTACATCAAGAACCTTACCAAGTTAGGTGTGAAAGCCAGCTATCGGATGATTGATCCGGCTTTGTATGAGGATCGGGTGAAGAGCTTCAATTTTGATATGGTCGTTAGCACCTTTGGCCAGTCGCAGTCACCGGGCAACGAGCAGCGCGATTACTGGACTTCTGCCTCTGCCGAGCGACAAGGAGGCAGTAACTTGGCAGGCATCACGTCGCCGGTTGTAGATAGTCTAGTTGACTCGCTGATTTATGCTGAGACGCAGGACGACCTCACCGCCGCCTGTAAAGCTCTGGATCGAGTGCTGTGGTATGGCTACTATATGGTGCCAAACTGGTATTTGGCCTATCATCGGGTGGCGTTTGCTAATAAGTTTAACATGCCAGATAAACTGCCGCTCTATTACAACCCCTATCAGTTACTCTGGACATGGTGGGTGAAATAGGAGCAGCAGCGTAGCCTGAGAGGGGAAGCCGAGACGTTAGCCTACCACTGCCAAAATATCACCACTGATAGAAGGCAGGATTCCTGCTAGCAGCATGACCGCAGTGAGGAGGAAAAGACTACAGACCTGCACGGCATCGAGCCGAAGAGCTTTCGTCTCTTCGGCGGGCTGAATGATATAGGCTTCCTTTACTAAGAGCAGATAATAATACAAGGAGATGGTGGAGTTCAGGGCAGCGAAGACCACCATTGCATAATAGCCTTCCTTGGCTGCTGCGGCAAAGAGGAAGAACTTGCCCATAAAACCAGCCAGCGGTGGAATGCCAGCCAAGGAGAAGGCCGTCAGCATGAGGATTGCTGCTAAACCAGGGTTGTTCTTGCCTAAGCCTTGTAGCCCGCTGCGCTCTTCTTCACCGTTGCGGCCAATGGCAGACATAATAAAGAAGATCGCATAGTTTCCCGCTGCATAGACAAAGAGATAAAAGATCACTGAAGAACGTGCGCTGCCTGCATCGCCAGCCAGAGCCATGACAATATATCCGGCCTGGGCAATGGAAGAGTAGGCCATGAAGCGGCGCAGCCGTTCCTGTTTCATTGCGCCAAGATTACCCACGGTCATAGTTGCAGCAGCCAAGATCAGAATGATCGGCTGCAGTGAGCTGTGCAAAGCAGCCAGCGGCCCATAGAGCAGGATGAGCAGAAAGGCTATAGCGACTGCCTTGGAAGAGACAGAAATAAAGGCAGTAACTGGGCTTGGCGCGCCTTCATAGACATCTGGTGCCCACATGTGAAACGGAAACATGGTCAGCTTAAAGCCAATCGCTGCTAAGACAAAGAGGACACCTAAGCGAAGAAGCGGTTCGCTAGGATTGGCGGTGCAGACCTTGGCGATGGCAGCAAAGGTGACAGAGCCAGCCGCGCCATAGAAGAAGGAGAGACCAAAGAGCATCAGGCCGGTGGACGCTGCGCCCATCATCATGTATTTCGTTGATGCCTCAAGTGACAGATCGTCGTCTTTGTAAAAGCCGCTGAGAACATAGAGCGGAATCGCTGATAGCTCCATGCCAACAAACAGGGTCAACAGGTCTGTGGCCGAGACCACAGTGAACATCCCAAAGGTACAGAGCAGAATAATGCAGAGGAATTCGCTCTGATGCTTGAGGGTTCCTCGGTAGTTACCGTTTGGTAGGAAATAGGACTGAGAGAGCAGCACCGTAAAGAACGCAGACAGGACAAAGACCTGCTTAAACAGTAACGCTGCACCTGTAACCTGATAACCACCCGGATACATTACCGTCTGATCATACGGTAGTCGTGCCAGCACAACAAAAATCACAGCCAAGCCCATCCACGCCAGATGAAACGGCTTGGAAGAATTCAGGTTGACCTTGCCCCGGTACAGGTCATAGCCCATGATCAGGGCAGCCAGTAGGACGAGCAGAATATCCGGCAGAAGAAGCTTCATGGTTTAACGCATCAGGTTGTTGTAAATGGGATGCACTGCCTCGTTGACCAAATCAACAATCCAGCCGGGTAGGATACCCATGCCAAAGAGACAGAAGAGCAGGATCGTCACTGGAATCTTTTCCAGCGGCGAAGCATCGGTCAGGGTGAGGAAACGATCAGCAATTGGCCCGTTGACCAAGCCATTGACTGCTCGGAGGACATAGACAGCAGTCACCACGATGGAAAGAACTGCAAGAACAGTACAGATACGATTCAGCGTTGTCGGATTACTGAACGAGCCAACAAAGACGTTGGCCTCGGCAACAAAACCAGACAGACTTGGTAGACCAAGACCAGCCAGACCAACGATGACATAGGCCACAGAGAGGAATGGCATGACCTTCATCAGGCCGCCCATCTCGCTCACTGTCCGAGTGTGCGTTCTACCGTAGATCATACCAATCAGACAGAAGAAGAGAGCAGTCATCAAACCGTGCGAAATCATCTGAAGCACGCCACCTTTGATGCCAGTGAAGGTCAGCGCGGTAAAACCAAAGAGCACCAAGCCGCAGTGGGAAACGGAAGAATAGGCCGTGATATATTTGAGATCCGTCTGCTTAATCGCACCAAATGCGCCGTAGAGGACGTTAATGGTGACGAGAACCAAGAAGAAGGACATCCACATATTGGCTCCTTCTGGCAAAAGATACATACCAACCCGGAGACAGCCATACCCGCCGAGCTTCATCAATACGCCAGCATGAAGCATAGAGACTGCTGTTGGCGCAGAGGCGTGGCCATCTGGCGACCATGTATGGAAGGGATACAATGCGCCCAGTACACCAAAACCAACAAAGATGATTGGAAAGACCCAGTACTGAAACTGAGGCGAGAAGTGATGCTGGGAAAGTAGTTGCAGATCAAAGGTGTTCAGGCCAGAGGCAAAGTACAGCGCAAGGATACCAGCGAGAATGAAAGCAGAGCCTGCAACCAGCATCAGGGTTAACTTCATAGATGCATATTCCTTCTTGCCCGTGCCCCAAAGGCCGATCAGCAGGTACATAGGCAGTACCGCGATCTCGTAAAAGACAAAGAAGGTAAAGAGATCAACCGAGACAAACACGCCATAGACTCCGGCCACCAGCACGTTGAGCAGGACAAAGAACTCTTTTGCCTGTTTCTCCACGCCCCAGCTTGCTAATACGCCGCAGAAGATAACTATCGCGGTGAGGAGCATCATGAGGACAGAGATGGCATCCACGCCGATGTTGTACTCAATGTGCATCATCTGGAGCCACGGCACTTGGGCGGTGAAGTAAAACTGACTTGCCTTTGCTCCTGCCGCGACTGGGTGCCCTGTTGATACGTTGATAAAGGCAAAGGTTAGGCCAATCACCAAAAGGAGATTCAAGGAGTTCCCGACCAAAGAGATCATTTTGATCCGTCGATGGTCGTCTCGGCAGACCGGCAACAGGGCCACTGCGGTGATGAATGGGATAGCCCAGATCATGGTTAACAAAAATGATCCGTTCATAATAGTGATGCTCCGTTGCGGCTGATGGTGTTCATAGCTTTATTGCAATCAATTCGTTTTGTGCTGACCGGATTTTTTCACGATTCACTAATCTGTCAGCATGTTTTCTTTCGCGTTCTTTTATTGCGGCAAAAAAATCGGTCAATATCATTGCCGTATTTTGCTCACCATTACCAACGCCTTGTTCCGAACCGCAAATGCGCTGGCCCATCCCCTTAAACCGGAACCTCTGCGCTGTTAGCAATCTGACCTTCATGCGCATAATACGCAGTCTGCCCGTTTTCGTTCACAATCCAAACTTCTATCGCTCCTTTTGCGAGATAAAGCTGCACTTTTTCTTCAATCTCACCTGCTGAGTTAGAAGGAGACGTTATCTCTACACAGATTTCAGGAGCTTTAATGTAGGGAGTGCTGTAGCCGTATTTTGCAATAAAAGCGTCAGAAGCCCAAGCGACATCAGCAACTTTAACTCCATCACTGGTCTGGATGGAGCATTCCATGATAATCTTGCCGCTGCCTTTAGACCGATCAATTCGGCTGCCCACCTCATATTGAAGGCGGCCATGATTGTTGCTCGCCGGACTCATGAGGATTTTTCCCCATTTATTCAGCTCGATCTTGAACGGCAGATTTTGCAGCAGAGGGTTGCTGATGACGCTTGCCCATTCCATTGAATCTCTCAGTAAAATCGCTTATTGACCCATGAAAAGCAAAGCAATGAGACCAACGACGGTTGCACCAAGATAGAAATGGAGCTGCCCTGACTGCACCAGCCGCACAATTCTGCCACCAAGTTGCAAGAGCCAACCGCACAGATTCATTGCGCCGTCAACGACATGCCGGTCAAACCATTTAATCGGCGCGGCAATGCGCGCAAAAATGATCTTGTGGGTGACAAAAAGATACACCTCGTCGATATAGAATTTATCCTGCACTATGGTGTGTAAGGAACCAAAGGCTTTTTTCAAGGCAGTAGCTTTTTCTGTCTTGCCTGCACCATAAAGCACCCAAGCACCGCCAATACCGGCTATGGCTACTAAGGTGGCTAACCAAGGCAACCACGCTGGATGAGCAAAATGGCTGGCTTCGCTCAGATGCGGCGGCAGAACCTGCTCAACAAAGGTATGTTCCAGCAGACCTGCAAAAATGGTCGGCACGGTTAAAGCCATAATCGGCCACGTCATCCACGGATCTTCATGAACATGATGGAGCTGCGAGCGGGCTTCACCGTGGAAGATCAAGAAGAAGAAACGGAACATATAGAAGGCTGTTAGACCACCAGTGATCAGTCCTACCAAGAAAGTGACATAATGGCCAGACTGCAAGGAGGCAAGCAAAATCATATCCTTCGACCAAAAACCGCTAAAGGGGAATATACCACCGATGGCAAGGCAGGCAACGAGCAGCGACCAATAGGTGCGCGGCATGAGCTTCTTTAAGCCGCCCATCTTCAGAATATCGTTGCTATGAACAGCATGAATCACTGCGCCCGCGCCAAGGAAGAGCATACACTTGAAAAAGGCATGAGTGAAAACATGGTACATGGCCGCAGAATAGCCAAGCAGATTCACTACTGGGCCATGATGACCGCCTTCCGCGCAAACCTTGGCTGCACCCAACGAAAAAATCATATAGCCAAGCTGGGACAGCGTTGAAAAGGCGAGAATACGCTTGATGTCCATCTGGGTGATGGCAATGACCGCCGCAAATAAGGCGGTGAAGGCTCCGATACATTGGATGAAAAAGAGCGTACTCTCTGAGGCCGCAAAAAGCGGAAACATCCGGGCGGTCAAATACACACCAGCCACAACCATAGTTGCCGAGTGAATAATGGAAGAAACTGGAGTCGGACCTTCCATCGCGTCTGGTAGCCAGACATGAAGCGGGAACATGGCTGATTTACCCCAACCGCCTGTGAAGATCAGCAGAGTAGCAAGGGTGAGCAGATTGAGAGGAAATCCAGCAATGACAACAGTTCGGTTGAGCAAAACAGCAGTCTCTGGGCTGTTCAAGGTCTGAAAGCTGAAACTCTGGCTGTAAAAGCTAACTAAGATAATACCGAGCAGAAAAAAAGCATCAGCAAAACGGGTAATAATGAAGGCCTTTTTCGAGGCAGCCACGGCTGATGGCTTTTCATACCAGAAGCCAATCAACGAATACGAAGAGACACCAACCAGCTCCCAGAAGACAAACATCTGAAGAATGTTGCCAGAGGTGACTAAGCCGAGCATCGAGAAAGAAAACAAGGCCAGCAGGGCAAAGAAACGGTTGAAGGAGCGGTCGTCCTTCATATAACCAACTGAGTAGATGTTGACTAAAAGGGAAATTACTGTGACCACTACGAGCATCATCACCGAAATCGGATCAAGGTACATGCCTAAGTTGGCGGTCAGGCCCGGCGAAAAATTGAGCCAAGCCACATTGTAGGCCAACATCGTTCTCTCAGGCAAATGAGGAAGCCGAATCAGATAGGCGAGCGTGGTCAGGAGCGCATAGCCCATTGACAGACTCGACAGCGTGATAGCCAACTTCGCCACAAAACGGTTATCCGAGTGAATATGGCCCAGCCCAATGACCGCAAAACTGAGCAGCGGAAAGAATAGAATCAGATAGCTGTGAAAAAAAATGAAATCAGCCATGAAGTTCCTCCAGCCGGTAAACATCCAGCCGTTTTTTGCGGCGATACATAGAAATAATGATAGCCAAAGCGACAGCAATTTCACAGGCGGAAACCGCCATGACAAAGACCGGAAACACTGCACCAGCAACCGGATCAGCAGCCCGGAAATGGGCAAAGGCAGCAAAATTGATGTTGGCTCCGTTGAGGATAATCTCTACGGAAAGCAAAATGCCAAGCAGATTACGCCGAGTGAGCATACCAAAGATACCGATGGCGCAGAGGAAGAGCGACAGAGCTATGCAATGCGAAAGGGTCATTATTTTTCCTCCTTTTTGGTATCCCGCCGAGATAGAACCACCGCACCGATCAGGGAGGCTAAGAGCAGGAGCGAGATCACCTCAAAAGGTACAATAAAACCATTGGTGGTTGAGAGCAGGCGGATACCTATTTGATCAATGCTTACAGGTGCGGCTCGGTGTGTTGCTGTCAACAGCTGCGAGGGATTGTATTTGAAGAACAGAAACAACGAGAGGACAAGACCAACAATGATCGCACTTTTTCCAACTTGACGACTCAGACTGACTCGACTGAGGCTGTTATCTACGCCAAGATCGTTAGTCAGCAAAATGATGATCAACATGAAAATAACAATGCCACCAACATAAAGGGCAATCTGCGCTAAAGCGAGAAATTCCATTTGCAGCATGATATACAGGGCCGCAGTGGCAAAAAAAGAGCCAACAAGAGCAACGGCACCATGCAATAAGTTAGGCAGGCTTACAGCCAGCATGGACAAAATCACCATGATCCCGGCTATGAGATAAAAAATAAAATCACTCATCATCAGGCTCCCTGAGCTGTGTTATCCGACTGGTTGAGAACCCAAGTCAGCTCATTGCGGTCATATACTGCTAATTCAAAATCTTTTCCCAAGGTGATCGCGCCAAAGGGGCAGGCTTCCACACAAAGACCGCAGAAGGTGCATTGGGAAAGGCGGTAGATGTATTGCCCTAGTACCTTACGTCCAGCAAGATCTTTTGTTGCAAGAACAGAGATGGTGCCATTGGGACACGCTTTTTCGCAGATGCCACAGGCCGTACAGGCGTTTTGGCCGTTTTCATCATGTGGCATGTGTAGATGCCCTCGAAAGCGGTCGAACATTTGCAGCGTTTCCCGATTTTCTGGGTACTGCTGGGTGATCACCGTTTTCGGATTGACGAAATACTTGATAGTGATATCTAGCCCCTTTGTCAGGGTGTAAAATCCGGTGATCGTCTTATGCACGTAACGGCTAACGAACTCCAGCACGTTTTCTTTAGCGGCGGTTTCTTTCATCGTTTTGGTTATGATATGGTTGCATGGAACACTAAACCATAGTTTATGCCTTACGCTGCTTGTCCGAGGCGGTCATTGAAATGATTTCTTGTTTCACATAAACGAGGTGTTGATAGATGCGCTTCAAATCATCAAGTTTGGTTGCATCAAAGTTTTGTGAAAGAAAATATTGATAAGTGTCATTTGCGAGTTTTTCAAGAATCACAAAATGCCAACTTCCTCCGATAATATATGCCCCTTTTATCGTGGCCCATGCATTGAGTTCCAGCGCGCTGATCAATTCAGCCAAAAGTTGAGGTCGAGGATTGCCATATTCTTCGCTCAGTTTAAATTCTTGAATGAAAAAATACGGGCGTTTGCTCTCGACCAAACCTTCCGCCACCACGAAATCAACAGTGCCATTGAAGACAAAACGACTTGTGGCATACGTCATGGATACTTCATAAAAATCTCGAATGCGCCATTCAAATGATGCAAAACGAACTCGTTTGAGCAGCGGCCCGATAAAATTAATTTTCAAATCCTCTTCACCATAGCTGTCCATCAAAACCGCATTCTCGTCAAGCAACTCGGCCAAGAACGCTTCGGTTTCACGATCAATGTCAATGGACGTGTCAAACCATTCATCAAATCGATGCTGATCAATATTCCGCTCAATCTCAAACAGCGAAGTTAAATCGCGATCCCGGATTTTGCTGTACTGGTAGGTCGGAATCGGAGAAACCTTTTTCCCTTCAAGGAGACTGACTTTTCTCTTGAGTTCTTCGATTTCCTGCAAGAGTTGCGTTTCAAGTTCGCTCCTCATGCCATTATCTCCTCTGTTTGTAGTCAAAGTGGGCTGTAAAAAATGGCGACGCAAGCCGTAAATATCTTTATCATCAAGATTACCTTCTGAATTTCCGATAAGCAGCTCTGCTTTGTCTGTTTAAGCGTAAATTCATGCAGGGTATATTTTATATTCTACCAAACTCTCTCGGTTTTACACTTAACCCATTGTAGTTAAAAGATTAACCTGCCCAGCCCTGTGCGACAAACAACCCAGACAGCAGCAGCAGCAGCAGGTTAGCTGGCAGCATGATTCGCCACTCTAAATACATGAGTTGATCCACTCTGACTCGAGGGAAAGTCCAACGGAACCACATGTAGATGAAGATAATCGCAAAGGCTTTGATAAAGAACCAGAGAAATCCAGGGATGAGGCTTAGGATCGGGTCAATCACTGGCACTCCTAAGAGCGGCGGAAAAAAACCACCGAGAAAAAAGGTGGTAACTAGGCAGGCTGAAACAAACATGTTGACAAATTCACCAAGAAAAAACATGGCAAAGCCGATACCAGAATATTCTGTGGCAAAACCACCGGTCAGCTCAGACTCTGCTTCAGAGATGTCAAAAGGAGTTCTGTTCAATTCAGCCGTGGAAGCAATCAGATACATGACAAAGGCAAAGATGCCAAGAAAGGGCAATTTGAAAATCCACCAGTCAAACAGCGTACCCTGCTGCGACAAAACGATACCGCGCAAAGAAGCCGTACCAGAAACCATCACGATCAGCAGCATGAGCAAGGCGATGGAAATCTCAAAAGAGACCATCTGTGCGCCAGAACGCATGGCTCCAAGGAGCGAATATTTATTATTAGAGGCCCAGCCTGCCAAGAGAATACCAAGAACACTGAGTCCAGATACACCCAACACATACAACACGCCGCCCGCAGGATCAGCTACTTGCAAATGGTGATCAAAAGGAATAACTGCCAAAACAAGAAAAGCTGCACTGACTGGCAGAAGCGGAGCTAAGAAGAAGATAAATGTATCTGCTCCTTCTGGCTTGAGAACCTCTTTAAAAATAGCTTTGATACCGTCAGCTACAGCCTGAAGCAGACCATGCGGCCCAACCCGCATTGGCCCAAGACGAAGCTGAAAATGCGCAGAGACCTTACGCTCTAAATAAATTAATACAGCACCCAATGAGCCGACCAAAGCCATCAGGCTGAGAAGGGCAAGCAGTCCGTTGATCAGAACCGCAACAGGTTCTGGAAAAATACTGCGGACAAGGTCGCCGATAGGATTGTTGACCGGATAAAACTCTACAGAAGACATCATAACGTGTTCACCTATTTGGTTAGCGGTCAATGTCCGGGATAACTAAATCGAGTGTGGATAAAATAGTGATCAAATCAGCTAGTTTATGCCCAACAACCATTTCGTTCAAAACGCTTAGATTGGAGAAATTAGGCGAGCGGTATTTGAGACGATACGGCTTGGTCTCGCCTTCAGAAACAATATAGACTCCCAGTAGGCCGCGTGGCGTTTCTACTTGGCTGTAATAGCTACCTTTTGGCAGTTTGTATGTCGGCTTAGGCTGGCTGCGGTATGGCCCACTTGGAAAACGAGTAACTGCCTGCTCCAGAATGCGCAGAGACTGTTCCATCTCCTCCATTCTAACTTGGCAACGGTCGTAGCAATCGCCTGTCTTGCCCAGCGGAATATCAAAATCAAACTGCTCATAGATAGAATATGGGTCGTGCCGCCGAACATCGTAGTTGACTCCAGAACCGCGCAGCACCGCTCCGGTACAACCATAAGAAAGGGCTGTTTCAGGAGGCAGGATGCCAATGCCTTTGGTGCGCTCTAAGAAAATAATATTTCTATTGAGCAGCGTCTGGTATTCATCCAGCACCTTACGAAGCGCACTGATCAGGTTCTTTACCCGTGGAATAAAGGTATCTGGCACATCAGCAGAAGAACCGCCCGGCCGGAAATAATTGACAGTCAAGCGCGCGCCGCAGAGTTCCTCAAAAATGTCGTTGATCAGTTCACGCTCACGGAAGGCATAGAAAAAGGTGGTAAAACCACCCATATCCATCCCAAGAACGCCCCACCAGAGGAGGTGCGACTGGAGCCGTTGCAGCTCACTGATCATGATCCGAATATACTCGCCGCGCTCTGGGATGCCAATCTCAAGGGCCTGCTCTACAGTCATGCAAAGGCAGAGATTGTTGAAAAAGGCGGAAAGATAATCGAGGCGGTCGGAAAGATGGAGATTCTGGATATATGTCTGATTCTCTGCCATCTTTTCAATGCCACGGTGGATGTAGCCCAGATGCGGTACTACTTCTACAACGGTTTCACCATCAAGGCGAACCACTACCCGTAATACACCGTGGGTACTGGGATGCTGTGGCCCGATATTAATGAAGAACTCTTCTGCTTCACTGTCATTTGACAGCGGCAGCCTAAATCCTTCTGGTAGAGGATTATCAGGAATATATTTATTTATTAATTGCATAGTCATCGCCTTCTCGTTCTTTTCCGTGTCCGTTGCCATCGACTATAGCCAGTCGTATTGCAGAACATTGCTTAATTTTCTACCACTCTACCTCGCAGCAATTTGATTCTTCCCTGCCGTATCTTCTTCTCTCGTAGTTTTTGCTGAGAGCTTCTACTTGCTCTCGTTGGCTTTCTTGCTTTCTGGGTCACTGTCACTGTTTTGATCAATTCCTGCAATCGCTCCAGCGCATCCTGTCGGTTTTTCTCTTGGGTACGAAATTGCTGGGCTTTGATGACTATCACCCCGTCTTTGCTAATCCGTGCATCGTTAAGACAGTGCAAACGCTGCTTGTAGATGTCAGGTAGAGAAGAGGCATTGATGTCAAAACGAAGGTGAATCGCTGAGGCCACCTTATTTACATTCTGCCCACCAGCTCCCTGCGACCGAATCGCCGACAATTCAACCTCATGATTGGGGATAGAAATGTTTCTGGAGATGTGGAGCATGATTTTTTTTCAGTTTAATCGAAGCAGTATCTGCGATAATATTTTAGAGAATTTCTATCAATCAAGAGTATGCTGTATCAACTGGTGCAGCTCTTCCGTTGAACGTTCCATTTCACCAGCGCGTTCCATGCAAACTACCAAAACCGAACACTCCATACAAGACTTCTATCGACGCAATACCTTGACCTTGCTTTTGATATGTGGTGGAAATGGTTTTAGCTGCGTGCGGCCAAGCTATTGTATAAAAAACAAGACCAGTCTACGATATAATGATTTCATATACTAAGGTTGGGCAATCTCTCCTAACTATCTGCATTGCTCAAATGCAAACGCAACACTTAAATCTTATCCCTATCCAATAAACCTATATCAATCGCAAATTCCTCAAATGAGCCATGTGTACAAACCCAAGAGTGCTGAATACTTAAACCATTAGATGACCACTTCAAGTACATTATCTTGGGAGCTTCACTGTTTTCATAATAAAGAATTATCGGAGAATCACTACCAATTCCAAAATCAGCGATTATTAAGGCGTTGCTATAATCTATTTCGCCATAGTTTGTTAAGTAACTTACCCAAAATTCATTACCATGATCGACCTCATCGGCTATGGTATGAAAAGGAGGGGAACTCAAAACTATTTTATCCTCATTTGGAGATAATTTTTGTGTGCCTTCTTTACCTATAATAGGATCAATTTCCTGTTGTGTAAGTTGAGCTGTTGACCATTTTTCATCAGGCCACACACCATCTAAAATGAGTTTATTAAGCAAATCTGGTATCCTGAATCTTTGCATGGCATTATTTTGAAAGCAGCTAACAGCGTTGATATATAAATTTTCTATCATATCAACTGTTATCAAACTTTCAATACGGTCTCTTCACCACCCGCGTCGGGTCATCATAATCCTTGCGCAGTGGATAACCGGGAAAGTCATTTTCTAAAAATATACGTCGTAGATCAGGATGATTGCGGAACTGTACACCAAATAAATCATAGACCTCACGCTCATGCCACTCTGCTCCGCGATACAGATCGGAAATGGTCTCAATTTCACCATCACCGTTTTCAGCATTCTTTGCAACCCGACTGCGGAAGAAAAGTTTATGGCCATCACGACTTGAAAGAAGCTGAACAACCACATCAAAATACTCTTGCCAATCAACGCAGGTGAGCTGAAGAAGTAAATCAAGGCCAAGACTTGCCTCATTTTTTACATATTCAGCAAAAGCTCGATACTGCTCTGGTGGCACAACAAGATCAAGAATATACTCTGAGCCGAGTTCAGCAGCAGCCTTGGGACTGATGCTTGGATGACCATAGACTTCAACAGAGGGAAATTTCTCTTGAATAGTTTGTAACAGCGTCCAGTTGCTGATTCCTTTGGCAATCTGTTTTTTTCGGGTGGGGGTGGGGAAGGTTTCCTTTTTCTGGCGGGTGGGCTTGGAGGCAGTGCTCTTGGGATTCTCACGCTGAAACTGCTCTCTGGCCTCGCGTAGCTCTTCATCCCGCTGTTTTTCTTGCGCTGCCCATTCCTCTTGCGCTTTGGCAAAGAGATTTTCAAATGGAACTTGCAAGGTACTGCCAACCCGCCAAGGATTACGACGACCTTCTTTTTTAATTTTTTCCTGAAGCTGCATAACACCTTGCAGCAAGGCTTCAGGCCGAGGCGGACAACCAGGAATGTAAACGTCTACCGGCACGAGCCTATCTCCACCTTTGATGACTGAATAGGAATCATAATAAAAAGGTCCACCAGAAATAGCGCAAGAACCCATAGCAATAATGTATTTCGGGGCGGGCATCTGCTCGTAAAGGGTCACGAGATTTTTAGCCATCTTTTCGCTGATGGTGCCAGCAAGAATGATCATGTCCGCTTGACGAACACTAGCTCGCATAACCTCGTAACCAAAACGAGCTAAGTCATGCCGGGCGGCAATAGTAGACATCATCTCAATTGCGCAGCAGGATGTGGCATAAACCAGTGGCCAAACAGAATTGGCTCGGCCCCAAGCTACCAGCAATTCGACTGCGTCAACCAGCTTAATGCCGCCGGGAATTTGTTCGATCAGCTCGCCAGCCTGTCGTACTAATGGGGATGCACCGTTATTTACTCCCATACCAAAACCCCCTTGCGCCACGCATAAAGCAGACCAGTGAACAGAATAAAGATAAAACAGGACAATTCAAGGTACAGCAGATTGATGGTAACCGCACCTACTGCGCCAGTGGCGACTGCCCGGAAAATTTTCATGCAGGGAAAAAGAAAAAGCGATTCAATATCGAAAAGGAGGAAAAGCAAGGCAAAGATGTAGTACGCAACTTTGAACCGGATACGGGCATCGCCGATGGGTGTTTCCGAACATTCATAGGCCTGTCGCTTGCGCACACTCTCTGGAGAGCGAAAGGAAAGCAGCCTAGCCAAGAGGATAGCACCACCTGCAAAAATAGTCCCTAAAAAGGCCGTAAAACCTATAATAATATAACTGTCCATAATATTCTATCAGTGCTGAATTGCTAAACCAGCCTCAGCCCTTTTGGCTGCATGAATTTCTCCCAGTGAAAATCAAAATCACTTGATTGTCAAGAAGAAAAAATATTACATTTTTGTGCTGGAAAAGTTTTGCTGAAAAAAATCGATACGTACTTTTTTGTTTTTTCTAACAAAAAAATAATAGTTCGCACGTGTAAGAGAAATGAAAAATTTTTTTAAGTTAAGCTGTTTTTTTGATTCAGTCAAATAGATAATAGTTATGCTCTGAATTAGCTTGGCTGATAGTTGCTATTTTTTCGATGTAAAAGCAGCGATGCCCGCTTGACGTAGCCCCTGCTGACAGAGTAATGTTTCTCAAACGTATTTTATCTGCTGACAACGCAGTATATTGACCAAAATGAAGATAAAGCTGACTAAACTGCTTCAGTATGCCACGACTGTATTAGTAACTGTCCAGCTCCTGCTGCCCCTTCCTGCCTATAGCTTTAGCATCGGCGAAGAGCGGCTGGTCGGCGAACAGCTGCTCTATGCTGTTCGTAGTGAATTTAAGGTGCTGGATGACCCTGATATATCTGAATACATCAATAATTTGGGCAAAGAAGTGCTTGAAACTGCGGGGCCACAGTATTTTGATTATCATTTTTTTGTGATTAAAAATGATCAATTTAACGCTTTTGCTGCGCCTTCTGGCCTGATTTTCTTTAACAGTGGCCTAATCAGTACCATAAAGAATGAGGATCAGCTCGTCAGTGTCATGGCCCATGAAGTTGGCCATGTAGTCAGCCGCCATATTGCTTTGCGGATGGCCAAACAGGGCAAAGTAACTGCCCTGAGCATGTTGTTTGGTCTCGCCAGTTTAGCCGCAGGCAATCCTGCTCTCACCCAAGGGATTCTCACCGGGGCACTAGCTGCTGGCGCAACCGCAGGACTGAGTTTTTCTCGCCAAGACGAAGAACAGGCTGACCGGTTAGCCTTTGACTGGATGCGCGACATGGGCCGAGATCCTGCGGCAATGGAAGAAATGCTCAAAGCTATGCGCCGGATTAGCCGCTATCGCTCTGAGCAACTCCCACCGTACTTGCTTACGCACCCAAATCCTGAAGACCGCCTCCATTATGTACAGTCCTTACTAGAACTAGAGCATAGCCAGACTACGGCTCGAAAGAGCAAGGTTCGCTCCTCCGATAGTTTTCCCTTTCTTCGCTTCAAGTATCGGGTCTTGAGCCAAGCCTTAGAGCCGGAAGATATGCGCAGATGGTGTGCCAGTATTATTGCCTCCGATAAAGACAAGGAAGAAAGTGCCTTGGCGCGCTATGGCTTGGCTCTACTCAGCGCAAGAGACATGGCATTTGGCAAGGCAATCGAGCAGATGGAGCAGATACGACATGAATATCCGGGCAAAGATATTCTTGATATTGATCTAGCAACAATATATCTGGATGCAGGACAGCTTGATAAGGCTCTAGCTTTACTCCGCCAAGCGCATCAACGCGATTCGATAGATAGCTATGCAGCCTTTCAACTAGCACGGGCCTTAGAAAAAAAAGGAAGTCTAATTGAAGCAGAGCAACTCTATCTACAAACAGCTAAAGCCATGCCTGATTATGCTCAAGTTTATTATGAGCTGGGGCGGCTGAAGTCTCGGCAAAACAAAACAGCAATCAGTAATTTCTATCTTGCTAAATATTATCTGTACGAGGGCCGGGTGAAGCAGGCGCAGCAATATTTACGCCAAGCAGAAAAAGATCAAAGCCTACCCGCTGCTCTCCGCCAAGAAGCCAAAGCGATTTTAGAGCGATTAAAGAAGATCGAAGATGCCTCCTGAAAAAGGAGCGGTTAAGCGACCAACCAATTCTACACAAAAGGCAATAGGCTATGTTGAAACGTTTCTCCGTTTCCCTTGAGGAGCAGTTACTAGATCAATTTGACGAATACATCAACGCGCACAGTTACTCCAACCGTTCTGAAGCAGTGCGCGATCTGATTCGAGCGAGGCTGATTAATGAGCAATGGGAACAGGACAGCGAGGTAGTTGGTGTGGTTTCTTTGGTTTATGATCACCATCAGGCCAAGCTGCAAGATCGGATCACCGAGGTGCAGCACGACTACTACCAGTTCATTACCTCTTCAACCCATGTTCACATGGATCATCACAACTGTTTGGAAGTAACCATTGTCAAAGGGCAAGCATCTAAGGTGCGCGAGCTGGCAGAACGAATGATTGCCCTCCGTGGAGTGAAGAGCGGGAATCTGACCATGACGAGCACTGGCGACGGTTTGCATTGAACACAAAGAGAAAGAAATATGGAATACCGAAGCGGCACAATTGGCAGGGTGATTGCTGTACGTTTTGATCATAGCGAGGATTTTTTTGCTGGGTTGAAAGAGATCATCCTGCGGGAACAGATTGAAAGCGGCTGGTTTCAGATCATTGGTGCCTTTGCCCAAGCCGGAACAGTCATCGGGCCGCGAGAGCCGGTAGTGCCGCCTGATCCGGTTTGGAAGGAAGTTGACTCGGTTTGCGAGGTGCTGGAAACTGGCTCTGTTCATTTAGACCAAGGTGAGCCAAAGATTCATCTTCATGCCGCGCTGGGTAATCATGGCGAGACCCTGACAGGCTGTGTGCGTAAAGACACCAGAGTCTATTTGACCTTGGAGCTGCTCCTTTTTGAATTGAAAGGCTTGGGGGCTTCAAGGCCGTGGAATGAACAAGGTGGTTTTAGCCGTTTAGAGTTTAAGTACACAAAAGCTCAGATTGAAGAGAGGTAGATTACTTACCACCACTTCGTCGGAATAATCTTGTCAAACTTGCTATCAACTAACGCCTTGGTAGCCGGATCAACCTCCAAGATCTCGGTGTACCACGGTTTCATCCGGCAGTCAAAGACGATGGGCGGGGTCAAACCGACATGGAAGCGGCGCACCTGCTGTTCATTGGCATGAATGTCTGCCGCTGGTTCAAAGCGGGTGAAGAAAGTCCAAAGGAATTCCTGTAGGTTCTCGGTTGCGGCGGCAGTTGAATCCACCAGCACAATCACCGGCCAATCTGAAACGCCCAACCAGTTTGCCAGCATTGCCCCCAAGTTCGGGCTGGCCGCGTAGCTCTCGCCCTGCACCACCAAGGTGCCGGGCAGGAAGACCTTGGCCGTGCCACATTCCGGCGGCAGGCTGCCACTGAACTCCATCGGCAGTTCCCGCCGCTGTTCGCCCAAGCCTAGCAGCATCGCCTTGGAGCCTTTATTCACCGAAGGGCCAGTGTAGTCCAGCGTGTCCTGCGAGACATTGGCAAAGACAAACAAGTCCCGGTCCCAAGAGATGCGCTCCAGCACATGCTGCCAGAGCTTAGGAAAGTCAGCCACATCAAGGCTGGCATCGGTGACGATGAGGAATTTCGTCAATGAAAGCTGACCTTCGCCGAGAATGCGCAGCCCAGCAGCGAATGCCTCACGAGGATAGCGGTTATAGACCCTAGCTGCGGCGAGGCAGTGAAAACCGGTTTCGCCAAAGGTTTTGAGCTGTAACACCCCGTTCAAGGCCAGCGGGAAAATTGGCGAAAGTAAATCCTGCAAAAAATCACCGATAAAATAATCTTCCTGCTTAGGATGGCCAACCACGGTAGCTGGATAAATCGCATTCTTACGATGGTAAAGATGAGTCGTCTGGAAGACTGGATAGTCGTGGGCTAATGAGTTGTAGCCGTAGTGATCGCCAAAAGGTCCTTCGGGCCGCCGCAGCTTGGGCGGGACGATACCTTTGACGGCAAATTCCGCCTCTGCCACTAAACGATGCCCACCCAGAGGATCAGGAGTCATAGCAAGTCTGCTGCCTTGAAGCAGCGAGGCCAGCATGAGTTCTGGGATATTTTCTGGCAAGGGCGCAATAGCAGCCAGCATCAAAGCAGGCGGGCCACCGATGAACAGAGTCATGGGCAAGGCTTGGCCGCGCTGCTCGGCCTCAAAATAATGATAACCGCCGCCCTTGTGAATCTGCCAATGCACACCGGTGCTGGTGTCGTCGTGCCGCTGGATACGATACATACCAAGATTATGGCCGCGTCCGTCCGGGTGTTCGGTATAGACCAGCGGCAGAGTGACAAATGCCCCACCGTCGCTGTGCCACGAGGTAAGCATGGGCAAGCTGTTAAGACGGGCAGGCTCTTGTAGTTCCTCCAATATTGGAGCCTTGCTGCGACTGACGTTTTTCAAGCCAACCTTAAAGGCTTGTAGCGCAATGGGGCTTGCTCGACAAAGTTTGGAGAAACTCGGCGGCATGATCTCTTCAGCAAGTCTAACTAGATTGCGAACAAATTCTACTGGTCTGCGGCCAAAGGCCAGTTCTAATCGACGATTGGTGCCGAAAAGGTTGGTGACCACCGGAAAAGTTGAGCCTTTGACCTTGGTGAAAAGCAGGGCTGGGCCGCCAGCAGCGATCACTCGGCGGTGGATTTCCGCGATTTCAAGGCAGGGATCGACTTCAGTATCAATGACAAGGAGTTCGTTTTCCCGGCGGAGTATGTCAATGAATTGGCGGAGATTGGTGATAGGAGGCATTGTCTTAGCTGCAATGGGTTAGGTAGATTTCAGGCAGAACGAGCTGGTGAAGAATCTAACGCTTACCGTGATCTTAGATTATTTTTCGGCTTTTTTGTATATTCATTCAAAAGATCATTAACCGTCAGTTTATGAGAATCCAGCAATTTTTGTATATGGCTGCAAGATAAGTCTCTAAAATTTACCGACTCAAAAGACTTGAAGAATTCTCTTATGGATTTCAGAAAAGATTTTAGCTCATATTCACTCATAACTTCTACTTCGTGGGTGAATGCAGCCGCACTTTCCACCTTTTTTGCGGGATGAATAATAATCCGTTTAACCGCCAATCCAAGATAATATTTTTCAAACCAAGCACTCGAACGGTTCATCTGCTCAGATTCGCGCTTATTGATTTCAGCTCGGTTAATATCAACCTCATTTTTACATTCCCAAAGGATATAGTGAGTATCATCAAGTGCCCAAAGATTATCTGGACCTTCCTTCCATTCCTTATCTGGTCGTTCCCCAGCAAAACCAAGAGCGCGACTGAGTTCGTCCAATGCTTGTTCAAAGTGATCGGCCTTGGAGCCAAAGACAAGCCTCCCAAGAATATCAGAAAGATTTACTTCAAGCTGACTGTAATTCTCAAAGCTGCTTACCCAATCCTCTATTCGCTCCACACGTCCTTGGCTCACAATTGTGAGCTTGGCAACAGTTACTCCAGATGATGGCCGCAAAAGCAATCGGTTGTTTTTATGAGCATAAAGTTGCAGTCGTTGCGATTCAGGACGATCATACTTGAAACTATAACGAGCCATTTCTTGCAGATACCACGCCTTGTCATCGGAATTTACTTCTCCGCTATCCAAGAGATTTTGCAATTTGTCTTTCGCTGTGGAATAGTCTCTATTCATATAGGCCTGTTCCGCCTCTAACTCTGCTGCATAGGCGTATAAAATACGTTCGTTGGTTCCAGCTATTTTTACATTTTCCATTTGTTCTGCATAATAGGCTTTCCAGTCTTCATCTCGATTTACGCATTGATGGACTAACCTATGAAATGCAGTGGTTGGCTTTTCCCCTTCGTCTATTTCCTGCCGTGTCATTTCAGCCAGTTCCAATCCAATTTCAATCTGGGCAGACATTTGCGGGGATAGATGTTTTCTGGAATTCTTCTCCCGAACAAGTTTGATGATATCTGATCCAATAATAATGAGAACTGAGTAATCTTTCTCTCCACGAACACTCCTTCCCAATCCTTGCTCGACAGTACGAATTGTACGCATAAGAGTTGCTTCACTTGTTGGTCGGCAAGATTCTTGATAAAGATCAATAAGACTCTCAGAAAAAGGCTTTCCATCAAATATCAGAATACGGCAGGTGTCATCAGGCAAATCAATGCCGTCATAGCGATTGGCTAAAACTACCGTTTTTTCATATTTGCCTTTACGGAAGGCATCTATCAATTCAGATACATTTTCTTTCTTCGCTATGAGCGATCCATAAGCCTCCCAGTCTTTTGTTTTCGGGAAACTGGGTACAAGTGCAACATGACCATAACGTCTTGCAGCATTTGTCGGAGCATAGTTTTGGACGATTTTCCCTCTATCTAATTCCTCATGGATAAGCGAGGGTAATAAAATCATTTTTTCCCCAGACCAACTTTCCTTGGCATAGGTAATAGGGTTAGTGATTATCTTTGGCTCAAGTTGCAATCCTTTTACAAGGAAGGCATCGTCAGTAACCGTAGCGGACATAAATATCCTATGATCAGCATTCCAATAACTACCAAAAGATACTAATGGTGGAATATATGGCTCTATTTCTACGGCAACGCCAGAAATAACACATTGACAGAAATCAAGCATGTCTTTCAGTAAAGGCCATGCGAACCTGATTGATGGTCGTTCTGTATTGTCAGAAAGAATACTTGCAATATCAGTAGAATGCTGTAACCAAGACCAATATGGAACGGGTAATAGAACATCTCGTTTTTTATTACAAATGTCGGCATAAGAACCAACACCTTGTTCTTCCAAGTCACCGGCAAAAAGTGTTTTCAGGGCATCATAGGCGGGTTCATTAGAAGGTATGCGTATCTTGCACGCCTCTCGAATTTTGTCGGCGCAAACGTGTGCGTCATCCATCAATAGCGTATCCACTTTGATAGATTTTCGGTGAAGATGGAATTTAGTCAATCCATTAAATAGCTTTTGCACTGAAGTGACAAGAATTTTATTCCCATGCAAAAAATCATCTGGCAGTTCAGATTCTGCTGTACATGTTGCTATACCAAACTGCTTGGCTTGTTCGCATGTTTGATCGATTAGGAAATTATCTGGGCAAAGATAAAGTGCCGGACCTTTATTGTCGTTCAATCTTGCTTGAAGCAAAAGTAAACCGACTAGTGTTTTTCCTTGTCCAGTATGCAATTTAACTATAACATCTCGCTGGTCACGCCTATGCTCAAACCATTCTGATAGGACAGCCAGTTGTGCAGGCCGCAACGGCCCTTTGTCATGAGCACGATCAAGAGTGTCGTAAAGCTTCACAGGGTCAACTGGTTTCTCAATCTTTTTTCCAGCTAATCTCTTTTTAAAATCAACCACGATTGCTCCTTGTATGAACATTACAGCAAGGTTTCTGCGTTAATCCTGCCAAGAAACGACGGGGTTTCAGTATAAAACGCAGCCTATAATTGTGAAAGCAAAATCAATGATTCATTTGTCCACGCATCTACTGTAGGCTACGATAGCATCTGCCTGCAAAAAAATACTTGCAGTTTGCTAAATGCAGTTTCATACTGAACAGAAATCTGTTCCCCACTGTCCGCGCAATTCAACATAGGGAGTTTACGCATGAAGCAGCCGGAAACAGCATACTGGGTCGCCTCGATGCTCGGCACAAAAAAAGGTGTTTCTGACCTAAATATTACGGTTGGCAAAGCACTTCAGGTGGAAATTGACGGCGCACTCAGCCCGGTGGACGTAGATCCACCCGTGGAAGAATTAACACCTTTTCAAACCGAAGTTTTCGCCCTCAATCTGATCAACGGTAACCAGCGTTTACTCAAGGATTTGGTCAACACTGGCTCTTGCGATCTCTCTTACACTTTGGAAGGCAAGGCCCGCTTCCGGGTCAACGTTTTCACTCAAAAAAGTTGCTACTCCTCGGTGCTGAGGAAGTTGGAGACCAAAATTCCCTCGATCAAGGACTTCGGCTTTCCTGATTGCTTTTACAAGATGGCCAAAGAGCGCAACGGCCTGATTCTTTTCACCGGCGGTACTGGTACTGGCAAGACAACTTCCTTGGCTTCAATCCTGAACGAAATCAATGAAACCCGCTCTGTTCATCTCGTCACCTTAGAAGATCCAATAGAATACGTTCATCAGCACAAAAAAGCGACCTTCAATCAGCGTGAGCAAGGCGACGACTTTGACACCTTTGCCAGTGGTTTGCGCGCCGCTCTCCGTCAGGCACCAAAAGTTATTCTCGTTGGCGAGATCCGCGACCGTGAGACCTTAGAAATTGCTCTGACTGCTGCTGAAACAGGCCATGTGGTTTTCTCTTCACTCCATACCATTGACACTGGCCAGACTATTAACCGTGTTATCGGTATGTTTGAGTATGAAGAGCAGGCTCAAATTCGGGTGCGACTTGCTGATACCATTCGCTGGATCGTTAGTCAACGACTTCTACCTAAAAAGGGCGGAGGTCGAGTGGCAGCTTTGGAGATCCTCCATAGCAGTCTGCGGATCAAAGATTTAATTCTTAACGGTGAAGACGTAGCCACGGACAAAACTTTCTATAATGTTGTTGAGGACGGCATAACCTTGGATATGCGCACTTTTGACCAGCACATTCTCCAACTTTTTGAGCAGCAACTGGTTACAGAAGATGTCGCTCTGACGTATTGTAGCAACAAGAGTGTGGTCAAGCGGGGCATGGACAACATCAGAGCCGAACGTGGAGAAACTACCTCCAATATCACAGGGTTAGCTATGGAACAGACTGATGAGGAAAAATAACGGAGAAGCAAGATGATCAGTAATTGCCCGCATTGTCAAGGCGCACTTAAATTTAATGCTGCCCAGCTCACCAAAATCGGGCAGGCCCTCAAATCTCTTAAGCCGGGTCAGCGACTGCCGCTCAAATGCCCACATTGCACCAAGCCTATGAATCTTGATGCCAATGGCAATGCAGAAGATTCAGCAAAAACAGCGGCAGCTCCCAAAGCAGCAGAAGCAGCAACAGATGTTGTTAAGCCCCCGCCGCCACCAAATCTGGACTGGTTGAAAAATAAAAAAGACGATGACATGGAGCTTGGCAGCCATGCTAGAGATGTGCCCATGGCCTTGGTGCTCCACAGCGATGACAACATGCGTCATTTGATCACCTCCTCTATGGAGGCTCTTGGCTATCAAGCCCTATCAGTCAGTTCAGCAGAAGAAGCTCTTCATGAGGCGAGCGCAATTAGCTATGCTTGTATTGTCTATCACACTAGTTTTGAACCGGGTGCTTTGAAGGACTCCACCTTCCATAACTACATGCGCGCTATGCCTATGTCTCGTCGGCGGATGATCTATTATATTCTTATGGGGCCGGATTTCATCAGTCTCTATGATATCCAAGCCTTGGCCAACAGTGCAAATTTGGTGGTCGCTGATAAAGATATGAAAGATTTTCAGCCTATCCTGCATAAGGCCATTCCCTATTACGAGCAGCTTTTTGGCCCGCTTCTGGAGGAACTCAGCTCTTATGGTTAAACTGTCTTCGCTCTTGACAGGAAAAAAGACGGTACTTCGCAGGAAATTGTTGTTTTTCAGGAATATCTCTGGTAAAAGTCCTCTCTTATAACCGCCGCCTGCGGGAGGCGGTGGAAAGATCAACCATTAACTTATTTTTTTACTGCCGGACGGCATAGCTGGTCGGCAGAGGAACGGCAAATCCATGACTGACAAGGGAATTCGGCTCGCAGACGCGGAAGACAATGGCATGGAAGATATCAGCTTTGCTGAACTCTTCGAGCAGGAAGACAACAACACTGTGATCAATGTTCAGGAAGTCGCTATCGGCACAGTTGTCGATGTGAATGCTGATGCAGTGCTCATTGATGTTGGCGATAAGGCGGAAAGCTATATTCCGATTGGTGAATTTAGAACCGATGACCCTGACCGGGTTATCAAAATCGGCGATCAGTTTGAAGTCTTTATTGAAAAGAGAAAAGAGGAAGGCGGCCTGCTGCTGTCCCGCGAAAAGGCCATTGCCATTAAAGTCTGGGAGGAAATTGCCAGAATTCAGGAAGAAGATGGCACGATTCTGGGCCGGATCGAGAGCCGAGTCAAGGGTGGTATGTCTGTAGATATTGGCGTACCTGCGTTCTTGCCTTACTCGCAGATTGATCTTCGTCCTGTCAAGGATATGGACGAACTGATAGGAGAGAGTTTCGAGTTCAAAATCCTTAAGTTCAACCGCAAGCGCAACAACGTCGTTATTTCCCGTCGGGCCATTTTGGAAGAGCAACGGTCCAAGCTGCGCGAGGAAATGCGTTCTACCCTCAAAGAAGGGCAGATTATTACCGGTGCTATTACCAATATCACCGACTATGGTCTGTTCATTGATTTGGGCGGTATGGATGGCCTCTGCCACATTACTGATCTGTCTTGGGGCCGCGTTTCTCATCCTTCCAAGCTCTATACTGTTGGCCAAGAAATTGAAGTTAAGGTGCTAAAATACGACCAAGATACAGACAGAGTCTCCCTTGGTGTAAAACAGCTCCGTCAGGATCCTTGGGAAACCGTACCAGAAACCTATCCATCCGGCAAAAAAGTGGTTGGTAAGGTTGTTTCTATTACCGATTACGGCTCCTTTGTCGAGTTAGAGGAAGGTGTAGAAGGTCTGGTTCATATCTCTGAAATGAGCTGGTCCAAAAAACCACGGCATCCTTCTAAAATTGTCAGTGTTGGCTCTGAGATAGAGGTACAGGTACTTAAAGTTGAAGCTGAGACCAAACGTATCTCTCTTGGTATGAAGCAACTTCAGCCTAATCCTTGGGATCTGGTTGAGGAAAGCTACCCAATCGGTGCAATTATCGAGGGTAAGATCAAAAATATTACTGATTTTGGTATCTTTATCGGTATTGAAGAGGGCATTGACGGCCTAATTCATGTTTCGGATCTGTCCTGGACGGAACGGATTAAGCATCCTTCAGAAAAATACTCAAAGGGTGAATCCATTCAAGCGGTCGTCTTGAAGATCGACAAAGAGAACGAGCGGTTCTCACTTGGCGTGAAGCAACTTCGGCCAGATCCGTGGCAAACTGTTTTCATCAATTATCCGATTGGCAGCACTGTTGAGGGTACCATCACCAATGTAACCGAATTTGGTATCTTTGTTCAGTTAGAAGAAGGCATTGAAGGACTTATACACGTCTCTGAGATTAGCAAAGACAAAGTCAAGACTCCGGTTGGCCAGTTCAATGTCGGCGATGTCTTAACAACAACTGTTATCAATGTTTCTTCTGAAGATCGTAAGATCGGTCTCTCTCTGAAAGCACTGGAAGAGGATGAGACAGAGAACGAAGAAAACGCAGGAGCTGTATCTGATGACGCAGTACAGAAGACGCAGAAAAGTTCTGGTCCTGCTACCTTTGGAGATTTGCTTAAGGCTGCTGCCGCATCAGGAGAAACAGAGGAATAATAGACTGTTTCTTTACCGTTGACGTACAAATAGAAGGGTCTCGGCTTCCTGCCCTGTAGGAAACCAAGACCCTTCTTCTGATTTCAGCAGCGACCGGACGCTGTGGCCGCTCATATGTAAAAGGATGCAAAAGACTATATGCTCAAGCGTGAACTGATAAGCGAAGCTGCCGGGCAGCTAGATGAGTATTATAAACAGGACATCGCCCAAGCTCTTGATGTCATTCTCGAAGAAATCACTCAGGCATTGACTGATGGGCGGAGAGTGGAGATACGTGGCTTTGGCAGTTTTTCGGTACGCACCCGCAGACCGAGAACCACCAAAAATCCCAAAACCGGTAAAATGATGGATATTCCGTCCCGGAAAACCCTGCACTTCACTATGAGCAAATCGCTCAAAGAAGTATTAATTGAAGAGTAGAAGCAAGAGAACGCAAGCCGGTTAGCCTACAGTAAGACTGCCGGTTTTTTCTTTTCTGCATTACAAGGCAGATCGCTCAATAAAGGGTCTAATATCTCCCTTACCTTCCCGTAAAATTTCAGGCTGATCCGTAACCAAGGAAATAACGGTTGAAGGATTTGGGCTGATTGTACCGCCATCAATGATTAAATCTACCTGATTTCCAAAGAATTCTTCCGCATCAAAGGCATCCCTAGGAGGATCTCGGTTCTCTATGAGGGCACTGGTGTTAAGGATTGGATTACCAAGCTGTTCAATAATTGCCCAACAGATAACTGAGTCAGGCATACGAATACCTACAGTTTTCTGCGTGGTTAGCATGATTTTTGGCACGAGCTTGGAACCAGGCAAGACCATAGTGTAGGGACCAGGCAAATGTCGCCGTAACAGGCGATAAGCATAGCTACTTACATGGGCATATTGACTAATATCTTTTAGCGAGGAGCACATAAAAGAGAACGGTTTGTGTCGGGGCCGCTGGCGAATTTCATGAACTCGCTTTACAGCCTTTTGGTTAAAAATATCACAGCTAATGCCGTACATGGTGTCAGTAGGACAACAGATGATTCCGCCTTTTTTCAGAACATCGACTGCCATACTAATCAGCCTTGGCTGAGGGTTGATTGGATTTATTTCGAGATGCTTGGCCATGGGAAATCCACTGATTCAAGTTTGAAGTAGAATAGTTAAATAGTCTGTATGTAGATTCAAGACAATTTGAATCTATGCTGCAAATATTGACATTTTGTGTCACTTGTTGACAAAAAATGTCGGTAAATAATATTATTTTTTGTTTACAAGCAGAAGGCTGTTTTATTATCTCAATAATATTAACGTATTAGTTATTTTGCAAATTGGAGTATAACTTGCTTTAAGTTGACTAAGGTTAAATTCAAATCTTGAATTGGTTGCTCGACGGCGCATCAGGTACTCTGTCAAAGACAGAGAGAAGATTGACCTAGATGCGTGGCCAAACTTTGAGAGTTATTGTTCAAAACCTTATATCTATTTGGTATTATAATTTGAATCTACTAAACACATTTGCCGCTATTGTACCCGAAAACGATGTTATGGACAAGTTTCTCCCAGTTTAAAAAATTGTCCGATCAAGACTTGTCTACCTATGTAAAATCTCCTATACTATTTGCAAATAATTTTACAGCTTCTCCGCTATCGAACCTGTTTTGGCTCGGTCGGCGGGACTCTTCTGCCTCTTCAGAATAATATGGCTTCACAAAAAGATCAGCGGGTAAGTGATTTCGAGGAAGTACAGCAGACTCTTGCGCAACATCCGCGCATCAGGATAACACAGACCGAAGGCAATCCACCAGACTGCTATGAAATTGAATACAGCGTGACAGGGCTGGTTAAAGAGTCAGACGGAAGTATCCGCAAAACCTCTCAACACCTTATACTGTTCACTCTTCCCTTTGGCTATCCTCACTTTCCACCTGCGGCCAAGCCACTTACCTCGATTTTTCACCCAGATATAGACCCAGATTCGGTTCGTATTTCCTCTTATTGGCATGAAACGCCTTCCTTAGCAAAGCTCATTCTTCATCTTGAAGAGATGATCTGTGGCCAAGTCTATAATCTGGAAGATCCGTTCAATCAAGAAGCAGCAGACTGGTATGCTGCACATGCTGATGAGCTACCCTGTGAGGCTTCTGTAGATGTTGCCGGAGCAAGCGAAACAGATGAACTTGATCTTGGCCTGACAGATCTTGATTTGGAATTTGATGAACCAGTACAAGGACAAGACATTGATCTTTCTTTGGCGTTAGAGCCTGCCCAACAAATCGAAGATATTACCAATTTAGGTCTTACAGAAACGGACAGCGACAGCTCAGAGTTGTCTTTGGAACTAGAGTCACCACCACCTATTGAGGACATTGCCGGTTTAAGTGGAGCTGAAGAAGAACAAGATACTCAGGACAGTTTTGACCTAGAGCTTGATCTTGCTCCAGAAGTTCCTGAGCCAGAGCCACCGCCGCAGGACTTTGGGCCAAAGCTGAAGGAAATTCGCGCTCATGTGCAAAGGAAAGAAATGGAAATTGCAGCACGGCTACTGGCTGGCCTGCCTGCAATTCCAGAGGTAGAAGAACTTCGGAAGCGAGTGAAAACAGCCTTGGCGGAACGGGATGAACTGCTCGCTGAACTGAAAGCCTTTGAAGATGACGATAATTTTGAGGAAGCAAAAAAAGTTTTCAAAAAGATTAAGACAGTTGCAGTTGATACGTCAGATTTAGCTGAAATCGGGCGACGACTGGAGCAGTCTCAAAATATGCTCGCTGCCTTCTCTCTACCACAACAACAAGGGGAGGAACAAGCGGCAACAGAAGAACAGGAAGCTCCTCTAAAGAAGGTAAAAAGAGAGAAAAAAGCTACTAACGAGTCTCCGCGTAAGGAAAAACAGAAATCAGCAGTCCGTGCCGAAAAAACCGAGGAGTTTTCTAATGTTAAAAGGCAAATTACCCGTACCATACAATGGAATGTACCTGTAGCTCCTTTTGCAGCGGTAGCGGCAATCGGTATAGTAATCATTGGCGGCATCCTAATTTATACGAGAGATACTAACAATCTCCTAGAAGCCCAACTGGCATGGCAAGAAGCACAGCGCCTTTTCCGACAGAGTGACTGTCAGGGAGCAGATATAAAAGCGAGTGCTACTGATGCTATTTTAGACACAGTCCTCATACCTTTGTCGGCAAAAGGACGTATTAGAAAAGAAATTGCTGAATTACAAGCAAGCGAAGGCTATCAGCTCTGCAAAGAAGGAAAAGGAACATATAAAGGAGAACCAATACTTCTGCCAGAGCTGAAGAAGCGTGAACAGCTCGATAAGCTGATTACAGTAGCAGAGCAAGCCTTAGAAAGGGGAAATATTGGGTCAGCTAGTGAAGCTTATGAAAAAGCGTGGAAGTTTGCCGCAGAAAATGAGCTACCTGAAGAAGCGTTGGCTTTGAAAAAGCATACCTATGAACTGCGTCTCCAAGATGCTCGGCAGGGGATAGAAGTCGCAAAGAAGGTAAAAGGCTGGGAGAATGTGGTAACTTATTGTCGGCAGGGGATAGAAGCCGCAAAAGAGCTAGGTGACAGTGAAATCCAAGAAAGTATTAGCAAAATACTGGCAGAGGCCCTTTTTAACCTTGAACTCTCTAAATATAAACTAAAATTTACTAAGGCGCGCGGGCAATGGCAGCAACTTCTTGAACAGTTAAAAAATCTTCAAATTTTGCTGAAAGAGAACCCAGATGCAGCCACTCCAGAAAAAAAACTGGAACTAGAGCAGCTCATGGCCCGTTGTCAATTCTATCAGCTTCTTTACCTTGCTGGCGAAAATTATAGTAGCAAGGGAGATTATGAGACTGCTGTCAGCTACTATGAACAGGCCTTGACTTCACTACAAAATAAGCAAGATTTGTTTACCAGAGAGGAAAAGGAGACTGTTGAGCAAATCAAACGTACCATCATACTGATCAAAATCAGCGATGCGTTAAACAAGGCAATGGTAGAGGAGGAGTCTGGTAATTTTTCTCAACCCTTAAAGCATTATAGGGAAATAAAAGAGCTTCTCAAAACACCTAGCCTAGTAAAAGATGAAAGTTTGATACCGCTTGAGGAAAAGGTTGATTCAAAAATCAGCCGTTTATCTCAAGTGCTAAAGAAACAACAAAATAAAGAATGGCTTGATGCACATTACAAGAAGATTTGCACAGGTGCTTATCCCTCTGCCCGACCTGAGCTTCTCAGTGATCCACGGCTCGATTTTATGAAGATGCTCAGAGGGCAGGAGTTATATAAGTTAAGCTGTCTTGAGGCTCGGAAGTACCGGCTTGAACTGTACTATCTGCTCAATCCAACAAACGGGCAATGGACACCATACTCAGGACAAGTTCATCAAGAATGATGATGATGCGAGCTGTTATCATGTCCTGGGGCAGCAAGTGGGCCGCCAGCTCGATGTAAAGCCTCTTCTAACGAGCGATGGGCTGATTGGAGGGCATCAGATGCCCGGCGCAGTAATCCTGCAATTTCTGGGGCATCTGCGGACAAAGTTTCAGCCCAGCGCAAAAATTCTGCTCCATGTCCTTGGTTGTGTTCGATCCAATGTGGGAGCAATACCCGTAATTTATCTACGTCCTTCATTATGTATCCCTTTGAGTTTTTTTTATTTTATGTTATCTGCTTAACAGATAGTATCATTGAGCCACTCAGAAAATCAATGCTCTGAACCCAAGCATTGGGTACAGTTAACGGCTCTTCAAAAAAGGTCTTAAGAGTCACACCGTCAGGGGTTACATTCACATCTGTGACCGCCTCCATCACTATTTTTTGGCTCCCATCACTTTGTTCCACAATTGCTTTAAGCTGGCACATAAGGTTCTCCTTATTCAGATGAGAAAACGAAATTCCCCTTTGCCGAGTAAGTCATGCAGATGAAGGATGCCTTGCACTCGGCCTAATTCGTCTGTCACAGCTAACACGGTGATGTCTTTACTCTGCATCAGACTGAGGGCATCTGCTGCCATCATTTCAGGGCTGATGCGGACTGGTGTTTTGGTCATAACAAACTTTGTGCTGCTCTCTGCCTGCCAATGACTACTAATCAGATAGCGCCGTAAATCGCCGTCCGTAATGATACCGCGTAGCTCACCAGAATCGGCTACAACTAAGACTGCACCAAGATTTTTACGATTTAGCTCGGCCACAGCTTCTTCTAAGTAGGCATCCTCGCTGATCATCGGCACCTGAGCATCAGTGAGCATCACTTCGCGTACTGCTACCTTGAGCCGCTCTCCTAGACTGCCACCAGGATGATTACGGCGAAAATCTTCCACTTGGAAGCGATGTCGCTTTAGTAAAGCTACAGCCAACGCATCACCAAGAGCCAGACTTGCGGTGGTAGACGCGGTTGGAGCTAAACCTAGCGGGCAAGCCTCTTGAGGCACCGCAACATTTAAAACTACTGTTGCCTGTTCTGCAAGAGAAGACGTAGGATTGCCAGTCATGGCAATTACGGGCAAAGACTGGACTTTTGAGCTAGCAAGGACTCGGTTCAGTTCTGTGGTTTCCCCGGAATAGGAGATGGCCAAGATCACATCCTTTGCTCCAACCATACCAAGGTCGCCGTGCATCGCTTCGACTGGATGAAGGAATAAAGAGGGCGTTCCGGTAGAATTGAAGGTAGCAGCCATCTTTTGGCCTATCAAACCTGACTTGCCTATACCGGTGATGACCAGTCGGTTGGGCGGGCAGGCCATGATCAGATCAACTGCTTGGCCAAACTCAGTTCCTAATCTGTCACGAACTGCCTGAAGACCTTGTATCTCAATATCCAAAACCTCGCGAGCTTGCTCTATTGTCATGCTTTTTCTCTCAAATCGACAACAATTCGTCCCCGTGTTTGGCCAGCAAGCATGGCATCAACTGTTTGACTAAGTTGCTCTAAGGTAATCTGCTGACTCAGCTTGACAAGGACATCTTGCAACAACGGGTGCCAAGTTCCGGCGAGCTTATCCCAGATTTCCTTGCGCCGAGTCAACGGACATTCAGCCGAGTCAATGCCAACCAAGCTGACTCCCCGCAGAATAAAAGGATAAACCGTTAAAGCGAGGTCACCAGAAGCTGCATTACCGCAGCAAGTGACTATGCCACCATAGCGGGTTGCTTTAATGGCACCTGCCAAGATCTCACCACCAACTGTATCCACTACTCCAGCCCAGCGTTCGCGAAGTAGAGCCGCACTTACCCTGCCTGTTGCCTGTTGCCGATTGAGTACGGCAGTACAGCCAAGCTGCTGCAAAAAATCGTGTTCGCTCTCTTTGCCAGTTACTGCTGTAACAGCAAAACCAAGTTTGGCAAGTAACGCCACAGCCAAAGAACCAACACCGCCAGTGGCTCCTGTGACGAGCACTGGCCCCTGCTCAGGTCGTAGACCAAAGGCGAGGAGTTTATCTACACATTGGGCCGCCGTGAAGCCTGCTGTGCCGATCTGCATAGTTTCTAGCAGAGAGAGCTGCTCAGGTTTAGAAAGCACCCAACTTGCTGGAACGCGAATATATTCACCAAAGCCACCCGGTGTATTCATACCAAGATCATAACACATGCAGATGACTTCATCACCTGCACTGAACTGTGGCACTGTCGAGAACGCAACCACTCCAGCGGCATCAATACCTGGTGTGTGCGGATATTTTTTTGTTACGCCTCGGTTACCACTTGCTGATAGAGCATCTTTATAATTAAGCGAGGAAAACTGCACTCGAATCAGCACGTCACCGGGTGGCAGGTCAGCAAGACAGCGTTCTTCAATCTTTTGCTGAAAGCCTTCTGCTTGCTCTCGCACTACAAGGGCCTTGAATTTTGTTTGGTCGTTCATGAAATTATGTTGCAAGTAACCAGCGTTGTAAGGTGGCGTTAAGTTGCTCTTTATTAACAGGTTTCGTTAAGTAGTCATCCATGCCAGCCGCAAAGCATTTTTCTTGATCACCACTCATAGCATTGGCGGTCATGGCAATAATCAAGCGATGCCTGCCATACAAGTGCTTGCGAAGCTGCTCATTCAGTTCTTCTTCTAACTTAGTAGCGATTTCTGCCGTCAGTGCTTCACCTTTCTCGAAGGAGCGAATAATTCTTGTTAAGCTGTAACCATCTAGCCGAGGCATCTGCACATCTGAAAGAATGAGATCAAAATCGTCATGTTCCAATAAAACATGTAAGGCTTCTATACCATCAGTCGCCTCAGTCACCTGATGTTTGAATTTCTCCAACACCACCCGAAGCAAGAAACGATTAGCTGGATTATCTTCCACTAAGAGAATACGCAATGGTTGGACAGTGACTGACTCTGGACTAGAATAAATCGTTGGCAAAGGTACTGCAACAGCCCGACCAAAGATCACCGTAAAGGTAAAGGTAGATCCCTTCCCTTGTTCGCTTTCAACACTAATACTGCCATCCATCAGTTCACAGAGCTGACGACAGATAGCTAAACCTAATCCGGTGCCACCAAACTTGCGTGAAACCGAGCTGTCTTCCTGTGAGAAGGCACTAAATATGGAACTAACCTTATCCGCTTTGACACCAATACCCTTATCAATAACAGAAACTTGTATGGTAAGAGTCTCTGGTCCAGAATCTGCGAGCGTAACCTGAATGCGAATAGGCCCATGCTCAGAAAACTTAATTGCATTACTGAGTAAATTCAGGATAATTTGCCGAAAGCGGAGCCTATCGCCTTCCATCGCCTCCGGCACATCTGAAGCTATATCTACAAGGATATCCAGCCCCTTTTCCTTGGATAAAACAGAAACCGTGCGAACAGCAGCCTCAACCGCCTCAGCCAAGATAAAGGTATGTTCATCTAACTCCATCTGGCCGGCTTCTATTTTGGAAAAATCAAGAATATCGTTGATCAGAGAAAGCAGCGAGTCCGCAGAAAGTTTGACCGTTTCCAGATATTTTCGCTGCTGTGCATCAACCGCTTTTTCTAAGGCCAGATCCGTCATGCCAATAATTGCACTCATTGGGGTACGGATCTCGTGGCTCATATTAGCCAGAAAGACCGACTTAGACTGCGAGGCTGCTTCAGCTCTGAGACGTGCATCTTGAAGCTGCTGCCGCATTCGCAACAGCTCAATCTGGGTGCTGATTCGGGCGCGAACTATCTCTAGCTTGAAAGGTTTAGTAATGAAATCTACAGCTCCTGCGTCTAGTCCTTGTAGCTCGTCGCTCTCCTTATCTAAGGCACTGAGAAAGATGACCGGGATATGTTTTGTCCGATTATCAGCTTTTAGACGGCGGCAGACCTCATAGCCATCCAAGCCTGGCATCATGATATCAAGCAGAATAAGATCAGGCTGTGGCGGCTGAAGGGCAAGATCTAAACCCTGCTTCCCACCAGTGGCAACCCTGACGGTGTACTCTGGCGACATGGCCTCGCCAAGGAGCATCAAATTGTCAATGATGTCATCAATGATGAGAAGAGTAGGTTTTCTGTCGCTCATAAATATTTAATCGAAGAGCCGACCAATTCTGATGCTGCCAGCAGAGACAAAAGAAAGGCCATTATTTTTCTGTATCGTATTCCTCTGGCAACAGGTTTATTCTTTTCATGCAGCCTTTGTGCTCTTCTATTTTAGCCGGTATTCGTCAGCACGGCTAATAATGAATTGCTGCCATGAAGGATCGGCAAAAGCGTGAGCAATGGTGAAGATATCTTTATCGCCTCGACCTGACATATTGATGATGATTGCCTGCTCAGGCGACATCTGTGGTGCCTCTTTAATAGCCTGAACAAAGGCATGAGAAGACTCTAAGGCTGGAATGATGCCTTCTGTTTTCATGGTGAGTTGGAGGGCTTCTAAGACTTCCTTATCCGTGGCAGCCTCAAAGCGAACCCGGCCTTTCTCACCCAGATCGGCGAGAATCGGCGAAATGCCGACATAGTCCAGACCAGCAGAAATAGAATGGGTGTCGAGCATCTGGCCGTCGCTATCTTGAAGGAAGCGGCTTTTATAGCCTTGCGCAATTCCAGCTGAAGCCCGATCACTCAACATGCGGCAGGCGTGTTTGCCAGTGTCTAAACCCTTACCACCAGCCTCCACGCCGATCAACTCCACACTGCTTTGATCAAGAAAACCTTGAAAAATCCCCATTGCATTGGAGCCGCCACCCACACAGGCATAGACTCGATCAGGCATACGCCCATGCTGTTCCATAATCTGCCGCTTGGCTTCTTGGCCGATAATTGACTGAAACCAAGCCACCATTTCTGGGAAGGGATGCGGCCCGCAGACCGTGCCAAAGACATAATGGGTATTGTCCATACTTGCCACCCAGTCGCGGAAGGCTTCGTTAATCGCGTCTTTAAGGGTGCGCGAGCCGTCTTTCACTGACACCACGGTTGCACCCAATTTTTCCATCCAGAAAACATTCGGCCGCTGCCGGGCTACGTCTTCTTCACCCATGTAGATGGTGCAAGCAAGGCCAAAACGAGCGGCCATAGTTGCTGTGGCCACGCCGTGCTGACCTGCGCCAGTCTCAGCAATGACTCGCGTCTTTCCCATCCGCTTGACCAGCAGCCCTTGCCCCATCACGTTGTTGGCCTTATGTGCGCCGGTGTGGTTAAGGTCTTCGCGCTTAATGTAAATCTTTGCCCCGCCAAGATGCTTGGACAGGTTTTCTGCATAAGTCAGCGGCGTGGGACGACCAGAGTAATTGGCCATAAAATCAATGTATTCTTGCCAAAACTTGGCATCGGCCTGCGCTGCCTCGTAAGCCGCGTTCAGCTCGACAAAAGTTTGATGCAGCACTTCCGGGATAAATGCCCCGCCCCATTGACCAAAATATCCTTTTTTCATAGTGTATTATTTTGCAACGCAGGATTCTTGCCTGCGAATTCTGTTTTATCTTGGGCGAAAAAAATCGGGCCGTGTTTTTTTAGCATTAGGTCAAGCTCTTCTCTGATAATGCGGCGGACAACCGGTTCTAATGCCTTGACAAATTCATCAATCAGTGCTGTGTTGACTGCCTGCATTTTCTATCTCCATTAGTTACGTTACGCATAATTCATACTCGCCTTGGCTAGCACGTTCAATAGGGTCATCATGTAAACAGCCATAAGTTTCCCGAATGAACTTTTCCCAATCCATTGTTGTTTTAACCGCAACAATGCCTGCATCAGAAAGTAGCTCTCCTGCGGGAAGCTCGAAGACCTTAATGATATTATACAGAGCAGTTAAATGTTCATCCCGTACCTTGTCTATTTCATTTTTCAGTAACTGTCTGGTGATCATACTTTCTCCTTTGCAGGTTATGGAGACTTCCTGCTCACCTGAACTGTGATTTTCCGGCTGCTCCAATCCACATTTAGGACGTAGATAAAAAAACGCCTACAGCTAACTTGAATTCCTCAATATAATCCTACCACCAAGGTGCGACTCGATGACTGTTTGCTATCAGGCGCGATAGCACTGCAAATAAAGGTGCAAAACCAAGTGCCTTTATTTTTCTGAATTAATTTCATTTGTTAGATTTTTTATTATTTTGGCTGGATTTCCAGCTACTAGAACGTTTTCTGGAACATGTTTTGTGACAACGGAATGTGCAGCTACTATCGAATTCTTACCGATTGTCACACCCTTTAATATTAGAGAATTCATTCCAACCCAAACATTTTCTTCTATCAAAATTGGCGCACTATTAGGTAATTTACGACGTTCCTCAACGTCAATAGATACTCTGTGCGAATCATTATCAACGATTTTTGAACCTGGTCCGAACATACAAAAACGTCCTATTGATACTGAAGTTCTGCAGTGAATCATTGTTCCATTTAAATTGCAGTCACTACCAATAGAAATCACTGATTCCTTGCAATGACATTGCAACCCTGTTCTGTATGGCTCTCCTCCAGGATAAGAGTTTAAATTTACTCTATTTCCAATGATAATTTTTCCCTCATTTTTCAAAACAATCCTATTTACTCTAATTTTTTTTCCATATTTCACACCAAACATCTTCAGCTTAACATGCAGAATGAGAAGATGAGGTATTTTAGTTAGTTTTGATAATTTCATATAAAAATCTAAATAAAAGTAAAGAAATCGCTTGAATCGGCCTATCACCGGCCAGAGGCCAGGGCTTTACGCCCGATTCATGGCTTCGCCACCGCGATTTCAAAAACATTTTTTAGGCGGAGCCAAATGATACCCTCGCCCAAAGGCGGCTGTTAAATTCTATAAAACCTTGCATTTCAGGGTGTTGAATGTAACAATCTGACAATCAGGCCACTTATTCGGCTTTTCGGTGTCACAGATCATCGCACCGGAAAGCTGGCCTTGCCCGCAACTAAGGCGCAAAAACGCCAAGAAGGTCGTTCATGCCCGATAGTCGTAGGGCCGCATCAGTATTCATCTTATCGTATTATTTTTATTATTTTTTAATTAGAATTGAACAGCCCTGCCGCCCAAAGGGCGCGGTTAGCCAAGGTGCAATTTATATTTTTACTCAAAACAAGTTTCTTCTGCGGCGATTTCTTCCATTGCATCCGCCGACCATACCTGATTACGACCATGTTCCTTGGCATAATACATCGAAGAATCAGCAGACTGGATGAGTCCATACATGGACTGGGCATATTCTGGAAAAGAGGTAACCCCAATGCTGGCCGTAACTTGAATATGGTTTTCCGTTTCTGCTGCCATGATCTTGCACCGCAAGCGTTCAGCCAGCTCCTTAGCTTCGTTTAATCCAGTTTCTGGCAAAATAACAACAAACTCTTCGCCGCCATAACGAGCTGCATAGTCTATTTTGCGAATAGACTCGTTTACTGTAGCAGTAATGCAGCGCAACACATTATCTCCTTCAAGATGACCATGCTGGTCATTAACCATCTTGAAATGATCTATATCAAGTAGAAGAACGGACAATTCATGATTGTAACGAGTTGATCGGTTGATATCGTTTGTTAATTTTTGCTCTAAGATGGTGCGATTATACAGCCCAGTCAGAGGGTCATGGGCAGCTAGGTATTGCAACTTTTGCTGCAAGTCAAGTTGCGCTGTAACATCTTGCCCTGTACAGAGTAAGCCTACGATTTTACCATCTTTCTGCTTTAGTGTTTTGTCATACCATGAGATATATCTCTTCTGACCATCTTTTGTTATAATTGGATTGATATTTCCAGCAGTTTGGATAGTGCTGATAGCTTTTTTAAATGTTTCTTGTATTTTTTTCCAATCATCGGTGGGCAGGAAAGTTTGAAACCAGTTTTTTCTCCTTACCTCATCAAGGGTATATCCGCTTATTTTCTCCATATATTTATTAAAGGTGCGGATCGTACCATCGGGATTCAAAACAAGAATAATCGTTTGGGCGGTTTCAATCAGGCTTTTTGAAAAATCACGTTCGGCAATCAGCTCCAGTTCCATCTGGAGTCGTTCCGTTATATCTTGATTCACGGCTACAGCACCTTCAAGCTGCTGCTCATCATCTACAATTGGCACGGCCCAGTTAAGAATTGTCTTTCTGGTGCCATCAAAACACTCTATATCAACCTGTTCCTCTAGCGATGCCTCACCATTACGAATTACCCGAGATATAGCCCATTCATCAGGACTAATCAATTTATCTGTTCCTGACCACCACGCTTTATACTGATGAAATTCATCAGGTTTAACATAACGTGCTCCCTGCCAAATATGCTTTCCAGCAGGATTTCCATAGGTTACTTTTCCTTTGCTGTCTGTAAGCCAGATTCCAAGAGGGATTGTCTCTAAAATTTTCTTTAATAAGATTTCATTCTTTCGTAATGCTGCTTCAGCTTGTTCTCGTTCTTGTACCTCCTGCTGGAGGTTCTCTATTTTACTCCGCATTTTTTTCCTAAGAAAGCAGATCCACAGCGTAGCTGTGAGGAAAGAGAGAACAAGAATAATAAAAATAGCAAGTTCAAGAAGTTGCTGTGAAGGAGATTCTGTGTTTACATGCCGACAGATATGCCAAGGTTTAATAAATAGCTTCTCATCAAAGAACTCTGGAATAGATTGGGCTTCTTGGATGCCAACCTCTTTAGTTAGTTTGGTTATTGTGACTAAGGGTTGGGAATAAAACTCGTATGACCAAGCTGGATAAGAAGATAAAAAGAGTCCTGTAAGGAGAGAAAAAAACCGGAACAATGAAAGGCGTATACGGTATCTATCCACAATTTTTATTTTTTTTGTCTTCTGCAAGCCACGGCAAAATCCTCTGGGAAATGGCTACTGATATACCGATGCTGCGCCTCGCTAAAAGCTCCCATTGACCACGGCAGCTTAGGCAGAAAGGCATAAAGCAGCCGCTGGCCGTTCTGGATGCCAATCCGTTTAGGATATTCAATAGAGGTTACCATTTTTGCCCCTAGCTTGGCAAAAATATGTTGAGCGAGCAGGATACCTTGATCAATAGACTGGCGCACGGCTGTATTCGCCTCTAAGACATTACCCACTGGCTGGCCATCAGCATCAGCAATGACCATTAATTGCAGCTCCCACTGCGAGGTCTGGGCCTTGGGTACAAAGAGCAGGACGTTTCCATCCTCATGAATAATCAAACTCCGCTCTTTCTCAGCATCACGGTCAGGGCGTGTATTCTCGCGGATACAGCGAAGATAATCGCAGAAAAAGTCGCTGCCATAGTCTTGTTGATATCGCTCAATGACATCTACTATTTGATCGCCACAGCTATAGCTTGGCATTGCGCCTTCATCCAACAAATCAACATGTTCTGGCGTGAGTGCATACTGCTGATGAATCATCTGATGCGAGGCATGGAGTCGATAGCCAGAACTAGAAAAATCATAGCCAAAATTCCAGCCCCAGAGCGTAGCCGGATGCTGCTGGTTTTGCGCCATTACTGCCAGCACCTTTTGCCGTAGATGCTCTAATTCCTCTTCAGTTAAGCTGCGTTGCGATACATTCAGCGGTATTCCGAACTGTTCAGCTAAGACCAAGAGCATCCGCTGATAGTAAAGATGACGAAGACCCTGTATATCTGTTCCTGTTAACTCGCTCGTGCGATAGCGGATTGCATCATGAGCCATGTTAGCTGCGTAATGGCCCCAAGGGATGTACGAATTGCGGCGCAGATATTCAAAAACA
Source organism: Candidatus Electronema sp. (assembly GCA_026645415.1). Lineage (GTDB taxonomy): Bacteria > Desulfobacterota > Desulfobulbia > Desulfobulbales > Desulfobulbaceae > Electronema. Next base: position 52,027 of record JAPEVH010000069.1, read on the forward strand.
TGCGTTTCCTCTTGTGCAAAACGACCAACTATCTCACTGTTGCCCTGTACTCCCGGCCGCAGCACCATGACCTCTTTCCAGCGATCAGGAAGATATGGATTATTAGCAATGGTTTCAAACAGCTCAAAGTCATCAATATCCGCTTGGCCGGGACGTAGATAGTGCAAACCAATTGGCTCACCGTCCGCAGCAAATTCCATTTTGCAGCAATTTTTGGCCAAGAGCATCAGTTCTGCTGGATCCGTAGAATTGGCAGCAAGAGCATATTTGATGGGCTGGGGCAAATGCTTGATGATCGCTTCTGGTTCGGCAATATCGGCAAGAGATTTGACAAGTGAACAATCTGACGGCACGGCAATGTGAATCATGCTTGGATCAGCCGCCCGCGCTGCGGCCCAGCCAGAATCAATATAGGTTGTCCCATAAAAGGGAAAAGCGTTAGGAATTTCGTAGATCCAGCGACCTGCTTGTTCTTCCACATCACTAGCTGGGAAATTGGCATGATTGTCAGTAATCGTGCCATCTGGTAATTTGCCTAATTGGAAACGGAAATCTTGGTCGCGTACATTACGAACCCTGTAGCTGGGGCGATGTAGGCCGACTTTAAATTTGCCCGTTGATGTCACACAGGTTTTCAGCATGGCAGAGAGCCGACAGGAGCTGGAAAGAAATATATTGAGAGAAAAAACGTTGCGCGCTTGATTTTTTTTAGGTCATAATAGACGATATAATATGATTTTTCACCTCATTTTCTCGGAGCATTGACACAGTACCTCAATAGCCTATGGGAGTCCCAAGAGTAATTTTTCGGGTGTGTGAAACCCTGAACTGTCCAAAGTTTCATTATGGCGACTCCTTTACTGTCTCTGGTGTGGCCGTGATGATGCGTAATAATGGTGATAGCTCCTTTGTCACCAGTACCGCTGTTCATGCGAACCAAAATCGCGACAACTGCGAAATTCTCTATGGCGACTTAGTTAGACTGATCATCAAATATGAACGAGCTGATCAGATTCCTGACTGCCTGATCTCTTGTAGCGGCTGCACCGGTTCACTCCGCCTAGAACATTACCGACATCTCAAGAAAAAGCCGGAACAGGAAGATCTCCATAAAACGAATAAGGAACTAGCTCTTCTTGTTGATACTATCTCCCGATTTCCCTTTTTTCAAATCATCAGCTCAGACAGCCTGAATGAGGTATTACGAAATGCCAAGGTAGAACGGTTTAAAAAAGATGATATTATCATTCGCCAAGGCGCACCAGGGCGTAAACTTTATGTTCTCGTGGACGGCAAAGTGAATATCCTTAATGACACGGGCATCTCCATTTCTACCTTAACGCAAGGAGAGGTATTTGGTGAGATGAGCCTCATTTGCGATGAAAATATCGGGGCTACAGTGCAAGCTGCTACTGATGCAGAAATTGTCAGCATTGAGTATAAAGATTTTCAGTTTATTCTTGAGCGTTACCCGACCATGCTCCGCTACTTTATCCGGTTGATGGCGCAGCGTTTAAGTCGATCCAATAAAATTCGCTTTGATGACTACGCCTCTGGCATGATTGGGAGGTTAGAAGAAATTCCACCTGAAGCCCTGTTCCAAACCCTTCACGCTAATTCTAAAACCGGTATTTTAACCATTACTGAGGTGCCAAAAGGTACAGGTCGTTTTTCCCTACGCCAAGGTGCCTTGATTAAGGCATCTTATGATAATCAGAAAGGGACCGAAGCCTTTTTTAGAATTCTTCGAGAAAAAAAAGGACGCTTCAAATTCAATCCAGGTTTACCGCCCGCAGATTTTGATGCACCAGAATTGGGCTATTTTATGAAGTTGCTCATGGAAGGGCTTCAGCGGCTTGATGAAGGTAAAGCAAACAGGCAGACTGAATAATAGGAGGAGGAACATTCTCTGCCTTTAAAACTCGATACCCTGTTGCGCTTTTATTCCTACCGCATAAGGGTGCTTGACTTCTCGCAGCTCCGTAACCAAATCAGCGGCTTGGATAAGGGACTCACCTGCCCCTCGGCCTGTAATCACTATGTGCGTTGTTGGGTTACGTCTCTTCAATACTGTAAGGATTTCTTCTTCCGTCAGTATGTTGTAGGTGATCAGATAGGTCAATTCATCCAATACGACCAAACGGTGTTTGCCTTCTTCAATAACCTTCTGGGCCAAGTCCCAGCCTGTGCGGGCTGCCGCAAAATCTTTGTTCAGATCGTCGGACTTCCACGTAAAGCCACGGCCCATGACATGGAAGTCGAGCAAGTCAGTAAACCGACTTGCAGCCTCCAACTCACCATATTTCCACCGACCTTTGATGAACTGGATAAAACAGACTTTATGGCCGTGTCCCAGAGCACGCAAGCTCAGACCAAGAGCTGCGGTGGTCTTGCCTTTGCCTCGGCCAGTGTAAATGATCAGGAGACCTTTACCATCATCCGTTGCCATAGCTATTTTCTTTTTCTATCTCTGAGCCAAGGAATATCGTTCTTTGATCGCCAGATCATTGACCAAGTTTTGAATCAATGGTACTATTTTTTCCATGAATTTGCAGTGACTGGTTATTGCCAAGAGCTACACCAGATCGTTCTTTTTTACCGGTTGACCACAGATGCTGCTCTGCCGGAGTTCCAGTCTGTGCTTGCTGCCAAGAGCACAGCATACCATAAATCTTTCACCTCCCGGATGCAATATCCATGATTCTCTTTTGCGAGGAATGCGGTCAGCGGAACAGCATCACCCTGACTCCTGCCCTGATTGAAAGCAATAGCTTTACCTGTCAGTTTTGTCGCTTCAAAAGCCCATTCCCTTTTATTGACAAACGGAGAAACAGTACGAGCAGCAGTACAGCTATTACTTGGCAGCCAGAAAAACTCCATTTAACTGCTGAGGCGGCCAGCAAAAAGAGCAACTTTCAGCTTATCTTTGAAGTAACAGGCATACCGCAGCCTGTGTTGACAGTCCAGCCTTTTCGCGATCTATCTGCACTCATTACAGTAGAAAAAACGGGATTAGATCGTTTTACAGTCACTGTCAAAGCCTTAGTAGGGTCCAAGGAAATCCCTCCAAGTTGGGAAGGCCCAGCTCTCATCTTTTGTGAAGAAAATATTATGAGCTGGGGTACAATCAGCATTTCTCGTGATCAACAAGAGAGCTGGCTGGAATCAGAGCCACAGGAGGATGCTATGTCAACAGACGCTGTGATGGAGACGGCAGCAGAGGGGGTAAATACAGTCCGTACAGATTACGAAGCACTATCTGACACTATAGATGCCCTTCGCCAAAAATTGATTACCTGCGAAGCCGAACTGCATCGGGCCAAGACGACCTCCCTGCGGATGAAAAAAGAGCTGTCTATCCAGCAACAGGTTATAGACAGCCAAAACTGCGGTGTTCTTTTTATTAATGCCGCGCAGCAGATACTGTATGCCAATCCTGTTTTTCTCAGATACTGTGGATGCACAATCAATGCCATCCAAACGCAGCAGCTCGATCAGGTACTCTTACTTGCTGATCCAACTCTGAGTCTTGTTGAAGTCCTAAGTGAGGTAGAGGAAAAAGGCGTTTGGCAGGGCGAGGCACTGCTCAAGGGGAGCCAAGAGGAAAAGAAGGACGAACCTCAAATTTTTTATTTTGCTATTAGTCGGAACAGTGAGAGTGGAGATGAACGAGGCTTTATTTGTCTCCTTGTTGCAAAAGGAAATCAGGCCGCTCTCAATATTTGCTCTTCACCGCGTATTGCGCAAAAAAGCGATAACGATAGCAGCATTGGGTACGATCCATTAACCGGTCTTGCAGATAGACCTTCTTTTCAACAATATCTTGAAGATTCCGTTGATCTGAATAGCAGCGATAGGGAACGGATGGCAAGCATTGGCCTGCTCTATGTTGATTTAGATCATTTCAAGCGCATTAACCGGATCTTTGGCCCTGGCTTTGGCGATAAAATTTTATGCAGTGTAGCGACTATTCTAAAAAAATGCGCTAAAGATGCTGGCGCAGACATGGTTGCCCGCTTAAACGGCGATGAATTTGCTATCATCCTGCCGCCGCCCACAGATCGGGAACGAGCCAAAAAATTGGCGGAAAAGATCATGCAACGTTTCCGCACTCCAGTGAAAAATGAATCGCGTGCTATTCTCATCCGACCCAGCATCGGCTTTAGCCTTTATCCTGAGGATGGAGGCAGTCCGCTAGAACTGCTACGCAATGCAGACACTGCTATGGAGTCGGCCAAAAATGAAGGCGGCAACCGCATTTGTCAGTGGGATAGCGGAATGAAAATTCAGGCAGCAGAAAGCCTGTACTTAGAAAACGACCTGCGTAAAGCTGTAGCTGATGATGAGCTGATCAATTTCTATCAACCTCAGATCAGCCTGAGTAATGGTTCAATTTGTGGTATGGAAGCTCTGGCCCGCTGGATTCACCCAGTCAAGGGACTCATCTCGCCAGCAGCTTTTATCCCTATTGCGGAGACTACAGGTCTTATTGAAAAGATGGGCCTTGATCTCATCCGTAAGGCCTGCGCCCAAGGTAAAAAATGGCGGGATATGGGCTTCAAAAAATTCATTATGGCTGTCAACCTCTCTGGCAGATTGCTGCGCCGCCGCGATCTGTATCATCAGATTATGAGCTGTGTGGAAAGCACAGGCTATCCCCCAGAGGCTCTGGAGGTGGAATTCACCGAGGGGGTTTTGATTGAAAATATGGATTTCACTATTGACCTGATCAATCGGCTGCGAGAACAGGGGGTCAAGACGGCAATTGATGACTTTGGTACGGGGTACTCTTCCTTGACCTATCTCCAGTATTTGAAGGTAGATAAAATCAAAATCGACCGCTCCTTTATTACCAATGTAACCACCAACAAGACTGATGCGGCCATCACCTTGGGCATTATCTCAATAGCGAAAAATCTTGGTTTCCGGGTGATTGCAGAAGGCGTGGAAACAGAAGATCACATGTTCTTTCTCCAAAAAAGCCGCTGCGACGAAGGACAAGGCTTTCTGTTCAGTGCACCAATCTCCGAAAAAGAGATGACCAACTTGCTACTCCGCGATTCCAGTGTTGCTCTGAGCCACAAACGGATGATTGATCGCTTCTACTCTATTCAAGCCAAGGATGCGAGCGGAAGACATGCAGCGTAGAGCATTTGCAAGACTTGAAGCTGTCCGAGAAGCACAGCAACAGCCGTATCTACATGGAGAATACGTGCACCAAGGGAAAAGGCCGCAAAGCCTTGCGCAAGGAAACAGTTGACTTCAAAGTCATTCCAGCCGCCTTCTGGACCGACCGCGAGAAGAATGCGCTGATTTTGTTTTTGAGGAAAAACTTCTGGCAGAATTGCGCTCACATGAGGATGGGCTAACAATCTATAGCCTTCAAGTTGCGGAACGACATCTTGGACAAAGACGTTGAACTGCGAATGGATATAGACTTCTGGCAAGCGGGTATCAATCGCAGCCTGCATCAGTCCTTCCACAAGGCGTTCGTTAATTTTTTCTGGCAGCAGGGCCGGAGAATGAAAAAAAGATTTTTCCACCTTGGCGGAACGAATAAGGTGAATTCTAGCTACACCAAGAGTTGCTGCCTGTTTGAGAATCCGCTGAAGCATGATAGGGCGGGGTAAAGCGAGAATCAGCTCTATCGAAGGTGGTGGTGGTGGCTCACGATCTAGCTGAACAGCAATACTTACCGTACTATCAAGGCTGAGAATGGTTCCCTGCCCTAATTTGCCGTTGATCATGCCGATGCGCAGACTGTCACCAAGTTTAAGACCAAGTATTTTACGAATATGTTCGGCGCGAAAATCAGCCAAGTGCAGGATGTTGCCGTTCAGTTCCTGTTCTGCAAAAAGGACAAGATTCATTTTTGATTACGTTTTTTTGTATTTTCACCGAGTATGCCTTCTCTGCTCGGCCTGCATTTACCAACTTAGAAAGGAGAAATACAGATGTTACAGGGAGATTTGCAAGAATTTGCTGCCGCGCTGATCAGCGGGGATAAAAACAAAGCTCACGGTGAGTTGCGTAATCTTGCTGAAGCTATTATCACTAAAGATAAACACAAAGTTGATGGCAAATTGAGTGATTTTGCTGAGGCAATTATTCTCAAAGATACGCAGGTTGCTCCTGAAGAGCTGCGCGATCTGGCTGATGCACTGATTAGTGGTGACAAAGACAAAATCGAGGAAGGGCAGTTACGAGATTTTGTCTCTGCCATTCTTAGCAGAGACAAAAATAAAGTGTCCGCAAAATAACACTGTTGAGCGAGTAGGATGCCCAACTATTCCCTACTCGCTCTTTTAGATAGTCTTAAAAATATACATCAAAAGTCAGATAGATCTGATCTGCACTTTCAATTGCTTGTAAAAATCCTTCCTGCGAAGCCATCATCGTATAGGCTGTCATCATCTGGCTGTCGTCAGTATCATAGGGCTTGATATTCCAATCTACGCCAGTGTAGTCGTACCAATAATGCTGCCAGCCAAGCCGAAGGAAGGTTTTGGCGTACTTGGAAATGGCTTCGCCAGTTGGTAAATCATAGATCATGTACAGCTCTGCTACCTGGCCACGGGTTGCCAGCTTGGACAAATACATGTCGTCATGACCAGGATTAAAGGCTATCCAGTATTGCGAACCCCAGTTATACTCTGCCCCGATTTTTAGACCTGTATTGGGGATGTCATAGCGTAGACCGGCATAAAGAGAAAAGCCATTTTCCGCAGAGGTATTTTGTTGCCAATCAGGGTTAGCGACAACGCTGCCATCTGCTTGCATGAGCGAAGCTGTTGCATAGTCATTAAACATACCTCGTCCACCCGGATCAGTGCGACTCCAACCACCAGAGACAAAGTAGGTGAATCGGTTGAGTTTACTCTCATAAACTGCGCTAGTATGATAGATATTGCCTTCGGTATAGTTCGTCCCTGTATTCAAATCATCATCCAAGAAACTGGGGCGTTGGAACATGTTGAGCGCGACAAAAGACTGGAAATAGAACAATCGTTTCTCTGTTTCAAAGACATCCCAACTAATACCGGTAAAATCAGTATCATCAAGAGGGGAAATATCTGTGCCTTCATGAAAGGCTGTCGCATCCCATTGCAGGCCATTCTCAAAGCCCCGACCATAGCAGAAGCGGATGCGGCCATTGCCGAACGCAGCATTGCCCCAGTCATAGGCATAGCCTAATGAAACTCCATCAAAAGGATAGTTCATGTAGGCTGTAGAGGTGGCCATTTTTTCATCAGTACCAAGATGTATTTCTGAAGGCGGGCCATCTGTGGTTGGTCGGCGGCCCACAGAAAACCAAATTGGTAAGCCACCAATATTAGTCCAGTTGATAAAGGCCCGGTCAACCCGAAGGGCGTTGTCAGACGGGGTGCGGGTTGCGTTGCCGTCAAATTGCGGCCACCAGCTATTCATGTCATTGCGAGGATAATTCTCCATCCCCCAAGCCTTGTACATAGCCAGACGACCTTTAAAGGTGACGTTTTCTGTGGCCTTGGCTTCCATATTCAGCCGAAAACGGTTTGTCAGCATGGTGTCATTGCTATAATCGTAGCTTTCTTTCTGGCCATTACTTAAATTAAAAAAGTCTGCCCCGGTTGCGCTGTAAGAGTCAAAACGGGCACGGAAATCACCATAAATTTTGAAACGAGAGGCCAAGTCTGAGGACTCTGATTTTTCATCAACTTGGCCGATTTTATCATCCATGTCTTCGATTTTACCGTTTACCTCTTCAACCTTGCCACTGATTCCCTCGACCTTGCTGTCAACACGCTCATCTTGTTTGGCAAGCTGCGCCTTGAGTTCATCAAGTTCATGGGCCAGTTCTTCAATCCGTTGACTGAGTTCAGCGGTGCTACTGCCTTGTTGCGTCCCTGCTAATGTCATTGCAGGCAGTACCATCATACTAGCTATGGCCCAGGTTGAAATGTATTTTACCATGATCTTTCTCTAGTTGTTACAAAACGTTGGTTCTTAAAGTACAGACCGTACTTTTACAAATCTTCTTATAAAAGTATAGCACTTTGCTCTGGAAAAAGTATAATTTTTTGCACGGAAAGAAAGGTTTGTAGAGAGTTTAGGCTATACTTGCCGCAGAGAATCCATTCGATTATAGTTTCCAGATGATGAATCTTGCCCAGCTAATGACTTCTCCGGCAGTCACTGCCTCGCCTGATACGCCATTGCCTGCGCTGCTTGAGCTTATGACCCAGCAGCGTATTTCTGCGATAGTGCTGATTGATGAGGAAGAACGACCAGTTGGACTGGTCACAGAGCAAGACATTACCCGCAACGCAGCCAAAGACCAGCTTCATTCTGAGTTAACTGCTCAAGCCTTGATGAGTGGCAAACTGGTAACTGCCTTAGCAGAGACACGTTGTCGTGAGGCCTTCCAGCTCATGGTCGTATCTCGGACCCGCCACTTAGTGGTGGTGGATTCGGCTGGGCGGGCTATTGGCATGGTCACAGAGACCAATTTTCTCCATTCTCTTGGCTTGGAATACTTTGTTGATCTCACCACGATCAAAGAAGTTGTTTCTCGCGACATCATCACTCTCAAACCATCTGATAGCGTTCATATTGCCTTAGAGCTAATGCATATACACTGCATTAGCTGTGTGCCCATAGCTGATGAGCAAGGCAGGCCAGTTGGTATTCTTACAGAACGGGATGTTATTCGCTTAAGCCTCCAACGAGTAGATTTTTATCATACTCAGTTAGCTAAGGTGATGAGTCAGCCGGTCTGTGCTGTTTCTGAACAGACTATCCTACCAGAGGTTGTCAATATCCTCCGGTTACAACATATCCGTCGTTTGGTCATTGTTAACGAGGACGGCCTGCTCACTGGTCTACTCACAGAAACTGATTTACTTAAGGGGCTGCAAAGCAAACATTCCCGTCTGTTGCGCGAAATTATTCAGGAGCAGGATAGGCAACTCCGCGATACTCGCCGCGCCCTGAGTGATCAGGCTATTTTGCGCAGCCTTATTGAGTCTGCCCCAGACACTGGTATTGCGGCCACAGATTTAAATATGCGCATCCTCTACTTTAATCCGGCGGCTGGCCGAATGTATGGCTACAAACCAGAGGAAGTGATCGGTAGAACCGTGCGTGAATTTCATGTCCTGCATCAGATTCCCGCAGAACGCTTAGATCATGCCATCCAGCTTGTTAATGAGAAAGGCGGTTATCAATATGGAGTCCAGCGACAGACGCAAGATCGGATTCTCCATTTTGATATGCGGGTCTCTGCCATTCGCAATGCTAGTGGCGAAATGGTCGGCTATATGCTCATTGCCCAAGATATCACCCGCCGCAAAGAAGCAGAGTTAGCTTTACTGCGCAGTGAGGAAATGCTCCGGCGGAGCCAGCAATTTGCCAATGCCGGCAGTTGGAACTGGCGGATGAGTACGGGCGAACTGCTTTGGAGTGATCGCGTGCCAGCCTTATTTGGGCAGAAGCTAGGTAAAACCAAAACCAGCCGCGAACAATTTCTCCAAGCAGTACATTCAGAAGATCAGCCACAGCTTTTAGCTGCGGTCGAGGCTTGCTTAAAAGAGGGAGCAGATTACGAGATCGAATATCGGGTGCTCTGGCCAGATGGTAGTATCCATTGGCTGCATGAGCAGGGTGATGTCATCCGGGACGAATACGGCGAGCCAATAAACATGCTCGGCTTAGTGCAAGACATTACCCTGCGCAAAGAAGCCGAAATTGCCCTGCAAGCCCAGCATCGTTTTCTTGATTCAGTGATCGAGAACATTCCTTCCATGCTTTTTGTTAAAGAGGCAAAAGACCTGCGCTATGTCCGCCTCAATCGGGCCTGTGAGCGACTAACCGGCAGACCTGTGGCTGATTTTATTGGCAAATCCGATGCAGAGTTACTGCCACCTGAACAAGCCTCGGTTAGCATAGCTGCTGACCGCAGTGTTCTTGATGAAGGTGGACCTATTGCAATCGAAGAGGAGCAGAAAAAAGATACGCAGAGTCACCGTCTGTTACGTACCCGTAAAATACCTATTTTTGATAGTCAGGGGAAAGCAGCCTATCTGCTGGGCATCAGTGACGATATTACCGAACAACGGGCCGCAGAGCAGGAGCTGGCTGAAGCCAAACAACAGGCTGAAAAGGCGAATCAGGCTAAAAGCGATTTTTTGGCCAATATGAGCCACGAAATCCGCACGCCGATGAACGGCATTATTGGCCTGACTGAATTAGCCCTTAAAACCAAACTGACGCTCCAGCAGACTGATTATCTGGAGAAAGTGAATGAGTCAGCTCATTCGTTACTGGGTTTGCTCAATGATATTCTCGACCTTTCTAAGATTGAGGCTAACCGGCTGGAATTAGAGTCCATCCCGTTTGATCTTCACGAGCTAATGGCCCAGATGGACTCGTTGATGTCCATTCACAGTCAGCAAAAAGGCATCCTCTTACATATCCATATTGATCCTGAAATTCCTCGTTATTTGCTCGGCGATCCTCTACGCATTAAACAGATATTGCTCAACCTGATTGGCAATGCGTTCAAGTTTACCTCTCAAGGTGAGGTTCGGGTTGAAGTCCGTCATGGTCTCCATGCCCAGCATAGCTTTTTCCCAGTAGCCTTTACAATACGAGATACCGGTATTGGTATTGATGCTGCTCGCCAAGCAGAGTTATTCCAGCCTTTTGTCCAGTCCGACAGCAGCACCACCCGCATGTATGGTGGCACTGGGCTAGGATTAGCAATCACTCGGCAGCTTGCTGAGATGATGGATGGCTCAATCAGCTTGATCAGCACACCGGGCTATGGCAGCACCTTTACTGTCACGCTGCCCCTTCTTCTCTCTGATCAAAGGGAACTGGAGATGCACCGGGAGCGGGCGGAACTGGGTACCGCAGATGAGAGCACCTTAGAGCAAATACGAGGAGCGCGCATTCTCTTAGTCGAGGATAATAAAATCAATCAACAGGTGGCAGAGGAGTTACTCATCCAAGAGTGTTTTCAGGTTGATTTGGCAGAAAATGGCCAGCAAGCACTGGAGATGCTTACGCCGGGTCGCTATGATTTAGTGCTGATGGATTTACAGATGCCAGTTATGGACGGTTATCAGGCAACTGTCGCCATCCGCAAACAAAAAATCTATGACAGCTTACCCGTCTTGGCCATGAGTGCCAATGCAATGCGCCATGACCGAGAGCAGTGCCGGGCTATTGGCATGAATGATCATATCCCTAAGCCAGTTGATCGGAAACAACTCTTAACAGCACTTTGTCACTGGATTAAACCAGCAGTGCGCAGCAAACCAGCCAAGCCATTACAGGAGCGATCCAGCCCAACGCAACTGTTTCCGCTAGATCATTTGCCGGGTATTAACAGCCGAATTGCTCTAGGGCGACTTGGAGGCAATCAAAAAGTCTATTGTAGTATTTTGCGTAAGTTTGCCACTGAGCATTCTGCGGCAGTACAAGAAATTCGTCATTTGTTGAAAGAAGATGAACGCCACCCTGCGGAACGAATGGCCCATACGCTCAAAGGCATAGCTGGAGCTATTGGTGCAGAGGATCTCCAAGAGGCGGCGCGTCTGCTTGAAGATGGCATTCGTAAGCATACTGTTTTGGATCCTCTGCTCAGTGCCGCAGAAGAACAGTTGACCCAGATCATTGCAATGCTCAAGCACCAGCTACCACCAGTTACTGAAGTACAGACTGGAGGAGATGGCATAGAAGTAAATCGCAAGCAAATACAAGAGAAATTGCTCCAACTTAAAGAGCGGTTAAGCAATTACGATGCCGGGTCAGGTGACACCTTAGCTGAACTCCTAGACATGAACCTGCCAGTAGAATTACGGCAACGGCTAATCCTGCTCAAGCAGCCAATTGAACAGTTTGATGCAGAAGCTGCCTTGGTACTACTGACTGAATTTCCTGAACTCGCTCAATCCCATTAGCTTAGGATTGACAATCCCAAACGTTTAGGATTTCCGTTTTGTGCAACGGCTCGGCTGCTTCTGCCAAGGTCAGGCCCGTTTGACGCAATCTTTCTATGCCATTGCGATTGATCTGGCATCCCGCACCAATCTTTCAAAAAAACTGTTCCGCCGACAGGCAGCTCGACAGCCTTCTTCTCGTTCAACTGCGGCGACTCGCCCTTCCACAGTATGATGCTGATAACCACCGTGCCGAAAAGGGCAAAATAGGTTCCGGGCGCAGTAAGCAGGAATAGACATTACGCAGTCACGTTTTAATATATTGCTTTAACACCTGCTGAAGTTTTGGGAAGTTATGGCAGACAAAATCCATAGTTGCGATTTCGTTGTCTGCATATTCAAAGCCAGGTGAAACAGCTTCGCTGATTAAACCGTATTCACCAGCGCAGAGCCGTGAAGCCTTCCACCAACCGCCCGGCACCAACAGTTGTAACATCTCGCCATTCTTAATATTCGAACCAAGAATCCTTTCGGAAAGAACGCCGTCTGGTGAAACAAGGATGTATTTGATCGGCGCACCGAGATGATGATAATGGAGAATATCTGACTTGTTTCTATGCAGAAAACCACCGGGACTCTCCTTGGTTAACATATAGTAAATGGAGGTCAGCAAGAATCTACTACCAGAGTTGCTGTCCACACGCAGATTGGATTCGTAGGTTCTACGGAAGTAGCCGCCCTCGGTTGGGTGTGGCTCCAGTCCAAGAAGATTAACAATTTCGTCAAAACTCATTGATTTGCAATAAGATATATTCGTCAAGAGGTTTAAAAAGCCTGTCCAATCCACCCATTTCAAGATACCCTATTTCTTACCTAGCAGGTATGTACAAGATCAATCCTATCACCTAAGAAGAGACTTTGACTGGCAATACTTATAATAAAAACAACAAGTAGATATCTCTCATTTTAAGTAAAGGATGTGAATGGAAATGTCATTTTTGTAGCACATTTGTTAATGAAGCACAAAAAAGAAATATTACTCTGGTAACTTCAGGTTTGTAATTTACCCGCACAATATATTGTTTTAGATAGCAAATTAGCAAAGAAAATTGGCTTGGCACAAACCTTGCTATATCTTCCTTGTAAAAAAAATTCTTAATATTTTGACATCAGCATTGGGAACAGACCATGAATACTCCGTGTGCTACACAAGAAAAACAAGCCTGTGCTCGTTCCATGCAAATTGATAGTTTGGTACTCCCGATAGCACCACAGGCTGTCTGTGGCAGACGTTTTGGTAATAACAAGTCGGCAGCAGTAGCCATGCCACCTGCTGATGCTGTCGATTGGATTACTGAACTGATTAAAGGTGGAAAAACGATCTGTGGGGTAAATCTTTGCGGGCCAGGCGACACCTTAGCTGTTTCAGAAATACTCTTTACGACTCTTGACTTAATCCAGCAGAAGTATCCTCACCTCAGCCTGCAAGTCACTTGCTCAGGATTATGCGCAACAAAACTTGCATCTGCCTTAGCAGAACGGAAAATTGCCCAAGTCAATCTGCAAGTTGAAGCTGTTGCTGCCCCCATCTTGGAAAAGATTTATGCTTGGGTACGGCCCGGCAAAAAAACAGTCCCTTTACATCAATCAGCAGAAGCTCTGCTCACGGCACAAGAGGAGGCAGTAACAGCGTTGAGCCAAGCTGGGATAGTGGTAAATATTCAAACAACGATCTATCCTGGTCTTAATGAACAGCATGTTGCAGTTCTTGCTGAGAAGATGGCTAACCTAGGTGCTGCCTCTATGACGCTCTTGCCTTTTGAACCTGCTCCTGATGAAATGGAACTGTCTGCCTGCTCTGCTATTCTGCTTGAGCAAGTAAAAAAAGAGGTAGCACCTCATTTGCGGCTCATTGATTATGGTTGCGTTTATCTCACGCCACCTTCTGGAGCTGGGAGCTTTGCGGGTGTGTTACTGCCAAAGCCAAGTAAAAAGCGGCCTAATGTAGCGGTAGTGAGTGCCAATGGTATGGAAGTAGATCTCCATCTTGGACAAGCCGTGAAACTTCTTATTTATGGGCCTCGGAGCGGTGATGACTTGCCTTCTCTTTTAACAGTGCGTGATACGCCTGAAGCAGGTGCTGGCGATTCTCGCTGGGAAGCTCTAGCTCATGAATGCTTGTACGACTGTTTTGCCTTAGTAGCAGCCAAGGCCGGAGAAAATCCGCAAAAGGTTTTAGCTGAACAAGGTGTCAAGGTGCTCTTAGCTGAAGACAGCATTGAAGGACTTGTTGATGTCTTGTACGGCGGCGGTAAGAAAAATAAATGTAAAAAATAACTATCTCAACAAGGAGAGATACAAAATGGCTATTCCTAAACGGCAAATTCTGCTTTGCCAAAGTTTCCGAACTACTGGCGACAAAAAAGGTATCTGTCATAAGCAAAGCGAAGGTTTTTTGCAATATATTGAAGAAGAGATCATAGATCGTGGCCTTGACTGTCTGATCAGCGCGACCACTTGTCTCAAACAATGTGAAAAAGGTCCGGTTATGGTTATTCAACCAGAAAATTGGTGGTTTGGGGGCGTGAATAGCGAAGAAGCCATTGATGCTATTCTTGATGGCCTTGAAGAGGGAGAGCCAGCAGCAAAGTATTTGATTTCTGAGTAATGGCCGCATCCGTCCTCATCCGCCGGGCTGTATTCACGGACATCCCAACCCTGCTCAAGTTATTAACGTTACTTTTCAGCATTGAGAAAGATTTTGTCTTCAATATTGAAAAGCAGGAGCAAGGCTTACGGTTGCTTTTAGCAGAAAACCGGGCAGCAGTCTTCGTTGCGGAGGAGGACGGACAGGTGATCGGCATGTGCAGTGGGCAGCTCCTGATTTCTACCGCTGAAGGTGGCCCTTCAGCACTTGTGGAAGATGTCGTGGTGCTACCTGATTGGCAAGGTAAAGGGCTTGGCTGTCGCTTACTTACCGCAGTTAGTGAATGGGCAGCCAGTCAAGGTGCAAGCCGAGTGCAACTTCTCGCAGATCGGAACAATGTTCCAGCCTTGGCTTTCTATCAAAAAACAGCTTTTCAGATTACTGAAATGATCTGTTTACGGAGAACGATATGAAGATTCAGCCATTGCAGAGCTTAAAGTCGATCAGTGGCTGGGAGGAGTATTTTCGGCACGGTGAAGGATATTTGAATACAGCCATCGGAGCACACCGTAAAAGTGTGCAGGCTTTCACGCCGGAGATACTCTACAATTTGATTGCAATGGCGATTGAAAAGTTCGTTATGGCAGCCTTAATGCGGCACGGTGCCTTGCCCTATAACCACACTATGGGCGATTTGGTTGAGGCAATGGAGCATACTTTTCCGGGCAGAATGGGGCAAATCGGAGAAGACCTGCTGCGTTTGGACAAGTATCAGGAAATTTGTGATGTTGATGCCTTCAATATTCGTCCCCCAACTTCAGAGGAAATTCCTGCTATGCTGGATGTGGCGGAGAAATTGCGGGATCTGATACAAGGAGAGCTGATTGGTTGCGAGGCTTAAAAAGCAATAAGTCAACAAATCAATTTGGTTAGATAAATGTCTGAACGAAAACTTGGTGTAGTCAAAGAGATAGTTGAGGCAGTAGGGATGAATATTTCTCATGTCTATGAAGATTTAGTCTTTCTCAATCATAATGCAATACTACTCCAGTTTACCGATGACAGTAATGTATTGCTTTTGCGTATCAACCAAGAGGCAGAGCAAAAGGACGCTAACAGCGGTTCGGCTTTGCTCAAGCAGGAAGCCTTAGCACGAAAAATGCAGTTTTTAGATGGTGGCAGCTACGCATTGGCTCAAGATGGGCCAGAACAGGTGCGGATAGAATTTTTCCCCTAAAATATTTGTTACAAAACAAGCCTGAACGGAGGTCGGATTATGGCAAAGGCTGATGTAGAAAAGCTGCTGACAGCAGGTGGTAAGGATAAGACTATTCGGGCGAAATACGACGTTCCGGGCAACAAGGAAGAGTTTATCGCTTTGGCAGCAGCAGAGGGTTACAGCTTTACAGTTGCGGAGCTGGAAGAAGTGCTTAAAGAGTCTGGTGATGTCTTTGAAAAATATGGCAACCCGCCAAAGCGTTCTATTTGGTGGACCTAGGATGTAAAAAAAGAAGGTTCCCAAGGGCACCTTCTCTCAGCAAGTAAAAAGCCGGAATGACGGGGGAGATGTCATCCCGGCTTGTACGGAGGAGCTTATTTAATCTCGGACAGCAATTTTGGATCTGTTACTAACTTCCTTACGCCATGTCCATGATTTTCCTTGAACACATTTCCTTCACACCATTTGCCAAGACTGTTAATATCAATTTTGGCACACTCAGGACGAACACTCCATGTAACTTGGAAAGGCGAACACTGCTGATCGTTGTATTTCGGGCCAGTAGTTGAGCCGAGGAATTCAATAGGATTTCCAGTACCGGAAGGTAGAGACTTGGCCTGATGGAGGTCATTAACCATATTGCCATCATAAGCAAAGTCATTGAAATTCAATGCCGCAGGATCATTAACCACTAAAAAGACCTGTGCCTCTACACGCAGATTGGGATTAGAGCAACTTTCTGAGAGACAGGAACCAAGGCTTTCACCTGGCTTAATATCGCAGGAGCTATATACCCAATGCACTTCAACAGTATCACCTGGTTTTAACCCTTCGCAAAGATTTCCTTTAGGCGGCATTAACTCCTTCTTGGTCAGCAATGAACTTGTGGTGCATTTGTAACCACCACCATGACCATGTTCTCCCTCTCCAGCAAAAAGAGCAAAATCTTTTGCTTTGTGCTCTGCATTGACATGAAAATGAATATTGCAAAGATTCATGTCTTTATAACTAGGTGCAACAGAGAAAATTCTCTTGTTGGTTCCAGTTTTGCCATCAATATCTCTCGGTGCCTGCGGCCCAAATCCTTCGCATACCTTCTCTCCCTCAACGACTGGTTGCTCTTCATGATGAACCGGCTTCTCTTTTGCTATTCCAACACAAGCAGTAAGACTAAGAGAAAGGAATATTGTCAAAATACTGACGGATTTTGTCGAATTCATAGGTTGTCCTCCTTATTTTTGTCGATTGCTGGCTTATTGGATTCATTGTACGGCCTCAGAATCTGAAAAGTCAATGGAGCTAGTGTTTTTTTTCAGTATCAAGATGGAACGAATAGGCTAAATGCAGGTGCTATTGTATTGTTTTTTCTCTACATCATTTGGCCTGCGAGATTAGCTCATAGCGTGGAACAATTATCAGTTTCGTTTACTTGTTGCATTTATAACAATTTTGCAAAGATTTTCTTTGTGCTATCAAAGGTGTATAACAATTTTGTTGTCGATTTTGTGTGAACAATATACATCTCCTGTTAAGATAAAATTGTGTCAGATAAGCCAGATACAGTATTTATCGCTTGATAAATACTGTTATGGCATGACCATTGCATAGTTACCTGATTGTAAGAATAACATGAAGGCGTTTCGTCTATCTAAACAGAGGAATGAGGGACTGAGAGGAGGTTGTAAGCGTGAAAAAAATAGAGGTCATCATCAAGCCATTCAAGCTGGACGATCTAAAAGACGCACTGAATGAGCTTAACATTCACGGCATGACCATTAGCGAGGTCAAGGGGTTTGGACGACAAAAAGGCCACACTGAAATCTATCGTGGTGCTGAATATACAGTCGATTTCATTCCAAAAGTAAAAGTAGAAATTGTTATTGCAGAGGATATGGTCGATAAAGTCATTGATAGCATTATCAGCAGTACTCGCACTGGCAAGATCGGTGATGGTAAAATTTTTGTGCTGCCCGTAGAGAGTGTTTGCCGCATTAGAACCGGCGAAAAGGGTAGAGAGGCAATCTGATAACTATAGTACTTATTGTATTTCAAGGAGATAGGAGATGAGGAAAAGGAATTTGCTGACCGGAGCCGCACTTGCCCTGCTGCTAATGCTACCAACTCTTGTTGGTGCTGCTGATGAGCCAACTGCAAAGAGTGTGCAGACCAACCTTGACTATGTCTGGACGCTGATTGCGGCGGCCTTGGTCTTCTTCATGCAGGCAGGATTCGCTTGTGTTGAAACGGGCTTCACTCGTGCCAAAAATGCAGTCAACATCATGATGAAGAACCTGATGGACTTTGCTATGGGTTCGCTCTTTTTCTGGGCCGTTGGTTTTGGTCTGATGTTTGGTGCGAGCAGCACTGGCTGGTTTGGTACAGATGGTTTTTTCCTGAGTGATTTTAAAGTTGGTGGTGATCCTTGGGTACTTGCCTTCTGGATGTTTCAGTGTGTTTTTGCTGCTACTTCTGCTACGATCGTTTCTGGAGCAATGGCAGAACGGACAAAGTTCACCAGCTATCTCATCTATAGTGCCACCCTCTGCGCGTTCATCTATCCGATTTTTGGAAGCTGGGCTTGGGGCGGTTTATTCCACGGTGGCGGTTGGCTGGAAAAGATGGGCTTTATCGACTTCGCGGGTTCTACAGTCGTCCATTCTATTGGTGGCTGGGCTTCTTTGGCAGGAGCCATTGTTATTGGCCCTCGAATCGGCAAATATGGTAAAAACGGTGAAGTAAAGGCTATTCCAGGTCATAATATCCCGATGGCTGCTTTGGGTGTGTTCATTCTCTGGATCGGCTGGTTTGGTTTTAACCCAGGTTCTACCACCGCTGGTAATACTGATACAGCGATGATCTTTGTTAATACCAACTTGGCTGCCTGTGCAGGTTGTGTAGCTGGCATGATCACCTCGTGGATTCTCTTCAAAAAACCAGACATCGGTATGAGTCTGAATGGTGCGTTGGCTGGTCTGGTTGGTATTACAGCAGGTTGCGCTAATGTCAGCCCAACAAGCTCAATCATCATTGGTGCAATTGCTGGTGTATTAGTTGTCTTTGCGGTCATCACCATTGACCGGATGCACATTGATGATCCAGTTGGTGCAGTTTCTGTTCACGGTGTTTGTGGTGCTTGGGGCACCTTGGCAGCAGCTCTCTTCAATATTGAGGGTATGACAGCCAAGCTCGTCACCACCCAGCTTATTGGTATTGGGGCGGCCTTTATCTGGTCCTTCGGTTGTGCCTTTATCCTCTTTAAAGTGCTTCAAGCCACGGTTGGTCTGCGGGTTACAGAGGAAGAGGAGATCGAAGGTCTTGATTACGGCGAGCACGGCTCACATGCCTATGCGGACTTCCTGACCAAATAAAAGCACGTCAAGAACCTGTTCTCCAAGCGGAGACGGACTCTCAGAGTCTGTCTCCGCTTTTTTGTTGTACTCATCACGGCTCTCCACAATTCAATTCCTCTCCGTTTGTTAGGCAAGTTATTGTTCCTTGTTGTCGCGTAATCCAAACGGGAATATTCTTCTGCTGCCAAAGGTTGAGATTGACTGCGGCAGGAAAATATTTCTGTCGGGCTGATCTGCCAGCGGAAACCA
This sequence comes from Candidatus Electronema sp., assembly GCA_026645415.1. GTDB lineage: Bacteria > Desulfobacterota > Desulfobulbia > Desulfobulbales > Desulfobulbaceae > Electronema. Next base: position 71,416 of record JAPEVH010000069.1, read on the forward strand.
CGATCAGCCTTGGTTTGACCGCTGCTAGCAACTCTGGGCTGTTTGAAGTGCTGCTCCCATGATGGGCGGCAAGGAGGACATCCGCCCGTAGATCCACGTCCTGCTGAACAAGCCTTGCCTCGCTCTGCTTGCCAATATCACCCGGCAGAAGAAAAGCCCGGCTGCCATGCTGATAACGCAGCACCAAAGAAGCATCGTTGACATCCCGCCCCGGCAGGCTGCCAGTGAGCAGGGTCAGGGCAAAGTCTTTACCTTGAGCGAGCTTACAACCGCTTTTAGGGATCAGGACGCTCATGCCCTGTTCTTGGGCCTGATCAAGTATCTGTTGATACGTACCTTCCCGATACGTATCACCGTTAATCCACAGGGTTTTCGGTCTGAAATGACGGAGGATAAAATCCATGCCATTGAAATGATCACTATGTGGATGGCTAATCAGAGCCTGATCAAGCCGCCATACCCGCTGGCTCCACAGATACGGCCCAATAACCTGTTCGCCAATCTTGTCCACAGTGCTGCCACCATCCGCGAGAATGCGCGTTCCGTCCGGCAGATGAAGAAACACAGATGAGCCTTGGCCAATATCTAAGACAGTGACTTGGCTTTGCGGTGATTTTTCTGGGAGCCAGAGTCCCCACGTGAAATGACAAACAAGGAGAACAGCACCGAGCAACGCGGTTTTCCGATAGCGCAGGCTCCAAAGGAGAAGCAAGAGTTCGTAAAGAACAATTTCCAAGAGACTCGGTGAAATTGTCCAAACAGAAGCCCAAGGCAGCGCGGCTCCTTGCGCAACACACCATTGTCCAGCAGTAAGAGCAATGCCACCAATGTGCAGCAATTGTATGGCAAGAGCAGGAGAGATAAAGATACAGGGCAGAGCAGCCAAACCCCAAGGCAAGGCCCAGAAGCACAGCAGCGGCTCGATCAGCAGATTCATTACCGGGCCGATTAGCGAGAACCGGTGGAAATAAAAGAGCATGAATGGCAGCGTACCCAGCGTTGCCGCAACAGAGACCATGATTGGCGGCCTGAGCCAGCGGCAAAGCAAGGAGCTTTGTTCTTTTGCCTTCGACGGCAGAATCTGCGGTAGAAAAAGAATCAGTGCGGCTACTGCACTAAAGGAAAGCTGAAAGGAAACTGTGAACAGGGCAAGTGGGTTGAGAGCTAAAACCAAGAGTACCGCCGCAGCCAGCAGGTGGAGCAGGTTATGCTGGCGACGGAGCAGCACCGCCATAAGCAGAATTGCAGCCATGATCAGCGCCCGCAGAACTGGCGTATTCATTCCAGCAAGCAAGGCATAGACAAAAAGCAGCGGCAGGCTACCGAGCAGCGCAAGACTGGGCACATGGCTATGCAACAGCAACCAGCGAGAACGCCCTAAGAGCCAACGGAGCAACCCCGCAATGAGCAAGGTAAGTAGGCCAATATGCAGGCCGGAAATTGCCAAAATATGCATGGTGCCTGTGGCCTTAAACCGCTCTAACAGCTCTGGCCGCACGCCAGCCCGGCTTCCAATGAGGAGGGCTTCATACACGCCTGCCAGATCAGGGGTAAGCTGCTGCCGGAGAAAAAGACTAATTTGTCGCCGAAGCTGCTCTGGGACGTACCATAAACCATGCCAGTTCGTTTGTGTTTGCTCCTTGATCGTCAGCACATCTTGTCGCGCACTGATCCTGCCACTCAAATAGATATTTTTTCCGGCGAGATAAGTGGCATAGTCAAAGGCACCGGGAGTCTTAAAGCGATGCGGCGGACCGATTGAGGCCAGCAGCATCAGGGTCGAGCCGGGGAGCAGATCATCTGCTCGGCCTGACAGCGAGAGCCGCACCTTACCGCGCACCGGCTGCCAGTGTTGGCCAAGCCGCACTTCTTCAGCATCTAAGGTAAAGCGCGAAATAGGTTCTTCTTTCTGCGCAGTATTTGTTTCAACCATACCCGCAAGGGTGCCGACCAGCGTTACCTGTGTCTGTTCATGAATCAGGGCGGCAAGTTGTCCCGTAGTTTGTGGCACGTTAAGCTGCTGGACAACATGCAGGTTGCCAATAAGAACAAAGAGCGGCAAACTGAGGAAGAGAGCGGCCTGTTTCCGTCTCAGAAAGAAGGAAAGGGCGATGAGAAGAAGCAGAGATAGAGTTGCGGATTCAACAAGAAGCGGCTGAAAGCGTCCCGCGAGAATGCCGAAGATAAAACAGAGGGTGACTGGTAAGAGAATATTGCCTTCGCACCAGCACAGGGCAAGATGTATTTTTGCTTTTATCAACAAAGAGCTTGCTGGTGCTTGTTCAATACAAACGCCGAAACGCCGAAGCCTTGAACACGGCCACCACCTCGCTGCCGGGCTTAATGTCCATCTCCTCCACTGACTGCGGCACAATTTCTACGATCAACGAATTGCCTTGGCAGTCCAGCTCCACGCCGGTCAGCCATTCGGTTGAATAAGTTTTTCGGACAATGCAGGGCAACATGTTGCGGGCGCTGGTTGCCTCTGGATGTTTTTTGAAAAGGAGAATGTCGCGACTATTGAGGGCAAACTGTCCAGCGGCGACATTACCCGTTTTGACGACAATCAGCGGCACTTCGCCCCAGCGGTATTGCAGTAATCTGCCCAAGTCCTCTGGCGAATCCAGATCGAGCAAATTAACATAGCCGCGCCCACTGCTACTGAGGCTGCTGCGGGCCAGTTCCTCAGTAGTCATTTGCTGGGTTGCCAAACCACGCTCTAGCACCAACACTTCTTCGGTCATCATGCGCAGCTCTTGCAAACTGTGGCTGATGAAGAGCATCGGAATGGAGAATTCTGCAAAGACGTTGCGAAGATAAGGAATGATCTGATACTTGAGCTGGCCATCCAAGCCAGAAAGCGGCTCATCAAGCAGAATAAGCTGTGGGCAGGCAAGCACAGTCCGGCCCAAGGCCACTCGCTGTTTTTCGCCGCCCGAAAGCCGGGCCACGCTCCGACCTAGCAGCTCTTCGATCCGTAAGACATGAATGAGCTGCTCAAAATTAATCGTCCGCTGCTGTGGTGGGAGACGGTTTAAGCCATAGAGCAGATTCTTCCGTACACTGAGATGAGGAAAGAGGCAGGCATTCTGAAAGACCACGCCGATGCGACGAATTTCAGGGCGTAGATTGATCTTCTCCTGCCGGGCAAAGAGTGTCTGGCCGTTTAAGCGAATAAAGCCACTATCTGGCTCCAGCAGGCCAGCAAGCATATACATGAGCGTTGATTTGCCGCTGCCTGATGGCCCGAAGACCCCGCATTTAGTCGAGCGGAGCGTGAACGCTGCGTGGACACTAAAATCAGCAAAGTTTTTTTCAACGTCAACTTCGAGGAGCATGACCGTCAATGCCCTTTATACCAGCACAGATGGTAGGATGAGGAAGGAAAACCGATTGCCATTATTCTGTATCCAAAAGATTGTTGCAATATGAGCACAATCTATTGAAATGCTGTTCATCAAGTCACCTCGTTGATCAATCAGAGCTTCTACATGGCGAATGCGTCAGCAGATACTGTTCCAACGCCTCTGTAACAACCTTGTTCAGGTTCGAGCCGCACTCCAGCGCATACATTGCAGCCCTGCGATGGAGGTCGCAGCCTGTCCGCACATTGAAACTTCCCTTGAAAGGCCGCTCTGCCTCCAAACCTTCTGCCGCGCAAAGGGCCAGATAATCATCAACCGCCTCCTGAAATGCCTGCCGCAGCCCGGTAACATCCATGCCTTCATAATTGACCAGTGCTTTGATATATTCCAGCTTTCCGTAAAAGACCTGATCGTCGTCACTGTAATGCACGGAACCCAAATATCCTTTATAACTCATCATATCTTTCATAGCAGCCCTTCCTTACGCAAAGTTTCTATGACCTGATCTGTCGCGTATTTTTTGACGACATTCTGAGGATGCGGTTTATGCAGTGTGATGACTGAACCGGATTCATGGACAAAACATCTTCGTCAGCCTCCGGTTTTGCCTTTTTTGGCTTCCCGGTATCCCAGATGCTGCAACAGAGCGGTCAGTTCATCCCAAGTAATATCTCTGTTGCGATCCAGTAATTGCGCTGCCAATTTTTCTTTTCGACTCAACCTATTCTCCTATTGACGCAGTGCAATTGTAGAGGCATTTTCGCTGAATCGCAACTGTATTCAGTCGCAAACAGATTGACCAACAAACGTCGTTGATGGAGTGTTGTTTTTTTCAACGTCAACTTCGAGGAGCATGGCTATCTCCGCGCCAAGCTGCGATTGGCAGCCTCACCGATGAGCAGGACAAAGAAGGACAGGGCCACCGAAACAAGGCAGAGAGATAGAGCCATGCTATCGCCGCCTGGTGTGCTGGTGTATTCATAAATGGCGAGCGGGATGGTGCGGGTAAGGCCGGGGATATTGCCTGCGAGAATGATGGTTGCTCCAAACTCGCCCAGACTGCGGGCAAACATCAGGGTCATGCCTGCCAACACCGCCCTGCTGCACAGTGGAATGGTGATGGTAAAGAGCGTGTCCCACCAGCCTGCGCCAAGCGTCCGGGCCGCCTGCATATACTGCTTGTCAATGCCTTCCATGCCCACCCGGATGGCCCGAACGAGGAGTGGAAAACCAACCACCGCAGAGGCAATGATTGCCCCGCGCAGAGTAAAGATGATGCGAATGTCAAAGTAACCGAGTAATTGGCCAAGCCAGCTTTTCCGGCCCAAGAGGAGCAGAAGTAAGTAACCCGTAACGACCGGCGGCAGGACCAGCGGCAGATTGATCAGACCTTCCAAAATGGCCTTGCAGCGCATCTTCGTTAAAGCAAGCAAATAGGCCGCCGCAAAGCCTATTGGCAGGGCCAGCAGAGTAGCTGCGGTCGCCACTTGCAAGGAGAGTTTGACCGCAAGGATATCTTCAGGAGAGAGGGTGAGCATGAATTGATCCTTGGTAAGAGCAGACTTTCGCGTCTGCCCTTAAACTGCATACAAAGCGTTCGCGCTGGATAATAGCCTTAGTTCTGTGCATATACAGCGCATATACTTTGGCATTCAGAGTGCTTTCTACAGCACCGCCGTAACCGTGTTGCTCGGCAGTCCCTCACCAGTAGCATTTTCCGAGATGATGCGGAATTCGATCTGCACTCCATGAGGTATATCGATCAGCTCAATCTTGGTCGAAGTGGCTGTACCTTTTAAGGCCCATTCGCTCACCGGGACAACCGTCCGCATCTCTGCTCGATAAAAGGCGACTTTGCCGCCAGTCTTTGGCTTTTTCCAATCCAATCGCACCCCGCCGGCATCCTCTTTGGCAATTTGCAAGGCAAGCGGCTGGCCCGGCAGAGCAAGCGGTTCTGGCTCCGCTCTCGGCCCCCAGCCAATCAGCCCAAGATCAGCCGGGCTTTTCGCAGTGAACTCAGCATAGGAAATGTTGTCCTTCATGGCGGCAGTTAAGGCGGCAAAAGCGGCATTCTTTGCCTCAGTAGCTGCCTTCGCTGCGGCCTGAGCCGCAATCTGCGCATCATAAGCGGCAGCAGCAGCGTTACGCAGGGCTTCTAAATCATCTGCGGCGACTGGAGGCGAGGGAAAAACAGTGTCGTTGTCCTTAAAACCTACCACCATGCTCTCAGAAAGGGTCAGGATATGGGATGTGTCGAGCGGAAATTGAGCCATTTTAAACCTCCATTGAACGTGATTGATTGCAGACAGGACTTGATCTGTTCTTCCTCAAGCCTTATCTGTGACAGATAAGAAACAATGTATTGCAAACAGAGCATAAGCTATGCTTCCTCAAGTCCAATCTGTGACGCATCAGGCTTGAGGAGAAGCGGCTTGTATTTGATGCAAGGCAGGTAAGGCTTGATCTGGCCAAGATGAAATTTGATACTGGCCTGATCAAACCGCAAGAGCTGCTGCTCAAACCAGCCGGACAGACACTTGAGACTCCGGCCTTGTTCTTCTTCTGCAATGTGCTGCTGTTGCGACTGAATGTCAACAGTTTTTGTATTGTTTTTTATGGTCAGGCAGCTTTGTTTTAGGTAATCTGCCCGAAGATCAGCTTGTTCCTGCCTGCACAAGAGCATTCTGCTGCTGTGCAGATATTTTTGTGGCCTCAGCGAATGGCTTCTTTAACAAGGAGAACACACAATGAAATCAACAAATAAAATCAGCGCGCCTGAAGCATTTTACCGTCTTTTTCAAGCTCTGCCCGCCAAAGAGCGGTTTGCCGCTGCCCGCTATATTTTGGAAGATGAGGAAATACGGCAGCATTTCAAGTTGCCGAATGAGATGACGCTGGCGGCATTTGCAGAGGACAAGGAAGAGATGCCGGTCTTTACCTCAATGGATGCGTTGCGGGAGGATTTGCTGAAATGAAACACTCCATCCGCCATTCCACGCAATTTAAAAAAGATGTCAAGCAGATGGAACGAGGCGGCAAGGATCTTGAAAAACTGCTTTTGGTTGTCAGCAAACTTGCCGACGGTGAGCCATTGCCAAAAAAATACTGCGATCATCCGCTGAAAGGCGGATTCAAAGGCAAGAGGGACTGTCATATTGAAGATGATTGGCTGCTGATCTATGCCATTGAGGACAATGAGCTAATTCTTTATCGGACAGGAACACACGCGCAGCTTTTTCGATAGCAAGAAAAAGTGCAAGATGTGATTGCCTGCTGCCAGTTCCGGTAAACAGCGGAGTAAAAGGAGCATTGCATGGAGTGGATAAACTGGATTATCGACGGCTTGCGTTCAATAAAGGACAAGCCAGATATAATCTGGAGCGGTATAGGAACTTATGTGGTTTCAACAGTTCTCGGTCTCGCAGGGGCTATAGCTTTATGGTTCATTGCCCGTTGCTTCAGAAAGAAGACTACCTCCGGGCCGCACGATGCCAGCGCGTTGCTGGCCGGAAGCGTGCTGACCATTGAGCAGTACAAGAAAGACCTGCTTGAGCAGCACGGAAATTACTTTCTGGAGAAGCAGAAGCGGGAGGAGATTGAGCGGAAATTAGCCAATCTGGAGGAGAGCTATCAGGAAAAGCTGCGGTTGCTGCAAGAATCACAGGAAAAATTGCAGCAAATGGCAGGCTGTCTGCCCAAGGAGCAGCTGGCCGAGGCCGAAAAGCAGTTGGCGCAGGGCGACACCAAGCTGGCCGAGCAGCTTTTTGACCAAGTGGCTGAAGAGACAGGGCAGACAGCGGCTGCGGCTTTGCTCCAGAGCGGGCGGCTGGCCGAGGACAGGCTGGATTACCGCAAAGCCCTGCGCAATTATGCCGCTGCCGTTGCCCTTGCGCCGGACAATCCCGATTATCTGCTTGCTGCCGGACAGATGGCGAGGACGATGGGCGATTATCAGCGGGCAGAGGAATGGCTGGAGCATCTGCTGGCAATCCGCGAGCAGGAAGACAAAGAAGATATTGAGCTGGCCTTTGCTCTGAATTCGTTGGCTTTGGTTTATGACGATCAGGGCCGGTACGAGGAAGCAGAGCCGCTGTACAAGCGGTCGCTGGAGATCAGAGAAGACAAACTCGGCAAGGAACATCCTGATGTGGCACAAAGTCTGAACAATCTGGCCTTGCTGTATTACTCGCAGGGCCGGTACGAGGAAGCGGAGCCGCTGTATCAGCGTGCGCTGAAAATCAGAGAAGATAAGCTGGGCAAAGAACATCCTGATGTGGCAAACAGCCTGAACAATCTGGCCTTGCTGTATTACTCGCAGGGCCGGTACGAGGACGCAGAGCCGCTGTACAAGCGGTCGCTGGAGATGGTGGAAAAAGCACTGGGCAAGGAACACCCGCACGTGGCGACTGCTCTGAACAATCTGGCGGCATTGTATCGGGCGCAGGGCCGGTACGAGGACGCAGAGCCGCTGTACAAGCGGGCATTGGAGATTTGGGAACAAGCCCTTGGCAAGGAACACCCGCACGTAGCGGCTGCTCTGAACAATCTGGCGGAATTGTATCGGGCGCAGGGCCGGTACGAGGAAGCAGAGCCGCTGTACAAGCGGTCGCTGGAGATTTCCGAAAAAGCGCTGGGCAAAGACCATCCTGATGTGGCACAAAGTCTGAACAATCTGGCCGGGCTGTATTACACGCAGGGCCGGTACGAGGAAGCAGAGCCGCTGTACAAGCGGTCGCTGAAGATCAGAGAAGATAAGCTGGGCAAAGACCATCCTGACGTGGCGACAACCCTGAACAATCTGGCCGCGCTGTATGATGCGCAGGGCCGGTACGAGGAAGCAGAGCCGCTGTACAAGCGGTCGCTGGAGATGGTTGAAAAATCTCTTGGCAAGGAACACCCGCACGTGGCGGCTGCCCTGAACAATCTGGCCTTGCTGTACAGAACGCAGGGGCGTTACGAGGACGCAGAGCCGCTGTACAAACGGTCGCTGGAGATCAAGGAAAAAGCGCTGGGCAAAGACCATCCTGATGTGGCTGCCACCCTGAACAATCTGGCTGCGCTGTATTACACGCAGGATCGGTACGAGGACGCAGAGCCGCTGTACAAGCGGGCATTGTCCATCTTTAAGGCAAAATTTCCCAACGGCCATCCGAATATTGATACGGTTCAGGCAAATTACAACACGCTGAAGAAAAAGATGGAGGAGCGGTAGGGGCTACTGAATAGAGCAGAGAGATGATGAGACAAAAAAAGGGTGCAGGATTGAATCCCCTGCACCCCTTTCAGAAACCGCTTTTACAACAAACGATTAGAACTTCAGCCGCGCACCAGCCATACCAATCGTAATATCCTCATAATTTGCGGTGGTATTGTCTTCCAACTCATAATTCCGATACGCTGCGTACAGCTCGGTGTTCCAGCCAGACAGTTTTTGTACTAACTGCACACCATAGGTGGTTCCTTTTTCGTCGGTGTTCTGGTGCTTGATGTTTTCATCTACACCATAATCAACAGAAAGGGCTGTGGAACCGGCAGGAAAGAGCGCTGGACAGATATAACCAACTTTGCCGTACATAAAGGTTGGATCATCACCACCCGCAGGCATCTTGTCTAAATCACGCACGCCTGAAGCAAAGGTGAAGTTCAAACCAAGTGGGAACAAGACAGAAACGGAACCATTGATCTGGCTGTAGTCTTTGCTGTCACCGAAATCAGCCCATGCTATTGCGCCTTTTAGTTTGGCTCCTCCAGGCAGATCATTAGCGTACGAAAGGCTTACGTCGTTGGTTGATTCCTCGCCAGTTGCTGCGGCAATGGAAAAACCAGCAAAGCTAATGGTATCGTAACGAACTCGGTTCTTTTTACCTAAACCATCCATATTGGTGAACACATCGCCAACCGCAAGACGGGGATCAGCTTCTTCATCTGGGACAGCCATCGCGTCTGCGTCATAGAACTGCACCCCACCACCAACCTTGTACACCCCAGACATACCTGCTAAATCGGTGCCAGACAAATCAACCTCTGAGGTATCCTCAGAAGCCATTTTACCTTTACCAAGAGACAGCTTGCCGCCCCTTGTGCAGGAAAGATAGATCTCAACCAGCCGATCTTTAAATTCGCCACTAATGGTCTCTTCATCCATTGACACCTTGTCAGAGGAATTTGCTAACCATTCCACCTCAAAGTTGCTGCCAATTGTCAGCGAATCAGAAGCCTGAACTTCTCCAGTCAGACCAACTCTGGTGCTAGAGTTGTTGTTATCAACATGGAAGAACTTGCTATCATCGCCGTCATCTGCATACATGACAGCACGATCAATCTGCCCGTACAGCTTGACATTAACTTTATCGCTGCCGGTTTTAACTTCCAGTGCTGATGCTCCAGAAGCGGCAAGTAACAGAGCAGCACTTGCAACAGTAAGTACGCTGGCTGAACGTATTGTCTTATTTCTCATTTTCATCTCTCCTTATAGAAGGTTTTTTCATGATTGCTATATACTCTAAATTACTTTCCTCTGCAATATTGCTTAATCCAGCATTCAAGAAATTGTCAACTCTTTTCAGGAACAAAAGAAGATCACAGAAACTCTTTTACGCCCTTAAATGTGGTTCGATGGAGCGGTGATGGCCCATGTTCGGCAAGTGCGGCACGATGCGCTTTGGTTGGATAGCCTTTATGCTGGAGAAAATTATACTGCGGATACTGCTGGTGATACTCTGTCATCAGGCGATCACGAGTCACTTTAGCAATAATGGAGGCAGCGGCAATAGATGCGCTTTTTGATTCACCTTTCACCAAGGTGAGCTGAGGAAGAGCAACAGGAACCTTGAAGGTCCCATCCACGAGCAGGAAGTCAGGCAGATTGTTTGCACAATCAGTAACCGCCCGTTGCATGGCAAGAAGAGAGGCTTGGAGAATATTGATTTGGTCGATTGTTGCCGCAGAAACAATACCTACCCCGATGAGTGCATCGGAATCATACAGCTCTGCATAGAGCCGATCACGGCGGGCTGGACTCAGTTTTTTTGAATCCTGATAACGGGAAAAATCACAGGCAGGGGAGAGAATGACACAACTTGCAACCACTGGCCCAGCAAGTGGCCCGCGTCCAGCTTCATCAAGTCCGGCAGGATGCTTATAGTTTTGCTGCCGCAGATGTTGTTCGTAAAAAAAAGTGTTTCCTTCAGGAGCTGCGGGAAACATGGTGGAAAGCACGGCACGTTGACAAGTCTTCACCGTGCTTTACCGCCCTGCAAGCAGACCTAAGCCCGCTGCCGCTCCGTGATACGGGCTGCTTTACCGCGCAAATCACGCAGATAATACAGACGAGAACGGCGAACTTTACCGTGAGAAACTACCTCGATTTTGTCAATTCGAGGAGAATGAAGGGCAAAAGTCTTCTCAACACCAATACTGCCGTGAGAAATCTTCCGCACAGTAAAGGAAGCATTCATCATGCCTCGCTTGTTTTTAATAACTACGCCCTGAAAAATCTGAATCCGCTCCTTGTTCCCTTCAATAATGCGGATATGCACTTTCACGGTGTCGCCTGATCTAAAATCTGGATGATCAAAGCGCATTTGCTCCTGGTCAATTCTATCAATAATATTCATTGCAGTTGTTTACGGGTTGAATGCTGTATTTTAAAGCTGATCAGCCGATTCCCGGCAGCCCAGCAGTCTGTCTAAAATGATTGATGCTGCTGACCGCACCGAAAGATGATTAAACGAGCCTAGCCCTTCAATGGGCGGCAGAACAGCATCTGCCATGTCCATGACTTCTGAAGCCAGCCCCCAAGCTGTACCAAGCAGCAGCAGCACTGCTTGTTTTTGCTCAATAATTTCTTGGCGCAGTTCGTTATACGTTGTCCGCTTTTCCTGCCGACTCGCACTGGTCGCAACGATCTTGGGGCGGCAGCCATCTTGCTGGGTCATTGCGGCAAGCACTTCTTCAAGACTAGGGCTGATTTTGATCAGCGACAATGCCTCAGCTCGATCTGAATTAACGCGACCACCATAGCCATCTGTCCAGTGCCGGACAATACTCTCAGCCAGTTCTTGCTGGAGCGGATACGGAGTCACAACCCAGTAGTTTCTTACGCCAAAGGTCCTGCCTGCCCTCGCAATATCATGCAGGTCAAGATTGGTCACTGCCGAGCCAATAATCTCACCTATCCGATTGACTACTGGATGATGGACTAGAGCCACATCAAGGCGAAAATCAACAGCTATATGCGGCTCTTGCCTGCTGCACCTGTTCATAAAGTCCAGCTTTTTTGAGCTGCTTTTCTTCAGCAGGCGAGAAATTCGCCTTACCTAATAGTTCAGGCCGCCGTTCTAAGGTCAGCCGCACTGATTCAAGAAACCGATAGGCTTCAATTTGCGCATGATCACCACTCAGCAGCACCTCTGGCACAGTCATGCCTGCAAACTCGCGAGGTCTGGTGTATTGCCCATGCTTGAGGAGATTCCGACTAAACGTATCTTTTGCCGCAGAATCAGCACAGCCTAAAACGCTGGGCAGGAGTCTGGTCACAGAATCCAAAACAACTAAGGCAGCTAATTCACCACCAGTGAGAATGTAGTCGCCAATAGACAGCTCCTCATCCACATGGAGATGGCAGAAACGCTCGTCCACGCCCTCGTAACGCCCGCAAACTAAAACCAATTTGTCCAATTGAGCGAGCCGCTCTGCGGTCTGCTGCGTATAGACAGCCCCGCGTGGTGAAAGCAAGATGACCCGCCCCGGCGCAGTAGCCTGCACATCGTGAAGACAGGCTGCCATAGGCTCTAGTTTCATCACCATGCCTTCGCCGCCACCAAAAGGGCGATCATCGGTCATGGCATGTTTATCTATTGCCCAGTCACGAATATTGTGCACTTTGACCTGAATCTGGCTGGCTTCCAGAGCGCGCCTGATAATGCCTTCTTGCAACGGCGAAGCAAACAGCTCTGGAAAAATAGTCAGAATGTCAAAACGCACAGCAAAAACTTAGGCGTTGATATCAAGCAGGCCGGGCGGCAAGGATACAATCACTTCTTCCGCCTCCACAGCAACGATGAACTCTGGTACGAGCGGAATTAAATATTCCTGCTTATCTGTGTTCATCACCTGAGCAATATCCTGCCCACTACCGAGAAGTAAACCAACAATAGTACCAATGAGCTGACCATCTGCGGTCTTCATCTGCCTGCCAGTCAAATCACGCAGATAAAACTCATCTTCTTCTGGTTCTGACAACTCCTCAGCCCGGACATAGACAGCAGCACGGGTCAACAGTTCGGCTTCTGTGCGACTGCGGCAATCGTCAAGCTGAACAAGAGCACAGCCCTTCAGTAGTCTAACTTGGACGACTTTATGTGGTGTAGGCGCGGTATTGTCATCAAGAGCCAGCAACAGACAGGTGTATTGCCGTAGGCTTTCTGGCTCACCAGAATAAGGACGAATTTTCACCTCTCCCCGAAGGGCGTGAGGGCCTGTGACCTTGCCAATAAGTATCAAGTCCTCAGTGTCAGCCATACTCATTCAATAATTTCAAGGCGGCAACGTTTTTCCTGCTTTTCTGCTGCCGCAGCGAGCACTGTACGAATGGAGCGGGCTGTACGACCCTGCTTGCCAATGATCTTGCCAAGGTCTTCCTTGGCAACCCGTAGCTCCACGGTCATTGAGCCATCTTCTCCTGCACGCTCTGACGTGGAGACCTGTTCTGGCGCATCCACTAACTTGGAGGCGATAAAGGAAACCAAGTTTTGCATAAGGCTTGCTTAGGCCGCTGGCGGAGCCGCAGCCGCAGTTTTTTTGCACCGGTCGAGCAGAGTCTTAACGGTCTGAGAAGGCAAGGCTCCTTTTCCCATCCAGTCAGCCAGCTTGTTTTCATCAAATTGGACAACGGCTGGTTCCTGCATAGGATCATACGTACCAACAATGTCCAAGAATTTGCCGTCGCGGCTGGAATGAGAATCTGCAACTACAATGCGATAGAAAGGTTGTTTTTTGCGGCCTCTTCTTGTCAGACGAATTCGTACTGCCATTTTTCTTTGTTCTCCTGTGGATTGTGTAACCCGGTTATCCGGTGGTACTGATATTTTTTTATCTGTTTGCTCTCAGCGACGACGTAAACCCTTGGGTAACTTCCGCCGCAGGCCATCTTTGACCATTGCTGACTTGCCACTGATGGTCTTCATCATCTTGAGCATCATTGTATAGCTCTTGAGAACCCGGTTGACTTCAGCCACGGAGGTGCCTGAGCCATTGGCAATACGGATTCGGCGGCTGGCATTGATAATTTTATAATTGGCCCGTTCCTTCTTATTCATAGACAGGATAATAGCCTCTGTCTTGAACAATTCCTTCTCACTCGGTTTGGGCGCATCTTTGAGCTGCTTGAGCTTGTTGATGCCCGGCACCATGCTCATGAGCTGCTCCATGCTGCCCATTTTCTTGATATGCTGGAGCTGTTCAAGAAAATCGTCGAGCGTAAAGGTATTTTTGCGCAGTTTATTGGCAAGCTGCTTGGCCTTTTTCTCATCAACAACTTTTTCGGCCTTTTCGATCAGGGAGAGGACATCACCCATGCCAAGAATACGGGAAGCAGCTCGGTCAGGATGGAAAATATCCAGCGCGTCGAGTCCTTCACCAAGACCGATAAACTTAATCGGTTTACCAGTAATCTGCTTGACAGAGAGTGCGGCACCGCCACGGGCATCACCTTCCATCTTGGTCAGAATTACACCCGAAATATCCAGGTCATTGCTGAACTTGGCTGCAACAGTTACTGCATCCTGTCCAGTCATTGCATCAGCAACAAACAGCACTTCAGCAAGCGGCACGGCCTGAGCAATTTCTTGCAACTCGGCCATCAGCTTCTCATCAACATGCAGGCGACCGGCAGTATCAATAATCACCGTATCATAGCCTGCTGCCTTGGCTTGCGCCTCAGCTTGGCGGGCTATATCCGCAGGCTTTTGCTCAACGGTGGAGGCAAAAACTGGTACGCCGATCTGCGCTCCTAAAACATGAAGCTGTTCAATGGCTGCTGGACGGTAAATATCAGCAGGTACCAAGAAAGGCTTGCGTCCTTTTTCTTTGAGCAAGTAGGCGAGCTTGGCAGAGGTAGTCGTCTTACCCGAACCCTGCAAACCAGCCATCATGATCAGCACTGGCTGTCGTCCATCCAAGCGCAGTGGTTCAGTATACGAACCAAGGAGGGTAACTAACTCCTCATAAACTACTTTCACAACCTGCTGGCCTGGAGCCAAGCTGGTCAGCACTTCCTGCCCTATTGCCTTGGCTGTAACCGAGGCAATAAAATCTTTAACGACCTGAAGGTTAACATCCGCTTCTAATAGGGCTGTGCGCACCTCGCGCATTGCCTCCTCAATATTCGCTTCAGTCAGCCTGCCATGACCACGTAGTTTTTTGAAGACTCCGTCAAGGCGTTCGGTAAGATTTTCAAACATGATCGCAAGATAAAGATAAGACTTCGGAAGCCGATAGCTTCAGACAACTCAATATACAATGACCCAAAGCAACTTTGGGGAGAATTACATTAGTATTGAGAAAAAGAAATTATTTACCCTATGCAAGAGCTTCTGTCAAGTAGGAAGAAAAACAGCCGGATTTCATTGCAGTTCCGGCTGCTTCTGGTGCAGGAATATGAATGCTGTTCTGACCTTATTTGCCCTGAATAATTTCTGCGGCCTTTTCTAATGATTCCGGCGAATCAGCTTGGAGGTAAACTGCGTTGCTTCCGGCAGGTAGGATTTTTTTCATCATCCCAGTAAGAACTGAACTAGGGCCGAGTTCAAGAAAAACTTCTGTTCCAGCGTCAATCATTTGGCAGATCGACTCCTGCCAGCGTACCCGCGAAGCAATCTGCCGCGCCATGATAGCACGAATCGCAGTTGGCTCTGTTTCTTGCGCAGCAGTAACGTTGAAGAGCAAAGGGATTTTAGGCGACTGGAAGGACATTTGTTCCATAAAAGCGGCAAAATCTGGCACAGCACCAGCTACCAGCGGGCTATGATTCGCACCTGCAACTTTAAGCGGCTTAACTCGCTTGGCTCCAGCAGTCTTGCAGGCTTCAGCAAAGCCTTCTAATCCTTCTTGATCACCAGAAATAATGATTTGTTGCGGCGAATTATGATTGGCAACCACCACGATGCCAGGCCCATTGTATTGCGCCAGTAAATTTTCTACTTCCTCAATGGTCAGGCCCAGCACTGCCTGCATACCACCGGGATGAGCCGCATTCTCTCGCTCCATCAGCTCGCCGCGCTTAGTGACAAGGGTGATGGTGTCCTCTGCGGGAAGCACCTCAGCAGCGTGTAAGGCTGAGTATTCGCCTAATGAATGGCCGCCAACCCAAGCAGGGGTTAAGTTTGGGAGCACTTTGCGGAACTGCTGCCAGCAGATCAGATTAACAGCCGTCAGAGCGGGCTGAAGATGAAGAACTCTGGTTAGGTCTTCCAATGGCCCGTCAAAACAGAGACGGCGCAGGGGCATATTAGAGATAGACTCAGCCATGTCCAACAATGCGGCAGCATCTGAGTCAGCTTCAGTAAAGACTTTGCCCATGCCAAGATATTGAGAACCTTGGCCAGGAAAGAGAATAGCTGTTTTTTTCATAGAAGTTATGTCAATTTTATTGGCAGGGTAGAGCTATCCGATGATAACGCTACTAATGACAATAAATTTACTCAAAGAGCTATTTAGAAGTCAATCTTTTCTACGACCGTTGAGCAGCAACTGTTTACCTTTTGACAGTCGCCAACGGCTTTTCTGCCAACAGATTGCCGTTGCCTTCCGAGCTGTTGCACAATATACTGACCGTCTGCGCTGTGTTATGCGCATTGATGCGGTTTTTTTAGAAGGAGGAGGGGATTATGCAATTATTTCGACTTTGCGATGTCATTTCAATCTGTTTAGTCATCTTCGTAATTTACTTCGTCTTCCGACCTCAAGTAAATAAGGCGATAGCGAGATTCCTTCATCGATTATGGCAATATTTTTCCCGTCCCTATCCCTTTCAGCTCTGGATAGCTCCGCGCAGCAGATGCTATCAAAAGATTTTTGCTCAAGGAAAACGGGGCAAAAAATGGCCTTCCCCGCCAGGATTTAAAGAGGATTACGCCATGTTTCTTTATCCTGATAATCTGCATACTTGGTGGCTTTTATTTTTTGTTGGATTGTTTATATCTCCTGTAGTATCCAAAATTTTTATAGAATTTCTTGATTTGATCGAACTGTATCGTTCGCCATGCGAAATTACCATTCAACCAAATTGGAGAGTTTTTTTCTGCGGAAGCTCATTTTTTCTGGTGTCATATTACATCATCCATATTCTGCTCAGAAGACCTGTTCTTGATGAGCTATGGCCTGCATGGCCAAAGACACGCGGGCAGGAAGAATATTTTAAAAATGTTCCTGCTCGGATCACTTTTTCGAGCTGCGCAGATAGAAATAAATATCATAATGATATTATGAAAGACAAGAGAAAAAGAAAATATATTCAAATGAAAACAAGCTATTTCCATCGTCCTGTTTTCTTCAATCTGGGGAGAAGCCTCCAAGAAGGAATGCTTAGAACAGCAATTGCCTCTTTTATCGCCGCAGATGAGAAAAGACCTCTGGTCAATATTATGCTGTTGATTTTTTATTTTCTCGCTCCTGTCTGGGTAAGTTTTATTTATCTTTCGTCAAAGCTGATGATTATTTTCCTGCGTGGAGGAAATCCCGGCGAAAAAAAACTCATAACTGTCTTTCTGATAGTACAGATTGTTATCTGGGCGATTCTCTCCATACTATTTTTGATCAGACAATCTCTGTTCATTAAGAGCTTATCTGTTCGAAACAACAAACTCTTTTCTTTGGCACCTGCAAAGATTGGAGTGCAAATGGAAAAAAAGATGCGCGTGAACAAGGAAACAATGGAATATTTGAATCCAAAAGTTACTATTCCTGTTGTTTCGGCATTCACGTTTCTTGTGTATTTGGCTTTGCTCAATCTTGTCCTCCAGTATGAAACTCCACCTTCTTCATCATACGCAGGGCATATCTGGATTCAGGAACGGGTGAATACGTCAGAATCTGCTGTTCATGCGGATAAAGAGCAGCATGACGAACAGAAACGGGAGATCTTCGGCACCATTCTTCTACAAGAGAGCGAAAAAACTGAGTTGCAATGTTCAAAAGATTCAAAAGGAGCTGAATAATGGAATACGTAAAAGACCACAGAACTCTTAAAGTTTGCTATCTGCTACTGTCAGACACGATTGACCGCATTGACACTATTTTACTAGAACTGCGACACTTGCAGAGAAATCTTATTTATTTCATGCACGAGCCAGCCTTTAACGCTCCGCTGCGCTTTGAGGAAGAATTCTTATGGGAGAACGAGCAAGACCTGCTGCGAAGTTTTGATGATGAATCGGTTATTGATGAAAATATTTTGCTTTTTCCAGAAAAGAGAATATCGGACAGAAAACTTGATGAAAACGCATTAAGGAAAAGCAAGGAGTTTCTTGAAAGCATCTATCACTACAGTACGGAAGAGAATAAAAATATATCGACTGTAAAGATGAATGATATTATATGGATAAGAAATTTATTAAAGCAAGGCGAGAATGACTATCTTTTAAGAAAATTAAACGATCTTCATAAAAAGATGGGTTGCGAAACAGAGATCAAGATAATAAATAAGGAGCCAAGAGAAATATGGAATATGCTGAGGCTGGCAACTGCTTACATTATTAAGAGAAACATTGAACATAGAGTTTGTTTGCTGAATCAGGAAGAATGGATGATCCGTCACGGCAGGAATTACAACAACCTTCGAGGGACACAGCTCTTGAAGCGTCTCATCGTCATGGATAAAGTCAAATTCCTGCGTTTTGCTCTGAATACTGCTGGAATTGTTCCTGGGCATCATTCCGAAGCAACAATCAATCCGGCTGGACTGGCGAAATTCGTTATTCTGAGAAACGCCATTCATAAACGCTGCACCCAATATTTGGCAAGAATCATGGAATATCAATCCTTGTTCAGCAAGGCTCTGGATATTGGTGTCAAGGATTTTCCAGTGCCTCTTTTGGAGCGCAGGCGGGAAATAGGCATTTATATGGAATTTCTGCAAGACAGAGTACGTGCGATTCATGATGAGATTAAGTTGCTGCTTATTCAGCTCAAAGTTCCTATAGAGAAAAACGCAGCAGAAAACGAGTACATTATTCTGCATAGCTGGACGCATAATTACACAGCTAAACATCATTCTCATCGATTTCAGCAAACTAAAAGAAATGAAAGTTCTTCGGCAAGCTGCCACGTATATCATATTGTGACCAGCTACTGGATGCCGGAACGGGATGACCTTCAGCCCGTGATTGCGCATGAAATCGCCCATCTTATCCTTCAGGAGCATTGCGATAGCCTGTCAGACAGCTTTCTTCAGGGTGATGATAGCGGCCAGTTCGCCGATCTCCTCCGTTCTATTCTCACCGTGCTCAATTATTATGATCAGACATTTGGTCTTGAACAGAGAAGCCCATTTCATAAGCCAAAGTTCCTGATCAGAGAGATTGCTTGTGACCTATTGGCCGCCTCCGTAAAGGGTTTCAGTTACTTGCACACACTGCTGCTAGAAGCGGTTGGCACAGATATATATAAGCATCTCCATTCCAACAATCTTGAGTTCGCATCTGACCCAGCAGGTGAAATTGAACTTGAGATGATTGAGTATCTTGACGGCACCGGCGGCAGGGCATTTCTACAGCGACGCGACTGGTGGCTGCGCCTGAAAGTTGTCATCTGCTGGCTAGAGCATGTTCACCACTGGCAGCCCTCTGGTCTTGATATGATTCTGAGTGAAGGCACAGATAAACTGCTTGATAACTGTCTGATTTTTCTTGACAGCATCACTGAGAGAATAGAAGACAAAACCGGCGATATATGGCGGTCTTTGACCGAGCGACTCTGTGAGGAGATTGAGGAGTCTGAAGCAGTGACAACTGTCCGAAACTGGAGAAAAAAACGATCTAACGCAAAAGAAGACGATGAAGAGTTTCCACGTTCAGCGCAGAGGATAAACGACGATGTGATAAAAGTTTTAAAGAAAATTCATATCGGCATGAAAATGGCAGAAGGAAAGGCGTTGGAAATGGAGAAAAAAAAGGTGTTGAATGGAGAAGATATAGAAGAAAATATAGAAGAAAATTTTATGTCCAAATACTTATTTGGAAAGGTTGAAGCTGAAGCTAAATCAATAAAAACAGATGATAAGTATTTCTACAGACATCTGCATGATATACCTTGGAAATGCGCCATAACTCGCTGCATTGATCTTTTTGGTAATGGCGAGGACAAGTGTGAATGGCTGAAATATTATAACGATTCTCCAAAAGAGAAGATGTTACATATTCTTCATCATGACAATGCAATGGGACGTGAACTATATGCTATTGCTTTAGAGTTTTATATGTTTGCCTCTGAAAATCCTCTTGACAGCCTGACGCACTCTATATTTCTTATCAAGAATCTTTTTCAAGAAGAAGGTTACAATAAACAATCTATAGAAAAAATCATAAAAGATATCAATGAGCTGTTGCTCGGAAAAACAGAAAACAAAAAAACATATAAAGCGTTTAGGAAGAGACAGAATAAGGCTAACTTAAAATCAGAAAATCTCTTGAATGAAATTAAAAATATTGGAAATGAAAAACTGGTTCAATTGCTCCAGCCTCTTATCAGTTATCTTTCGATTTATTATGAAAATGAAGACAAAGGAAATTCGCTTGCTTGTATAGTAGAATCGATAACATCACTTGAAGATAGAGAATGTTGGAAACAAAAGCATGGCGATAAATTAAGATGTTTTGTATTATTTTTAGTCAGCAGATATACTACAGGAGGTTTTTATTCCATGCAGGACAAAGATGACTGTCATAATATATTTGTTGATAGAAGAAATTTAACTTCTGTTGGCTTCATGCAGACAGAACCTTATTTATACCTACCTGTACGAAAAAAGCCAAAAAAAGATCAAAGCGAGTTTTCCTGTGTTTACTTACCTGAAGAAGTGAAATATTCAAAATTATCTGGAAGATATGACGCGATGAGTTTTGTCAGAGCGCGACCTTTAGCTCACTGCCCTCTTCCATATTTTGGAAACCATTTATATCAATTTCCTTCAATTCTGACACGAAGAGAATTTGGCATCAGAGTTGGTTTAAATTTAAAGGAGAAAGAATGCAGAAGCAAAATAAAAGTTCCAGCAGGTTATATATCAATTATTCTCAAACGTCGTTCTTTGCGGATTCCATTTGTTGCCCGAATACTTGCTGCACTTAATGATGACCAAGAATTTGCGGGTATCAAGAAAGAAAAAGTTTTTGATCAATATATTTGTAAGGAGACGGACACGGCCTTATTGCTTGATGGCAGTGCTGATCTGCTGCTTATTATACGTTGCCAAGATAACAATGAACTGAAAAGAATAGCTGATGTCATTGATTTAGCCTATTGGCTGCATCAAGATTTCATGGTGGAGAAAACTGAGATTATTCTTTCAGTATCAGCAGTTGAAAAAGTAGCTGAAAATATTGCAATAACAGGAAAGTGTATTTTTAGCATAGATTGCGAAATCAGATGTTTTGAAGATAGAGTTTTAAGCAAGAGTTTAAAAATTTTTATGGAAAATATAAAGCTGGGTATAAAAGACACCCAACAGGGTATAAAAGACAAAAAGTCATTGTTAGTAACCATTGAAGCTACCGCAGGCAGAAAGGATATTTTGCTGCGATTTTTTCCTCCTTGCAACGAGCTGAAAAAAAATTTTTCTGATGAAAAATCATGGTATTTCTATTTCAATAATTTCCGAGAGGACCTACAGAAGGTGCTGGAAGGCAACAATGGTTATTACATTGACCGCATTGAAATAAATGTGAACAAGCAACCGCCGAAATATGAAGATTTATTTGAGGGT
The DNA here is from genome assembly GCA_026645415.1 of Candidatus Electronema sp. Lineage (GTDB taxonomy): Bacteria > Desulfobacterota > Desulfobulbia > Desulfobulbales > Desulfobulbaceae > Electronema. The sequence goes on from JAPEVH010000069.1 coordinate 92,761, forward strand.
AACGGCAAGGGAAATTGAGCTGAAGGAACAGCGAAGACGGGAAAGTGCGGGCCAAGCAAAACAGGAAAAAATGCTGGGCAGGATGAAAATCAATAATAATCGTTTATTTCTTCTACAAAACCATGTCCCCGCAATTCGTAGGGGGCTTTTTCGATGGACCTACCATTGCCACGAATAACATCTCGTTGAATAGCTTGATAGCTGCGCTGGTTGCTTTCAATCTCTTCGATTTTTCTTTTTAAGGAAGAAAATTGTTTCTTTATACTTGTATTCACTTCGGTAAGTTCACCTTCTAAAGACATTTTCAAAATGCACTGGTTGCTTTCAAGCGTATCAATTTTTTTTTCCAAATTATCATTGCCCTTAAGCACAAGACTAGATAATTCTTTTATTTTTTTGTCAAATTCTATCTTAGTTATGGCCATTATTTTTTCACCTATTTATCTGCTTCTGTGCAGCCTTCAGAAAATCAATGCAGCCAAAAAAAACACGCCTACGCAATTCGCGCAACGCATCCTAAATGAAACAATTTTATTGTAAGCCATCCCCCGATGCTTTGTCAACAGCTTCAAACGGTTAGGCTACACATAAAGCACCTTGTCGCCGACATGTTGCAAACGCCACTGCCCGTCGGCAAGAAAAGCTAGATGACCTTCCGCATCAAAAGCTAAGTTAACGCTACAGCTATAAAATAAAAAAATCCAACCAAGTTAAAATTTACATTTCACTTTGGTTGGACTATATTTAACCCAAGTTGTGACCTAAAGCATAGCTTTCTGGATACCGTAGGCTAAAACAAACAAAATAATTTTCAGCTCGAACCCGCGAGGGGTGACAGCATGGATATGACGTGGTAATTTCTGCTCAATAACACTGAAGGCAGATTCAATCTTTTTTCTGACATATTTGATGCCTGTTTCAAAAAAAGAGTCGTGTTTCCGTGTTGAATTTTTCTTTCTCACCGGCATGAGATAAACTTTCCTCTCTTTTAGCTCATCTTCGACAGCATAAACGTTGTATGCTTTGTCGCCATGTATGAAGCTGCCTTCAGGAACAGGAAAAGTGAAGTCGTAAAGAGATGATGTGTCTGAATACGATCCCGGAGAAAGAAACATTTCTGCCGGAATTCCATCTTCAGTAATCAGAAGATGAACTTTAAGTCCGTAAAAGTATTCCTGCATGCTTGCATTATATCCTCTGAACTCTTCATCTTGATAAATTTTGCATCTCTTTATGCGGATATTCCGGCAGACAGGAACAGGAAAAC
>JAPEVH010000006.1 GCA_026645415.1 Candidatus Electronema sp.
TTCCGGTGTAGCCAGTATTCGGTGTGTAGATACACTGACCTGAAGTATTACAGGTTACGTTACCATTAGTCGCCTGAGTAGTCACGCTCACTGAACTGTTATCTATCGTACCGCCGACATTTGTGTCGTTCGTGGTTACCGATGTCGTTACAGCCGTGTTCGGCGCAGTTGTAGTAGAGTCGTCTGCGGCAGTGATGCTAACTTTATTGACAGTCACACTGTCTATATTGGAATTAACACCACCAACCGTAGCTGTTGCTGTGTTAGTGACAGAACCAGCCGTCACATCTCCTGATAGCACCGTATAGGTTGCGGTGCAAGTGAGACTTTCATTCCCCTCCAGCCAATTATCCAAATCTCCTACAGTATTCACTGCCGGACAGGTGACGGTTGTTTTATCATCGGTAACAGTTATAGGGCCAAGCAGCGGCGCATAGCCGCTGTTGGTGACAACATAGCTATAAGAAAGCGTATCACCTGCAGCGGTGAAGGAAGACTGAGCCGAAGTTTTTGCTATCGTCAGAGCTGTTGTGGCATAGTTTGCCGTGGAGTCATCTGTGACAGTTGTTCCGTTATACGTTCCGCTGGCTGTCGCTGTATTGGGGACTTCTCCTGTCTGCGCTGGCACAGGCCCGACAATACAAGTGGCAATATGATCGTCGTTACCGAATGTGGCCACAGGCAATGAGGTAGGCCATGTGCAGCCAGACAAACTGATAACAGGATCTGTAACCATCACTGGACTTAATGGAACTTCACCTGTGTTTTCGATCTTAATCAGATAATAAACATCTGTTCCATTCGCCACTGGCAGATACGATAACCAATCCCCGTTTGGGTCATTAGTCAAGCCAGCTTTTTTCTCAACTTTAATGCTGGGAATGGGATTATCCACCAACAGAGTGGCGGATGCTGTATTGCCTGTATATGTTGTTCCATTAAATACATGACTGACCGTACTGGTCACATTCGGAAACTGCACAGGGCCGCTGGATACATCGACACTGGTCACCGTCACTGGGATTGTGACCGTGCAAACAGTAGCAGCCGGTATTTCGCCATTGTTGAAGGACAGGGTGTTGGTGCCGTCCCAAGTCAGGCTGGGTGACGCACCGCAATTGCTATAAGTAGGATTAAGGGGTGAAACCGGCTCCATCTGCACCCCGCCGACAAGGGGAAGTTGATCGGTGAATGCCACTGAAGAAATAGGCAGTGTCGGATCGTTATTGGTGATCTTAAACGTGAGCGTGGTTGAAGCTGTCGGATCAAGCAGCGGATTTGGGCTGAATAATTTGGCAATCGAGGGTGTTTCCGGCGGCGGCTGAACGGTGAGCGTTGCTTCAGCACTGTTGCCGGGCAAAGTCTCGGTTGCGTCAATTGGATCAGTGAGATTTAGGTTGTCGCCAATGCTGGTGGCGATCACGTTGACCGTAATGGTGCAGTTTCCGCTGCCGCCCAAAGTGCCACCAGTGAAACTTAGCACTGTGTCTCCGGCAGCAGGATTCCATGTGCCGGTGCACGTACCACCCGGAGCAGGCGAACCGGCAACCTGCATACCGTCAGGTAGCTCATCGCGGAAGGTGACACCTGTCAGCTGATTACTTGTATTAGGATTGTTGAGAGTGAACGTTAAAGTTGACACTTCCCCAACACGAACTGGGTTGGGCGAAAAAATCTTGGCAAGGCTTGGCGGATTGGGCTCGCTGCCATCAGGGATGGCGGTACAGACAGTGCCCTCGCCTTGAATTTCTACATCAAGAAGACTGACAGGCTGGTTGACATTACTGGAGTCGTAAGCATAAATCCTGAATACTGTGTAACCAGAAGTGTTTAAGTTGGCCAGTCCTGCTGCTGAGAAATTCTGGGCACCTGGACGGTTATTTTGTGTCGGCAGCGGCGAAAGCGTTGTTGTTTGCGTTAACGTTCCGCCTTCTGGTCCGTAGTCCAATGTGATCATACCGGGTGCGCCATTGTTTCGGCGAAATGCCTCGAGGGCAAAGTTGACTGAGGTGATACCAGTCGTATCTACCCGAAACTCATAGTAGCGACTATTATCGCGGGCGTTTTGCAAGGTTTGACTGCTTACTGGTGATGTAGATCTCCATTCAACCGAGTCATTGCTCACACTGAAATTCAAGCCGCTGCCTCCTTGGGCAGTCGCGGTTACACCTGCATACGTAATCGTTGGCGTTGGATTTGATGCGTTATCAAACGTCGCCCACGCTGCCAAGGTTGTTCCAGCGGCTACCGGTGCGCAGGTCATCGGCGGAGGAGGCACATTCGTCACTGTAAGTGTTGCTATGGCCTGCTTGCCAGTATCCGTGGTGCCAATGAAAAGATTGTCAGACTGGTTATCCAACGTAAGCGGATAGGTGGCACTTGCATTCGCTGGAACGGTCACATCCACCCGAATGGTGCAGCTGCCGTTGGGGCCAATCTCACCATCTGCAAAACTTACTGTCCCTGATCCAGCAGCAGCAGTCACTGTCCCGCCGCAGGTGCTGCTGGCATTAGGGGAAGCAGCCACCACCATGCCGTTAGGCAGAGTGTCTGAAAAGTTATAACCGGAAACCGTCACCGGATAGATATTAGTGATGTTGAAGCGCAGAGCAACGGTGCCGTCTTTATATGTCTCCGAGGGAATGAAACGCTTGGAAAAATTTGCATCGACAGGCTCGAACACATTAATTTCGCCCGGCGATTGGCTGTAATCGGTGTTGTAATGAAAGCTGCCGCCAGAACGGTCATAGATGAGGGCTTCAAGCCCGACAGTATCGCCACCACCTGCAATGATGGAAATTTCATACAGCGTCGTCACAACACCTCCTGCCTTGCCGGTGTCGAGACAGGAGTGGTAATTTGGACTGTCAGGGTCGCTGTCCCACAGACAGCCGTCTGCCCAGAGCTGCGGGTTTGGATTTGGAACGCGGCTTATCGGCGCAGTCTGCTGGTCATAGGTGGTGGAGACAGACAAAACTTGGAATATGGTGTTGGACAACGTCAAAAACGATTGAACCTCTTCATAAGAGGTTGATGTTTCTGTCTCAAGCTCAATAAAATATTTTCCGCCTACGGACAGATTAATGCTGCCGCCGCCGCCCAGAATCACCCAGCCGGTTCCGCCACTTTGCGCACAGTTGTTCCCGGCAACACTTGGATCGCAGTAGCGAATTTGACGTGTGGTATTGCGGTTTTGAGAAACAAGCTGCTCAACGACGATCTGTCGTCCTACGGGTGTTGATGCCGAAACTGCGCCGCTATCATAAGAGGCAGTGATTGAATATTCGCGGGTTTTTCCAAATGAATTAGGAGCGCGGGTCAGCTCAATTTCGTAATAAGCGTCAACGCATTCGCCATCTGCGACATTAGAAAAAGTAAGTGTAGTCAAAGAACCTGCACGTTCCTTGATATAAGTGGCATCAGCATCACCCCATGCAAACTTTGCTTCTATGTCTTTAGTAGAACCAGAGTTGTTGCAAACCTCGGCACCCACAGGGAAATACTGCGGCCCTTCGGTGGTAGGGCGGTTGCTATCCAACCCAACCACATCCCAACTGATTGGAGTGACGGTTAAGTTTGCCTGAGCAAACGCTGTCTCCACTTGCACAAGAATAATAAACAGAAAACATAAGACTCCTGTTCCATAAAAAGCCGCAAGCTTTCTGCTTGTCGAATTCATGTTCTTCATCATTAGCCCACCCTCATATTGTCAAAAATCCAATGGATTTCTCTGGTATTGCCCTTTCTTGAAAAGCAATAAGACAAATACAGTTTACTGTTTTAATGTTAGAATAAGATGAGATTCTTTTTATATAGACCGCTCCTCTCTTTTTCATTATACACAAAAAGACTCATTCCCAATAAAGAAAAAATAATTAAATATGATTAAGCTCCCGCAAGATAACTCCGAAATAAATTGTGCCAAATGTGGGGCCTGCGCCCCAGTTTGTCCCGTTTTTGAAGCCGAGGGCCGCGATTCGCTGACCGCTAGAGGGCGAATGCACCTACTAAGTGCCTCCTCTAATCGGCCATCGGCTCTGTTAGCAGATATGTTCTCTCGTTGCCTGCTCTGCGGTGCCTGTGAACAGGTCTGCTCCCGCCAGCTTCCGATCACACAAATTATTGCGCACGTGCGCAGCCGTTTACCTCAGCCACTTAATCTGAGTAAATTACAGCAAACTACTGCCTGTATTGTTCTTGGTATGCCTGCTTTAGTGGAAGTACTTGTTAAAGCAGGTATCGGTTTACGGCGAATCTACAGTTTGCCTCAAGATTCTGGCCTACGCCTCAAATTGGCTTTGCTTGAGGAGCGAACTCCTGCTGCTCCATTACCACTTGAATTTAGTCATCCGCAAACTGATTGCAGCTATTTCACCGGCTGCTTTGCTCGCCATCTTCAGCCCTCCATCGTAACAGCGACAACAAACCTGCTAAAGGAATGTAAGCTAACACCGTATATATCTGCGGATCAATGCTGTTGCGGTTTGGCGGCTTGGAGTTCTGGTAGGTTAGAACAAGCCCGTGAATTGGCCAAACGGAACATAGAGGCTTTTAGGGAAACAAAAGGGCCTATTCTCACATCTTGCGCTTCTTGCTCTGCGCATCTGCTCGCCTATCCAGACTTGTTTGCAGAGAGTGACCCTTGGTGGGCACGGGCAAAAGCATTTGCTGCCCGTGTTCGTGAATTCACCGAGTTTTTCAATGAGCATCTGCCAAATTTTACTCGTTCTTGCAGACTACAGATTTTTTATCATGACCCTTGCCATCTTCGTTTCCGTAAAAACGGAATGACAACGCCACGTCAGCTACTCAAAAAAACAGGGTATTCTATATTGGAACCAAAAGATGGCCCGCATTGCTGTGGTCAAGGTGGTCTATTTCACCTTACTTGTCCTGACACCTCAGCTAAAATATTTGCAAAAAGCAGTTTGCAAGCCTTAGCTGCTAATCCTGACTATATTACATCAACCTGCTCTGGCTGTTTAATCCAATATCAACAAGGATTAGTCGCTCAGAATAAAAAAATACAGGTTGTACACTTGGCGATACTGTTAAACTTTAGCAATCCTTGTACCACAAATCATGTTTTATACTAAAATAGTAATTTTCCCTTTTAAAAACAAGATAACGCAGGTCTTCTCTGTAGAAGTTAACAATAATTACCATTAACTTTTCTTGGATACTTTTCATCCACTACGATATTTCTCGGATACTTTTTACCCGGTTAGTTTTTTGCATACGATTTTACGGCGGATGTCGCACTGGACCAAGTTCCGCCAGTATTTCGTCCCGCCGTCATTACAGGAAAACACATGAAGCCTTACGAGAGGTCTGGCAAGCGGACAAGCTGTTTTTCGGTAGATTCACATGCAAAAAACTAACCGGACGCTACTGAGTATGATAGCTCAATTTAATCCGGATCTATTTAAAAAATATACGGGACCAACACTTAGCCAATTCTTTATGTGCCATGATTGTAGCTGAATGCAGTGCAAAAGAGAAGCGTATTAGGTATGATGTAGCTCTTTCATAAAAGCGCAGCCTGCGCTCTCTTTTAACAGCAAGAGGACAAAAGAATCATGAGAACTATTATTGTACTTGCTACGAGCAATCAGAATAAGGTAAAGGAGCTACGCGAGATGATCAAAGATGCTCCAGTGGAGATTCGCTGCCTCAAGGATTTTGGCCCACTGCCAGAGGCGATTGAGGATGGCACGACCTTTGATGAGAATGCCTATAAAAAGGCTCTGCATTATGCCAAAATACTTGGTTTGCCAGCTTTGGCCGATGACTCTGGCCTGTCGGTAGATATCCTTAATGGTGCGCCCGGAGTTTATTCAGCCCGCTATAGCGGCGAGAAAGCCACAGATTGGGATAATTGCGAGAAACTACTGCGCGAGATGGAGGGCAAAACTAACCGTACTGCCCGCTTTGAATGCGTTCTCTCCTTGGCTGTACCGCATGGCCCAGCCTTGACTTGGGAAGGTCGCTGCGAGGGACAGATCACTGAAGAACGACGCGGCAGCTCTGGCTTTGGCTATGATCCAGTGTTCTATTATGAGGACTTTGGCAAAACTTTTGCTGAAGTCAGCATGGAAGAGAAGAGCAAGGTCAGCCATCGGGGCAAGGCTATGCAAGACTTTGCTGCTGAACTAGACAAGGTGCTGCGTTGGGTTCAGCTTCGCATGAGTGAAGTTAAGCCGCCTAAGCCTGATCACGCTGAATTTGAGCACAACGACTGGTCAGAAGAACGAATAGCTTAATTATACTTGCTTTCAACTGGAAGCCAGTATCTATGGTAACTACGGCGACTATGCGGTTGAAATATCTTCACCGGGCCGTTCTGCTTTAACCGCCTACTGCGACTGTCCCTGCAAATAAAATATATTATTGCAGTGCTTTTCTTTTTCATCAACAAGCGGAAAGAGCTGCTTGCCAGCAGTAACATGGCAAAATGGTTCTGCTGCTTCGTTTCTTCCCTGATACGGAGCAGACCGTTTTTTATTGAGCTGCACCGGCAGGATGCTGATTTGGCTGGAATGAAGGCGGAGATTGAGAAGAAGCTGCGGGTTTATTACGATGAGGACGGCAGATGGTTGGATAATCTGCTGGCCGAGATGCTGGGGGAGATGGCGGCAAAATACTGAGCCGCGTTATAGAGTTTGGAGTTAAGCAACCACTTGAATATATAAGTCATCATGAAATCTCAAACAACAGATGAAACTGAACAGTGCGGAATAGGCATTGCCATAGAAACCTTTTGTAGATTAGGATTTGCTTTTAGAGAACAACCTGTAAGGGACTATGGCATAGATGCTCACGCTGAGTTGATTAAATCTGAACAGGCAACTGGTCAAATTTTAGGTATCCAGCTTAAATCAGGCGCAAGCTATTTTTCAGAGCGAAATGAAACAGGCTTTATATTTCGTACTGATGAAAAACATATAAACTATTGGTGCAACCACGCATTGCCAGTACTGATTTGCCTTTGTGATGTGGATACGAGAAATATTTATTGGCAAGTTGTAAACCGAGAAACAGCTATTTCTACTGGTAAAGGATACAAAATTATCGTACCAGTAACGCAAATAATTAACTCATCATCTGTCGAGACGTTGCAAAAAATGCTGACTCCTATTGTGCCAGCAACTCGTTATACTATTTTTAAAACAAATGATTCGAGTCATGGTACAGCAAAACGATATTCTTTTGCTGTGGTCATCAATGGTACTGCTACAAAGTCAGAAATTGCGTCTATTGTTCGTCAGGTTACGAAAAATGGCATAAAAAGTAGATACTACAGAGATCATATAACTGAAAACAAGTATGCTGATTCTGATGCCCAAGTGGTCTGGACATTTATCTATCCAACACCAGAAGATTATCAGCGGGGTGCTTTATGGATATGCCGAACCATTTGGATTGACAACAACTTAGATGAACAATTCAGACCAAGCAGCTTTGAAGGTGAGAATATAGGCGATGATATCATCGTAGATTGGAATACTAATTATCATGAATGGTCAAATTTTTACTCAGAAGGTACTGCGTCAAAAGAGAAGTATTTATCTATAACACTCCCTATTTTTGAAAGCCTAGTAATTATTTTCGGAAAAATAGTAGAGTTGTTAACGAAATACAAGGCTAACGAAATTGATGAGGAAAAATTTATTCTTTTGACCAAAGAAGACCTAAAACAAATTTATGCATTCTATCGAGAAAGTATAGATCTTCCATTCTCAGCCCCGTTTGAATGTCGTGAGGTCGAAGATAACTTTCAGGCTTTTGTCGCTCTTCTTGACGATATACGATTATTTTATGATGAAAGCTCCCGTAATAACCGGAGCAAAGAAGATAAACTCTATTTGTCTATTGAACGGTGTCAAGATGCACTAGAAAAAATGAACAATTTTAAGTATGAATTATCGAAAATAAAATAACTTAACGTGCATTTTTCAAAAGAGCTTACATACAAATACATACCGGCTGTTATTTTATTTTGTCTCCTCCTGCTGGCTGCCCCTTCAGCGCAAGCAAGCCAAGGCGACGTGCTAGCCAAAGGAACTGTCTATCAAGCGGCCACCTATATCAATCACCCCAAATACGGCACCCATCCCAGCTACTACGGCAACCCACCCGGCCAAGTTGTTGACATCAACATTGGCCAGAATAGCTTTGATGATTACGGAGTACCGATCTTTGCCCCAGAAGATGGCTCTGTGCGGGTTGTTTACGCCAACAGTAATGCGTGGGGCTATGCCATTGAATGGCAGAACATGACAGGCACTGAGCGGCTCTTCATGGCGCACTTGAAGAGCATCTCAGTGAGTGGGGCAGTGCTGGCAGGCGAACAGATCGGCGAAATTGGTGGAACTGGTGGCTGGAAACCGCATCTGCATATTGAGAGTTCACAGGGCTGGGTGGAACTATCAGGGCATAAAATAGTGCCGCCAATTAATCCGCAAAGGCATGGAGCGTTTTATCTGTCTAATGGCCCGCTAACGCAGAAGAACCGCTCTACTTTTCCCTTGTTTCAGAGCACTTGGTAATATCGTTGCCCAGCACAGGCCCGGCAAATAACCTTACTGTTCTGCTCAACCTCCCGGCAATCCTGCACATAATCACCACACTGCGCACATTGGATTCGGCGCATAGGCCGACCGGGCATATCGCTCTCTGGAATGGTAACTGTAACTTGTTGCACTGTGAAGAGTTCTTCTTCCGGCATGACTCGGTAGGCTTCGAGCTGCCTTCGATACTTGTCAGCTAAATCAGGACAATACTTTGTCGACAACTCACGGGCCTCCTCTCGTGCCGTGACCCGCACAGCTTGGCCGGACTTGAGATTGACAAAGGTCGCAGCCATAATGCCAAAGTCCATCCAGCGTAAGGAACGTTTGCCCAAGCTACACCCTGTCACGGATTGAATGGCATCTGTAGCACAGCGGTCAATCTCGACAAGAACATACAGCTTTTTGCGGTCTGCGCCTTTGGGGTCGTCAATGCCGATATGGCGCAGGCCGAGCAGGGCCATACGCACCCCGATCACCTGCCCAGCACAAAGATGGCCATGAATCTTAGCAGAAACTTCAAGAAGGGCTTCAAAAGACTCCATACTTAATTCTCTGTAGTTACGCTGTTGGTTATAGGAAGAGGGTTTGAAATCGATTGAAACAGCTCTATGCAGAAACGGCAGGTCTCGCAGCGGTTGTTGCAGAGAGAAAGCATATTGGCAAAATCAAAGGAAAGTGCGCTGTTATCTATATACAACTCTTTGGCTAACCAATTGGAGGAATCCAGTAACTCCATCAGATTACCATTCCAGCTCCGCTCAATATAAGCACTGATAATCCGTGTTAAATCTGTACTGCTTAGGTTGCGCCCGCTTATTTTAATGAGATCAACATCGTAGAGATAAGAGTCAATATCTTCTGGCCGAATAAAAGGCGATTGCAAGATGCGATACGGCTGCTTTTTTAAGAGTTGCCTGCAACCCAAGGCTTGGTTAATTGCCTCACTGTTATCGCTGCTGTTGCAGTTATCTAACGCAATGTAGGCATCATGCGAACTACGATAAGGGCACCACGGCAAGCAGCCCTCATTACCTACGATCTCTAAACGCATATCAGGCAGGCCCTGTCTGCACCACGTAGAAATTTCCGTCAGCTTGGTGAGATTACGATTAAGGGATCGGTCTAAAATAAGTCGTTTGGGTTGGCAAAAGCGGGTTTCACCAATATAGGCAAGATGGGCCTCAATTTTCCCTTGGGAATCCAGCATGGTGTTGAGGCCGGGAACAGCCTCCAACTGGGCTGCTAAATTTGGTGCCTCATTAGACAGTGCCTGAAGTAGATACTGGTCACAGTAAACAATCCCGTTGACTATACCCTGTTCTACACAATGCTCCAGCTTTGCGACCAAAGCACGGAGCTGTTGTTTGTCTGTAAGTAGCCCGGTACCGTAAAACCTGCTATTCAGCAAGATATATCGTTTATGTCCTTTTGCAAGCTGGGCCAGCAACTTGATCAGGTGACTCAGTGTTTCACCAGGATAGGCATGGGAGCGGTTATCGAGTCGCTGCTCACCTGGTAGACTAAAGTACACGCTGTCTATCGAGTCGCTGTTGCTATTAAGAAACGCAACATAGGCTTCTTCAGGAAGAAAAGGAACGTCCAGAAAAGGGGTGGTCATGAGTCAGTATTATTGGAATAATTAGTTCTTCGGAACAGCGCATTAACAGATAGATCATCAGGCATTGGATCCAAAAGAGGCAGGATCCTATTGCTTGGGTTAGCTCGCTGGATGACTGTCCCGTCCGTTGTAGTCATGCCCATCACTGTGCAGCGCGTTGGTTCAAGCCTGCGGCCTAGGTATTCAATATGATCACCTATCTCCAGAACATTGCGGGTTTCCAGCACGAACGGGTCTGTGCTCCGCACAATGCCAACCGGAACCCAAGCCTGATTTTCTCTCATTGTATCATAAAGCATGGCAGATGATGAAGGGGCGGATGCGAAAAAGTTTTCAGTCCTGCCTCTGGTACCAACCTTGGCCATCTCTTCCTGAAATATAGGTGGCAAAACGATTGCCTGACAAGGCAAGCCTTTCTCTTGTTGTTCTTGGATATAATCCAAAGCGGCCCGATAAACCCTGACTGCTGCGCCGACATAACCTGCTGATTTCATCCGACCTTCTATTTTTACTGAGTCAACTCCAGCGGTAACTAATTCAGGGAGACGCTCTAAGAGGCAGAGATCGCGGGAATTAAAAATATACGTGCCGCGCTCATCCTCCTCTACGGGGAAATACTGGCCAGGCCGTTTTTCCTCAACAAGCCGATAGGAGTAGCGGCAAGGATGGGCACAATCGCCCTGATTGGCGTTCCGGCCAGTCATATAGGCAGAGAGCAGACAACGACCTGAATACGAGATACAGATTGCACCATGAACAAAGACTTCTAGGCGAATATCCGGGACAGCTTGGCGAATAGTTTGGATCTCTTCTAGCCCTAATTCACGGGCCAGATTAACTCGTGCTACACCCTGTTTCTGCCAAAAACGAACGCTGGCGTGGTTGGTCACATTGGCTTGGGTGGAAAGATGGAGCGGCAGCTCTGGCACGGTCTCTTGACAGAGGATAAGAATACCTGGATCAGCAATAATCAGCGCATCTACACCTGCATCACGCAGAAAGAGCAGATAGTCTTGTAAACCGCCTAAATCTCGATTGTGGGCAAAAATATTAACGGTAACATAAACGTTGACTTTGTGCTGATGCGCATAACGAACGGCCTCAGCCAAGCCAGCGTGATCAAAATTGCCTGCTTGTGCCCTGAGACTCCAGCCAAGGCCGCCAAGATAGACTGCGTCTGCGCCATAATGAATTGCCGTGATCAGCTTCTCCATATTACCTGCTGGAGCCAGCAACTCTGGGATGTTTTTTTCTGTCTTCATGAACCTGTTTGTGGTATGTACTGCGGCGGGTAAAGCCGATTCGTGGAAAAAAGGCAAAATAGCAGCTCCGTCTTGACCGACCTTGATTTTGCGGATATTGTGCAATCTATTCGCATAGCATAAAATGTAGCCCCTTTCTATGTCAATATTGGTGGTCTTCTTTTGCTCTTTTAAGAGAGCAACAAGGTCAGTTCTTGCATTTTAGCGCAATTCTTATTAAGTGGTACAAACATGAGGCAAGAACAGCAACAGACAACTGGAGTCCGCATTGATAAGTGGCTCTGGGCCGCCCGTTTTTTTAAAACCCGCTCCTTAGCCTCGACAGCCGTGAATGGCGGACATGTGCATGTAGATAACTGTCGCGTTAAGCCTTCTCGTAATGTACAGATTGGCAATCACTTGCAAATCAGGCGCGGTAACGAGGAGTATGAAGTCGTGGTATTGGCTTTGAGTGATCGACGCGGCCCAGCAAAAGAAGCGGCTCTCCTCTATGTTGAAACGGAAGCATCAACAAGCAAGCGCGAGGCAGCCCGCGAGCAACGCAAATTAGTTGGTGGCCCAATGGCTCGACCTGAAGGACGGCCTGACAAACGCGACCGGCGCAAAATTCGTCAGTTTTTACGTAGAGACGATGAATAATAATAACTGTAAACGGAGAACATATATGAAAAAAGTAGAACGAGCCTTGATCAGTCTGACGGATAAGTCTGGGATTGAGGATTTTGCCAAAGCCTTAACAGCGTTGGGCATTGAAATACTTTCCACCGGTGGAACTGCTAAAAAACTGCGGAGCAGCGGCGTGCCGGTTAAGGATGTTTCTGAATTTACAGGCTTCCCAGAAATGCTGGATGGACGGGTTAAAACCCTGCATCCTTTGGTGCATGGCGGTATCCTTAATCAGCGTGACAACACCGAGCACCAAGAACAGTGCAGTAAATATGGTATCAAACCAATTGATATTGTTGCGGTCAACCTTTATGCCTTTGAAAAGACCGTAGCTGATCCTAACTGTCCGCTCGCTGAGGCAATTGAAAATATTGACATTGGCGGGCCAACGTTACTTCGGGCTTCTGCTAAAAATTTCCATGATGTGACGGTAATTGTTGATCCTGCCGACTATGAGCAAGTGCTCACGGAAATTCGTGCTACGGGCAATACCACGTTGCAAACTCGCTTTCGTCTAGCAGTCAAAGTCTTCCAGCTCACCTCAGCCTATGATACTGCCATTGCTGCTTGGCTGACTAAGGTGGATGTTGACAAAAACCCCTATTTCGAGGGAAAATAAATGCAGAAAATGGCGGTGCTGTTGTCTGGTTCCGGCAGGACACTCGATAACTTTCACGAATGGATTGAGGCAGGCAGATTGCAGGCTGAGATCCTCGTCGTGATTGCGAATGTGGCTGATGCCTTGGGCTTGGAAAAGGCGCGGCGATATGGATATCCAGCTTTTCATGCGGTCGGCAGTGCGACGACAAACGCCATTCTTGCTGACTACGATATTAACCTGATTGCTTTGGCTGGTTATCTCAAGCTCTATCAGGCACCAGAAACCCTCAAGCGGCGGGTGCTTAATATTCACCCTGCTCTGATTCCTGCCTTTTGTGGGCCAGGTTTTTATGGTCATCATGTGCATGAGGCGGTTTTAGCTAAAGGTTGCACGGTGAGTGGTTGCACAGTTCATTTTGCCAACGAAATTTATGATGATGGCCCGATTGTCCTGCAACGCTGTGTAAATATTGCTGACTGCGGCACCGCAGACGAGATTGCTGACCGAGTTTTTGTCGCTGAATGCGAGGCATTTCCTGAAGCAATCAATTTGGTAGATCAACAGGGCGCGGAGCATTTCTGGAGCAGGGACTAGAAACCTCGTCTCACTTTTTTTGACCGACCCAGCGGGAGAGAACATGCGCGACTGTCCTGATTTGCAGAAAATGTGTCAGCGGGTGCGAGAAAAATCCGCCAGCTATGAGCAGTACAATTTCACCTGCTATTTTGATGATTTTCTTAAAGCCTTTTTTGATTTGGCTCAGGAATATGATTCGCTGAATGACTTTTATCGAATCTGCGTAGCTGTTCCTATGGAAATGCTTGACGTTTCCAGTGCATTACATCTTTATGACGAAAAAGATCAGGAACTCTACTTGATTTGCGACTGCAAGGAAGGAGTCTATCAGAAGAAACAAGCTGCCCCGCCGGAAATTATTCTCAGTAGTGAGCCATATCGGGTCAAAGACACCTTTGTCATGCCGATTTACAGCAAGGTGCCACCAGAGCCGCAGAAAACAGATGCGCACTCGGCCCCAACAGGCCCACTCTGCCCCAGTTCTGGTTGGCTACATGGCCCCAGCCGGGTCTTGGGGATGTACAGTATTTCCCCATACGGCAAGCTCTCTAAGAATGACCGTTTTTTCTTTATTAAATACAGCAACCGGGTTGGTTATAGCCTGCATAACCGGTTAGTTGCTCTGCAAAACATTGACCATCTTAAATTTATCAATACCTTGGTAGCCGATATTGAGCATAATGTGATTGTGCCCAATATGTATTTTCTTCACCTCTTTAATAAGCTGCGGCGAAATATTGCTGAGATGGAAGGACTGGGCAAGGCCATCCGTAAGGCTGTATCAGCGAAAGACATAGAAAAGTGCTCTGTTCGTTACGAGGAATTACGGGAAGGACTGATCTTCCATCACAGAGAGTTAGTCAAACATCATCACAATATTAGCATGTTTCTCGAAAGCCTCTTTCGACGAGAGCATTTTGAAAGTGGTCGTTTTGTCCTTCATCCAAAGCGTTGCTTTATCGAAAAAGAAATTATTCTTCCTCAGTTAGAACATTATGCAAGCCGCTTCCGTTCAGCGAATATTACTGTTGAGCGGCCTGGCAACATGCTAGAAGAGGAATTTCAACTTTTTGTTGATATTGGTTTATTGTCACAAGTATATGCGAATCTTTTTTCCAATGCAGCTAAATATACTCGTGAAATAATTCTCCACGATGGCACCGTACGTAAAGCAGTAGCGTATGGGCGCGAGATGATTAATGATTTTCCTGAGCATGGCGAAAAAGGGGTGAAATTTAATGTATTTAGTACTGGGCGACATTTAGATAAAGACGAGGCGCGACAAATTTTTCAAGAAGGAGTGCGAGGCAAGGACACGCAGGGAATTCATGGTACTGGCCACGGCCTCTCTTTTGTCCAGCATGTCGTTGAATTACATGGTGGTATTGTCGGATATGAACGCACCCCAGAAGGGAATAATTTTTATTTTATCTTGCCAATGATTTCCGCAATAGCGCAGTCTTAAATGAACAAGGCACCATTGATCGCGCATACAGACTGGTCTTGCTCTTGGGGAGGACAGGAAATCCGTACTCTCACTGAGCTGCGCGAGATGCAACGGCTTGGTTTTCGTACTGCTCTTATTGTGAGAAAGGGTGCTGAGTTGGCCCATCGTTGTGCGCAGGAAAGTATTCCTGTGTATTACATTGATTTTTCTTCTAAATTTAATCTGGTTGCTTGGCTAAAGTTGTTTCGCCTGCTCCGCCAGCTACAGCCTGCGGTACTCAATACGCACTCTTCTGAAGATTCGTGGATGGCTGGCAGCGCAGCACGGCTTTGCGGTGTGCCACTCATTGCCCGTACTCGGCATGTGCTTGCACCTGTTTCTTCTGCTCTGAGCTACAATGCTTTTCCGCATGTAATCTTTGCTTGTAGCGAAGCTATTGCCGAGCAACTCGCTGGTCAAGGGGTGCAGCGAAAGAAAATTGTAGTCCAATCTACAGGTGTGAATGAGGAACGCTTTCAATTTTCTAGTCACGACCGGAAGGAAATCAGGCAACAGTATCAGATCAGCGACGAGGATATTCTTGTCGGCAATGTAGCTTTTCTCCGTCACTACAAAGGCCATGAATTCATTGCGCAAACTGCGGCTCAATTGCCAGAGCAATTCAAATTCATGATTGTTGGCGGTGGCAACGGCCGCGCCCTACTGGAGAAAGCCATTGCTGAGGCTGGAGTAACGCATCGCTTTATTCTCACTGGCCACCGTGAAGATCCAGAGCGATATTTTTCGGCAATGGATATGATCTTCTTTTCCTCTTATGAAACAGAAGGCATTTCGCAGTCTTTTATTCAAGGTCTGTTTTATGGCCTACCTTTACTTACCTGCCGAACCCCTTCTCTTCTCGAACCACTGGAGTTTGTCCATAAATACAAAACTGTCGATTATGGCGATGTAAGTGCCGCCCAGCAGGGCGTACTGGAGCTGGCAGAAGGCTTAGTTTGCAACGAAGA
Organism: Candidatus Electronema sp.; assembly: GCA_026645415.1. Taxonomy (GTDB): domain Bacteria; phylum Desulfobacterota; class Desulfobulbia; order Desulfobulbales; family Desulfobulbaceae; genus Electronema. Next base: position 15,751 of record JAPEVH010000006.1, read on the forward strand.
ACAGATTCAGCAGCAGCGACACAATATTGCCGCCAAGTATGGCTTAAAAAAAATGGTGGCCAATATCCTTAGCATTTACAGTGAACACGGAATCATTCCACCTGCGATAGAAAATAGTTTCAGCTCATAATGCAGGCAATGATTTTGGCTGCCGGATTTGGTACCCGACTCCGCCCTTATACGCTTATTCGTCCCAAGCCTCTTTTTCCAATCTGTAATACTCCCCTCCTCCATCTGCTGTTAGACAAACTGCGCTTTGCAGGCTGCGAGCGAATCGTAGTCAATTGTCATTATCTTCCTGATCAAATTGCCGCCGCTGTTGCAGATAGACCGGAAGTGATTCTCCAACATGAACAGGACGTGCTTGGAACGGGCGGTGGGCTGCGCAAAGCAATGAGGCACTTTGCAGACGGGCCAGTTTTAGTAATGAATGGTGACGTTTATCATGACATCGATCTGCATGGCCTGCTGGAAGCGCACAGGGCAAGTGGCTTGCCAGTAACACTTGCCTTGCATGACTATCCCCGTTTCAACGTAGTGCAGGTGCAAAACCATCTTGTTTGCAGTTTTGAAAAAACAACTTCAGCCAAGCCCCTGCTTGCTTTTACTGGCATTCATGTCCTTAATCGAGAGGTACTGGAACTTATTACGACAGAAGGATTTTTTCATATTATCAATCTCTACGAACGGTTAGCACAGGCGGGCCAGATTGGCTTCATTCGTACAGACGACTGTTTCTGGCAGGATATTGGCACGCCAAAGGACTATCTTGATCTACATTGTCATTTACTAAAGAAAAAATCGACTGCGTGGCTGATAAGCGATACCGCAAAGATAGAAAGGAATGTTAAATTGCGAGACTGGGGCGTAGTTGGACCCGGTGCGGTAATCAGTTCTGATGTAGAACTAAGTCGCTGCGTGGTCTGGGAAAACTCTACAATAGCACCTGATCAGCACCTGATAGATAGGGTTATCTGTACCGGGCATGAGTAAAAAATATTCAGTAGTGTCCCAGTAGTGTCCGGTTAGTTTTTTGCATACGATTTTACAGCGGGTGTCGCACTGGACCAAGTTCCGCCAGTATTTCGTCCCGCCGTCATTTATTCTGAATTTTTGAGCATATCCAGCCGGCGGATATTTTGAACAGAAACGTTCTCATTGAAGTTTTTCCGGCAGTAAATCACCATCAGCAGGTATGTGATCAATCCGCCGAGCATCTGAACCGTGAGGCCGTATCTGCTCCGCTGTCAGATCAAACCGATTCGTTGCGACATAATATTTTACTCCTGATACCCGACGACCCGAACTGGCACCTCGCTCCGTTTTTTCGCCGTACCGAGATACGCGGATGAATCTTGAAAAACATAGCTGCTCGGTTTGACGCAATTTTCCTTAATTTCAGCCATACGAATACGCCGCACGCAATACTTGCAGTTCTTTGTATAGAGTCTGCCCATTACGTCCTCACAGCTCTGGCACCTTCCCTTTCACTCCAGCTCGCTGCTCCAGATTCCACGCCGCTTGGAAGAGTATTTCCTCATTGAAATGCGCGGCCTGTATCTGCATTCCTATGGGCAGCCCTTCTGCGGAGAAACCGCAGGGCACTGAAAGGCCAGGAATTCCGGCCAGATTTGCCGATATTGTCAAAATATCAGATAAATATAAAGCCAGCGGATCGTCTGTCTTCTGGGCAATTTGCCAAGCAGGAGTTGGGGTAACTGGCGAAACCAATAGATCACATGCAGCAAAAGCCTTAGCAAAGTCATCTCGGATCAGCGTTCGTACCTGCGAAGCCTTTTTATAATAGGCATCATAATAGCCCGCTGACAAAGCATAGGTACCGATCAGAATGCGCCGCTTAACCTCATCGCCAAAGCCTTGCGAGCGGGTTTGTCGGTACATGTCAATTAAGCTGTCTGCATCAGCCCGTTTGCCATAACGTACACCATCATAGCGAGCTAGATTAGAGCTGGCTTCTGCCGGAGCGATGAGATAATAGACCGCCACGCAATATTCCGTGTGCGGTAGAGAAACCTCGACAATTTCCGCCCCGGCATCTCGGAGCATATCAATCCCGGCTCGGACAACCCGATCAACATCTGGGTGTAAGCCTTCGCTAAAATACTCGCGGGGAATGCCAACCCGGATACCTTTCATACCATCCTGTAAGGCTGCACTGTAACTCGGCACCTCGCGCTTGACTGAGGTAGAATCACGTTGATCATGCCCAGCAATGGTCTGCATCATCAAGGCGCAGTCAGCTACATCCTTGGTCAGAGGCCCGACTTGATCAAGCGAGGAAGCAAAGGCCACTAATCCGTAGCGCGAAACTCGACCATAAGTCGGCTTCATGCCGACCACGCCGCACAGCGAAGCTGGCTGCCGGATAGAACCACCAGTATCAGAACCGAGCGATGCCAAACATTCGCCTGCTGCCACTGAGACTGCCGAGCCGCCGCTGGAGCCGCCTGCCACATAGCCAAGTTTCCAAGGATTTTGCGGAATTTTATCCTTGTAGGCGCAGTTCTCGTTGGTAGAACCCATAGCAAACTCGTCCATACTCACCTTGCCCAGCAGCACCGCATCCTCTGCCAGCAGCTTTTCCACTACGGTCGCATTGTAAGGCGGGATAAAGCCTTCCAGCATTTTCGAGCCGCAAGTGGTGGGCATGGTCGCAGTGCAAAGCACATCCTTGATCGACAAAGGCAGGCCGCAGAGCATTCCGCCTTGACCTTGCGCCAGTTTTTTATCTGCTTGCTCTGCCGCAGCCATTGCTTGATCAGGGTGGAGGCTCAGGTAGGCCCTAACCGTGCCTTCCACCTGCTCAATTCGGGCCAGCATGGATTCCGTAAGGGCCACAGCGGTGATTTCTCGCGCTGCCAGTTTCTCCTGTGCCTGTCGCAAGGTAAGTGTATGCAAATCCATTGTGGTAACAGCCTAAAGGTTATTTGTTAGCAAACAAGCTGTTGCGATTTCACTTTTCGATAACGATCAGCTACAGCCACCAAGTCCGCAACTTTTGGTCGGAGCTGCCTGTTTGTCATCTACTGAAGGTATTGGCAGGACGTAGCCTCGATGCACTTTAATCCGCACATTGTCAGTGATTTCCAAGGTGACAGCAGAATCTGTCAGGCCAGTGATGGTGCCATGCACACCGCCAGCAGTCATCACTTTGTCGCCTTTTTTCAGATTGCCGAGAAAATTTTGTTGTTCCTGAGCCTTTTTCTGCTGCGGACGGATGAGCAGAAAGTAGAAGACGACAAAAATTAGAATGAGCGGGACAAACTGGCCAACAGCGGCAAAACCTCCCCCGGCTGCTGGTGCTGCGGCTGCGCTTCCTTGGGCAAAAGCAATTCCAAACATAAAATTCTCCGTAAGATTATTGAAAACAGTACAATTTATTCATCGGCTGTAATATGAGCCGCATAGTATGCAGCACCAAACAGGCCAATTCGTTCGTCTTGAAGCAAAGAAACCGATATATGAGCAAGCACGTCTTTTGCGGTGCCCGAACCTTGCAGAAATTCCTTTCTGAAGGCATCATTGTCAACCAAGAACGGATTTTTCATAGCAACACCACCAGAGATAAACAATTTACCACCCGCCGCCAAAGTGGTGAGCACATAATTTCTGCAATCTCTGGCGTAGAATTTGGCAAACCACTGGGTTGTTTCTGAAGCAGCGTTAATCTTGGCAGCAACCTCGCTGGGTTGCAGTTTATTCCCAGTGAGAAACTGATAGAGCATGGCCAACCCTCTACCAGAAACCAGATCATCACCCACCGGATTCGCTATGCCGGTTTGCTGGACAATGAAGGTACGGTATCGCTGCTCAAATTCATCAGCCGCAAAAGGGAACGGAATATGGCCAGCTTCAGAGGGAATATGCGCATAAGCAGATTCGTTGATTTTTTTCAAAGTGCCGTGGCCAAGTCCTGTTCCTGCTCCGACAATAGCAATATCATCCTGCGTCTGTTCTCTGCTGATCAATGGCAGTGCATCAGCAACCGACTCAGTTAAGCAGCCATACGCCTGCGCGGTAAAATCGTTGATGAACGAAATTGCTGTATCGGGATAGAGCTGTTTTAGACTGGATTTGCTGATCTGCCATTTCACATTTGGAAAGGAAAGCAGATCTGCTGAGGTAACCGGCCCAGGAATGGCCATGACGCATCTGCTGCAATTGTTCACATCATAGCGGCTGTCGTTTTTTTGTATTTGCGATAGCAGGTGTTCAAAAGAGTCAAAGCTATTGCTCTTTTCCCATCGTTCATCTTCCAGCGTGAGTTTGTCGTCACTAAGAGAGAATAAGGCAAATCTGCTGTTTGTGCCACCAATGTCACCTGCTATAATCATTTGAAAATTTCTTATTCTTGTGTCTCTGGGATTATTTCCCGCTGCGCATAAAAGTCCTTCCGCCACTCCACAAACAGATCTTCCGCAATCGCCCGACGCATCTCCGCCATCAGCGAGCAGTAATAATGCAGATTATGAATACTGTTGAGCTGATAGGCCAAAATCTCCCGACATTGGAACAGATGGCGTAAATAAGCACGGGAGTAATTGCGGCAGGTGTAGCAACCGCACCGCTCGTCCACTGGCCTCTGATCTTCCCGATAGCAGCTATTTTTTATAACAACTCTGCCGCTTGAAGTAAAGAGCATTCCATTGCGGGCATTGCGGGTCGGCATCACACAGTCAAACATATCGATCCCGCGATACACGCCCTCAACTAAATCCTCCGGCGTACCTACACCCATCAGGTATTTTGGGTGACTGTCGGGCAGCAGATGAACAGTTGCGTCCAGCATTTCCTGCATCTGCTCCTTGGGTTCACCGACCGACAAGCCGCCAAGGGCATACCCATCAAAACCAATTTCGATCAGCTCTTCTGCTGACTGCTGCCGCAGCTCAGGATACATGCCGCCTTGAACAATGCCAAAGAGGAGCTGGTCAGTTGCTGTCTGCGCGGCCCGGCAACGTTTGGCCCAGCGACTAGTCAGGGCTGTGGCTTTGGCGGCTTCGGCAAAAGTGGCAGGGTAGGGGATGCAAGTGTCTAACACCATCATGATGTCTGACCCCAGAGCCTCCTGCACTTCAACCGCTTTCTCTGGACTAAGAAAGAGCTTGCTCCCATCTAAATGGGAGCGAAAAGTCGCGCCTTCTTCGGTTATTTTAGCCAACTCTTTCAGGCTAAAAATTTGAAAACCGCCTGAATCGGTAAGAATTGGCCTCTCCCAGTGCATGAATTGATGCAGACCACCAAAGATGCTGCGGATTAACTCATGGCCGGGCCGGATAAAAAGATGATACGTGTTGCCAAGAATGATCTGCGCGCCTAACTCTAATAAATTTTCTGGGGTAACCGCCTTGACTGAAGCCAGTGTTCCCACGGGCATAAAAACAGGCGTTTCAAAAGTACCGTGTAGAGTAGTAACTTGGCCGCAACGGGCAGCACATTGAGAAGACTGATGCCGTAATCTATAAGATGAATAAGACATTTTTTGAAAAAACTGGGTAAAAAAGAAAGCCAGACCTCCATTGGGAAGTCTGACTCCATGATCGTTTAATTTAACAGCTTGCTTAACAGTGTCGATTCACAAGCACCATCCGCCTCTGCAAACCTCTTTTTCTTCTATTGAACCGCCGCAGCTCTCGTAGCAATGCTGGTATTCATCTTCCCAGCTATCAGAGCGAAGTGGTGGACAAGGCAACGCGCTAGCATGATAGCAGTTAGTTGCTCCAGAAGCAATGCAGCGTTCAAACTCTAAGCGCACCATCCGGTTATGATGCTCGCAATTCTTGAGCTGAATTTTTTCATTTTCTATACATTGCTTTCTGTCGCGCTCGCACTTCATGACGCACATCTGCCCTTCAGGGCTTGTTGGAGGATGCATTTCCTGTTCTGTCTGAGCATACCGTCCACAGCCGCTCAGAACCATCATAATCGCGGCGGCCGCTGCCAGACTCCAAAAATGACCTTTACCGATCTTCATCTTTTCGTTCCTCCCTAGCGTTGTTGGTGAACTGCGCCGTACTATGCGGCACAGACGTTGTACATTATAATTATCTATTAATTCATTCAAAGAGCAAAAAGAATATCTGCCTGATCTTTTCTTAATTTAGGCAAGATGTTTTTTGACCAAATCATGAAGACAAGTACTGGTCTCTTTAACAACTTGCACACAATGCTTTCGACGGCTGTTTGGATCTGTACGAAATTGTCGTATAGCCTCACTATCTTGCCAATCAATTTTGGCGATATCAGCACAGTTCATACCACCGTATTCTTCGGTAATTTTAGCAAATTCTTTAATCATCTCTTGCCCAACTTGGTTCATTTTTTGATGATTCATCCCTTTGGGTGTGGTTTTCCCTAAAGTAAAACCAATGGTTGCTAATGCCCCAGTGAGTGCGCCACAGATTTGCCCACTGCCTACCATCCCAGAAGCAAAAGGTGCCATCGCTGCTATCAATTCTTGAGGAGGTTGCTCCTCCCGAAATAGCCCTGCGCAGGCGCATAACACAGCTTGACTGCAATGAAATCCATCCGCAAATAGCTCTGCTGCTTTGGCCGCTGTAGTCTTTTGGTCTTGCATCATTTTCTCCTTGCACCGAGGTTGAAATTATTATACCATGCGCTCCACTTGAAATTCAAAGAAGAATTTTCAAATTCACTGCGGCAGAATACCGAGGTAGGCATGTTCCTGCAAGTTTGTTTTCTGCTGCGGTAGCCAGACACTATTAGGATTTAGGCAGTTCAATTAGATAGTGAATGATTCCAGCAGGTTATAAGATTTCGTTACGTACAAATGTTCAACAAAATCAACCAGTAATATTCGAGAGCAGGAACTTAATTGCTAATTGATAAACTCCAGCAAGCCTTTCGCCACGCCGGTTTTCGTAAATATTTTTTTAATACAGGCTGGCTTATGGCGGATAAGGTTCTGCGCTTATTCGCTGGGCTGTTTGTCGGGGTATATGTGGCGCGTTATCTGGGGCCGGAACGGTTCGGACTGTTGAATTATGCTATAAGTTTTGTCGGACTGTTCATCGCGTTTGCCACCTTGGGCCTGGATAGTATAGTGGTGCGCAGCCTTGTGCAGAATATTGAAGACAGGGATCGACTCCTCGGTACAGCTTTTATCCTTAAATTGATGGGCGGCATTTTGCTTTTCGGGTTTGTTGCCTTTGCAGTGCGGTTTACTTCCAGTGACAGTTATACAAAACTGCTGATTCTCATAATTGCCGGGGGGATGATTTTTGAATCCCTCAAAGTCATTGATTTCTATTTTCAGTCTCAAATACTAGGTCGTTTTTCAGCTATGGCTGGAATCTGTGCTCTTTGCGCATCATCATTACTACAGATTTTACTTGTTTTTTTTCAAGTTTCTTTGGTTTGGTTTGCAGTTGCGCAAGTTTTTTCAACAGGAATACTTGCACTGATATTGTTTTTTTTCTATTTCAAAGCCGGGCGTTCGATTTTTAAGTGGCACTTTTATTGGAGTACAGCTAAAGAGTTATTGCAGGATAGCTGGCCGCTCATTTTTTCTGGGTTAGTCATTATGATCTATATGCGGATTGATCAGATTATGATTAAGGAGATGCTAGGTACAGAGGAAGTTGGTTTGTATGCTGTTGCAGTTAAATTAAGCGAGGCATGGTATTTTATTCCAATGACAATTGCATCTTCTTTTTTTCCTGCTATTGTTAATTCTAAAAAGCAAAGTGAAGAACTGTATTATCAACGATTACAGAGATTGTATAGTTTAATAGTGTGGCTAGCTCTGGCAATTGCATTGCCAACTACTTTTTTAAGCGATTGGATAATTGGTTTATTGTATGGAGAGAAGTATAATGGTGCTGGCAATGTGCTGATGATATATATTTGGGCTGGTGTGTTTGTTTCTTTAGGGATTGGACAGGGGAAATTTTGGTTAATTCAAAATTTGCAAAAGCAACAGTTTGTAATTACTTCTTCATGTTCAATAATTAATATAATATTAAATTTTATTTTAATTAAAAGCTATGGAATTACAGGTGCGGCTCTATCTACATTAATATCTTACGCATTAGGTTCTTTGCTGTTTCCATATATAATAAAAGATGCTAGAAAAATGCTAAAAATTTCCTATAAAAGTTTTTATATAAAAGTTTTTATAAAATGAATAACAAGAAAATTATTATTTGTACAACATTTAGGGATTTCACTAATAGTGAAAATGATACTATACAACATTTTTTTTTGAAAAGTATTGAAAATCAAACCTATAAAAAATATGAATTAGTGATTACACTTTTTGGCGAAAAAAACGTTAAAAAAGAAATTGAGAAGTATAATTTTAAATCCACATTTTACAATGCTAAAGTTGATGATTGTAGATATTCATTAACTAAAGTTCTTGCTAATTCTATTCAAGGAAATATTGATAATTGCATTGTCCTTTGGACAACCTGCGATATTATACTAAGCGAGTTTTTCTTTGAGCATCTTGCATCTAAAACAAAATCCTATTCTATAGGAACATCTCATCCGCATTTGCTATTTTCTAGCATAGAAGATTTTCAGAAATCTAACAAAAGCAGAAGACCAAGGCTTTTCAGCGGATTTGACTTGATTTTTTTTGATAGTTCTATTCTAAATGAAAAAGTTATTAGAAAAGCTATTGAAAACTACATTTATAATGATTGGGGTATTTTTGAACATTTTTTAATTTCATTGAATGAAATTATTCCGCAGTGCTCTATGATAAATTTATATGAGATTTCAAAAATTAGTAAAATTGAAAATGATAGACAATTAACAAATGAACCTAATGCCTTTTTAACAGAAAGCCATAAAAAAAACAGTTTAACTTTTAATAACTTTTTAAATGATTTCAAGATTAGTAAAAAATATTTTGACTTAGCATATTGTCACATTAAGTTTAAAAATGTATCCAATCCTATTGGGCATTATTTTTTATTTATTCACGACATCATTAGTTTAGCTTACAGACACATTACAAGAATGATAGCGAGGTTATTACCTCATGTATTAAAAAAAATTATTAAAGGTATAAAATGAAAATTTGTATTATTGGTGCAGGTATTTCAGGTTTATCTATCGCACAAATGCTATCAAAAAATAATGAAGTGAAAATATTTGAACAAGATAGCAAAATTGGAGGAATTGCAAAAGTTAAGATGATAGGCAATGTTCCATATCATATGGTAGGTGGACATTGTTTTAATTCAAAAAACAAAGAAGTCATAGATTTTGTCTTTAGTAAGTGTATGCCAGGAAATGATTGGCATAAAGTTGAAAGAATTGCCAAAATTTTTTTCAAGAACAATTTTATTGATTACCCGATAGAATTTTCTGTTCCTCAAATAAAAAAATTTGATGAAAATCTGGCTTTTAAAATAACAAATGACTTCTTTAATACAAAAGAGGCAGCAGTTTTTAATTTGGAAGATTGGTTTGTAAATAGATTTGGTAAAACGCTAGCTTATGAATATTTTATTCCATATAATAAAAAAATATGGGGGCAGAATCCAATATTAATGAGTCCTCATTGGGTAGAAGGAAAGCTACCTATTCCCCAAAAAAATACGTTTTTTAAGAGTTTATTTGGTTTTGAAAAAGACAAAATGCCACATTCTACTTTTTACTATCCTAATTCTAATACACAAAATACATTTATAGAATGTTTAGCAAGAAATCTTAGCATTAAGACTAATTATAGAGTTTCTTCTATCGAAATAAAATGCAATAAGTGGCTTGTTAATAATGAAGAAATATTTGATACTGTTATCAGCACAATGCCACTTAACGTAATAGGACAAATAGTTAAAAAAACACCTTGCGAAATTTTAGAAGCCTCAAAAAAACTCAAGTACAATAAAGTGACAAATATGCTTTGGAGGACAAAAAAAGTTGATGCCACATGGACTTATTACCCGGAGGAGTCATCTCTATTTCATAGAGTAATCCATATAGGAAATTTCCTTAATCCGAAGCAAAATTATTCAATTACTGAGTCCATTGGGGTTAAATCATATGAAATAATGAGGTTGGAAGGCGAAAAAATAGATTATCTTTTAGAACCAATAGATTACAATGTTTCAGATTATGCATATGTTGTATATGATGAAAATCATAAGGCTAATATTTCAATAATAAAAGATTATTTAGATGAAATTGGTATTTATACTCTTGGAAGATTTGGAGAATGGGCGTATTACAATATGGACATCTGTATAGAAAGTGCGATGAAATTGGCAAAGAGGATACAAATGAAATGAATTTATTGGCACTGGGATGTTGGGAGCATCAGACTCGTTCCCATATAAGCTTGCAGGTCTATTTTTCGTTTTTTAAATATCTGTATTTACCGAAATGAAGTTTATTTAGAAAAAAATTTATTCCCTATTTATTGATGATCTGGTAAAAAAGTCGAAAAATGGCAAATCGCAGACGATAACTCAATGGGTTACAAAGCGTTTTTTCGTAAAATTGGACTTGTTGCGGAACCATCATTTATTAATTTCGACACAGAGAATTAATATTCTAGCATCAGCAGCTATGACATAGCTGTGTAATGAGAGTGCTTCAAGCTAATGGGGGCTATGAACACTATGATTTTATACTCAAAGTCGATACCTTAACCGATTTTTTAAAACTCTGACCTAGTGTTTTTGTGAGATGCACAACTAATTTATTTATAATGACAAAACGAATCCTCATAACCGGCGGAGCAGGCTTCCTCGGCTCCCATCTCTGTGAACGGCTTTTAGGTGACGGACACGAAGTTCTCTGTGTTGATAATTGCTTTACCGGCAACAAGCAGAATATCATACACCTCATGGATAATCCCCGTTTTGAGTTTATCCGCCATGATATCACCTTTCCTCTCTACGTGGAGGTGGATGAAATTTATAATCTTGCCTGCCCGGCATCTCCGGTACATTATCAATATGATCCGGTGCAGACCACAAAGACTATAGTACACGGCGCAATTAATATGTTAGGGCTTGCCAAGCGTATTCAGGCCAAAATACTTCAGGCATCGACCTCGGAAGTGTATGGAGATCCGTCTGTTCATCCGCAGCCGGAGACATATTGGGGCAATGTCAATCCCATCGGAATTCGTTCCTGTTACGATGAAGGCAAACGCTGTGCCGAAACCCTCTTTTTCGATTATCGCCGTCAGCATAAACTCGGCATCAAGGTTGCCAGAATTTTTAACACCTATGGTCCACGGATGCACCCTGACGATGGAAGGGTCGTTTCTAATTTTATTGTTCAGGCCCTCAAAAACAAGCCTATCACAGTATATGGAGACGGTTCTCAAACCCGTTCTTTCTGCTATGTAGATGATATGATAGAAGGGTTTGTCAAATTAATGGGGACAGATGACAGCTTCACAGGTCCTGTCAATTTAGGTAATCCCGGAGAATTTACCATTCTGGAATTAGCCGAACAGGTTCTGGAGATGACAGGTTCAAAATCTGAGATTCAGTTTAATCCGTTGCCTCATGACGACCCTAAACAGAGAAAACCGGATATTTCATTGGCCGGAAAAGAATTGAGCTGGCAACCGAAGGTGAAATTGCAAGAGGGGCTTGTAAAAACGATACAATATTTTGACAACCTCCTTAAACTCAAAGGAGCACCCAATGCCTGATGTTGTCGCATTTACACCTCCCTGCCCTCTGCATACCCCGGTTCTGTTTCTGATCTACAAACGCCCGGATACAACTCAACAAGTATTTGAGGCGATTCGTCAAGCAAAACCGCCGCGTCTTTATGTGGCGGCTGACGGGCCGAAGCTGGATGTTCCCGGAGAAGCGGAAAAGGTTAAGCAGGTTCGGGAGATTGTATTAAATGGGGTTGATTGGGATTGTGAAGTTAAGACTCTTTTTCGAGATGAAAATCTGGGATGCAAATATGGAGTCAGTGGCGGGATTGACTGGTTTTTTGAGAATGAAGAAGAAGGAATTATTTTAGAAGATGATACGTTGCCTAGCCAGAGTTTTTTTTGGTTTTGTCAGGAGTTATTTGAGAAGTATCGTGATGATAAACGAATTTTTGTTATTTCAGGAGATAACTTTCAAAAAGGACAAGACTGCTCAATATCAAACAGCTATTATTTTTCATGTTTTAACCACTGTTGGGGCTGGGCTACCTTTAAAAGGGCTTGGGAACACTTTGATGTTGACATGAAACTATGGCCGGAAATTCGAGAAAAAGGTTGCTTAGAATATGTTTGGTCGGATAAAAGTGCATTAAAATATTGGACAAATATTTTCCAATCTGCTTATGAAAATAAAGTAGATAGTTGGGCTTATTGCTGGACATTTGCCTGCTGGCTCCAGAGTGGCCTTACAATACTTCCAAACGTAAATTTGGTGCAAAATATTGGTTTCGGGATAGATGCCACTCATACCACGACGAGCCGTGAAGCATCAAAAGCTTATCAATTAACTTATCCCTTGATTCATCCGGAATATATGGTGAGAGATGTGCAGGCAGATAATTTTACTCAACGGACTCAGTTTCGGAAATCTTTCATGCGGAGAGCTGTAGGAAAGATCAAAAGATGTTTAAAATAATGGACACGGCAACAGAAAAAAATATTTGGGGTATTAATATCCCACTCTCTATTTTAGATAGGGATACTGTCAATTACTTGAGAAACTTGCCGCAAGACAGACCTGCTCAAGAATGGCTTCTTCAAGAGATGGATAAGATATGGTATAGCTATAAACTTGACAACATGAAACCTCTCTTTTCGCAACCTCTTGATAATTTTTATTCACATCCTGTTTGGTTAGTGAATGGCATTTTTAGTGCAGTTGATCCAGTATCAGCATCTCATAGAATAGCAATTGCAAAATACATTAAAGGAAATGATATTAAAAAGATAGCAGATTATGGCGGCGGATTCGGTGAGCTTGCTTTGCAAATTTTAAAATATAACTTTCAAGCAAAAGTTTCTATCATAGAACCGTATCCTTCAGAAGTCGGCAAGTATAGAGTATCTAAAATTAATAATATATCATTTTCAGCCAAACTTGAAAACGACTATCATGCAATAATCGTACAGGATGTGTTGGAGCATGTAGATCAACCTATAGATTTGGCTTATAAAATAGCTAATGCTGCAAAAGATGGAGGGGTATTAATATTTGCTAATTGTTTTCAGCCAATAATTCAATGTCATCTACCTTCAACATTTCACCTCCGTCACACTTTTTCTTTTGTAATGGAAGCAATGGGACTGAAATATATTGGCAGAGTTAATAATTGCCAATACGCACAGGTGTTCAGAAAAACTGATAGACCATTGGATTTACCAAGAGCGAAGAAAGCGGAACGAGTCTCAAAAATTATTGGTCCAATCCTGAATAAAAGTCGAAGTTTTCTTTCAAGAGTTAAGCATATCGTAATAGATGAGAATTGTTCATTTAAATAGTCCTGACATTGCTGGCGGTGCCGCTCGTGCTGCTTATCGCGTGCATCAAGCACTTCTGACTGAGGGCGTGGACAGTAAGATGCTGGTTCAGAGAAAAAGCTCTGATGATTATACCGTCATTGGCCCTGAGACAAAAATACAAAAGGCATTGGGGCGAATTCGCCCGACACTGGATACGCTCCCTGTACAATTTTATAGAAACAGAACCAAAACGTTTTTCAGTCCAAGCTGGCTGCCTTTCAGCCCCATCCTCAAACATATTAACGAGATCAAACCAGACCTTGTACATTTACATTGGATAGCGGGCGGCATGATTCGTATTGAGGATATAGCTAAAATAAAATTTCCGATTGTTTGGAGTTTACATGATATGTGGGCCTTGACCGGCGGTTGCCATTACGACGAAGGCTGTAAAAAATTTGAGACTCGCTGCAAGAGCTGTCCTGTGCTGGGTTCTGATAAAGTTAACGACTTAAGTAATAAAGTTTTCTATCGGAAAAAGAAAGTGTTTCAAAAAGTTAAAAGTTTAACAGTCATTGGATTAAGCAGGTGGTTAGCTGATTGCGCCGAACGCAGTGCTTTATTTAAAAATAGGTCGGTAGTTAATTTACCTAATCCTATTGATACAGATATATTCGCTCCGGTACCTAAAAAAAATGCTAGAGATATATTAAATCTCCCTCATGATAAGAAGATAATTTTGTTCGGTGCCATGAATGGAAGCACTGATCCCAGAAAAGGTTTCAACTACCTGTCGTCAGCTTTGCAGAAGTTACATGCTGAAGATATTGAATTAGTGGTATTCGGAAGCACTGAACCTCGTACCCCAGCGGCTTTTAAACAACCTGTCCGCTACGTTGGACATTTGCATGATGATGTCAGCTTGCGTGTACTGTATAGTGCTGCGGATGTAATGGTTGTTCCAAGTTTACAGGAAAATCTATCCAATGCCATTATGGAATCACTGGCTTGCGGTACACCTGTAGTTGCTTTTAATGTGGGTGGAAATTCAGATCTGATTGAACATAAAAAAACTGGTTACTTGGCTACACCATTTGATACCGATGATTTGGCACAAGGTATTGACTGGATTTTACATGCTGAAAATTATCAAGAATTTTGTGAGAATTTAAGAAATAAAGTGCTACAGAATTTTGACAGCAAAGTTGTTGTCAAGAAGTATATTGAACTGTATAAAAATATTTTAGAAGCCTCGTAAAACCAATGAAAAAAGCCCTCATCACCGGTATCACTGGTCAAGACGGTTCTTATCTCGCAGAGTTTTTGCTGGAAAAGGGCTATCAAGTTCATGGCATCAAACGCCGGGCATCGGCCTTCAATACCCAGCGGATAGACCATATCTATCAAGATCCGCATGTTGAGCAGCATAATTTTGTTCTGCATTATGGTGATTTGACTGATTCATCAAATCTGACTCGAATCATCCAAGAGGTGCAACCAGATGAAGTCTATAATCTTGGTGCGCAGTCTCATGTGGCGGTGAGTTTTGAATCACCTGAATACACTGCTGATGTTGATGCGATGGGAACGTTGCGACTGCTGGAGGCGATTCGTTTCCTTGGATTGGAAAAGAAAACCCGCTTTTATCAGGCTTCCACTTCCGAGCTGTTTGGTCTGGTGCAGGAAACACCGCAGCGAGAAAGCACGCCGTTTTATCCGCGCTCACCTTACGCTGTAGCCAAACTCTATGCTTACTGGATTACGATCAACTACCGCGAGGCTTATAAGATGTATGCCTGCAACGGTATTCTGTTCAACCATGAGTCACCGCGCCGGGGTGAGACCTTTGTTACCCGCAAAATAACGAGGGGCTTGGCAAATATTGCGCAAGGATTGGAACGATGCTTGTATATGGGTAACATGGATGCTCTACGCGACTGGGGTCACGCCAAAGACTATGTACGAATGCAGTGGCTGATGCTGCAACAGGAACGGCCAGAGGATTTTGTCATTGCCACTGGTGTACAGCACAGTGTGCGCGATTTTATCCGCTGGTCGGCGCAGGAGTTAGGCATTGAGCTGCGTTTTGAAGGGCAAGGTCTCGACGAACGTGCAAAGGTTGTAAGTATCTTTGGTGACAACGCTCCTGCGGTGAAAGCAGGCGATGTGCTGGTGCGAGTCGATCCGCGTTATTTCCGTCCAACAGAGGTAGAAACATTATTAGGCGATCCATGCAGAGCCAAGCAGCTCCTTGGCTGGACACCTGAAATCACTGTGCAGGAGATGTGTGCCGAAATGGTGGCAGAGGACTTGAAAATTGCTCAACGTCATGCTTTGCTGAAACAGCATGGTTATGACATGCCAGTCGCCACAGAGAATTAACATGGCTAGACTGTTCCAACACGTTAAGAAAAAAAATCTTAATCTGAGTTTGTTTTACCAAGTTGTATTGGTATCAATATTGCTCTTTCTAATTTCGCTTGCTTTTTCATTTTCCGATAGTTTTGCTGTTCATTTGAAAATGGAAACAAGAGTGGTAGCTATTACTGATTTTTTTACATCATTGGCAGTGTTGATACTTGCAGTATATAGAAATAAAGAAAAAATACAAAATATGAAAAAAAATTCTTTTTTGTATTCAGATATAATAAATAAAAATTCTTTTTTTAGATTTATCATCTTGTTGCTTGCGGTATATTTTTTTTACAAGGCAGTTATCTCTTATCAATTAATTTTACATGGAGCAAGAAGGGAAGATTTAATTTTTAATTATCGAACAACAGATGGATTATTTATTTTATTTGCAAACAGTATTGTTATATATCTATTTTCATTTATTATTGTCTTTCCTTTAAAAAAGGATATGGCTATCTTGATTTTATTTTCATTTTTTTTATCTTTGGTTGTTGCTGCTTCCAGATCGCAGATTCTCGTCGTCATATTTTTGTCGAGTATTTATTTTGTGTTTTCCAATAAAAAGGTAAATGTATTTAAAATAGCAATAATAATATTATTTTTTTTATATGTTTCGTATCTTATTACAGCGTACTTGCAGAGAAGAAGAATAACATCTGGATTAGGCATGATAACAAAATTGTCGGATACTTTATTTTACTACAGAGCGTATTCATTTTATTTAGCAGAATATGTAATATCAGTAATAGATACAGAAAAAATTATGTATCCTTTTTTTGGTTATGCAATAGAAAAAATATCAAGTATTATCGCCCCTTCTGCGAGATTACAGATAGATTCTGCTTTTGTCACGAATTACCATATGTTAGGCTATAGTGGAGCACCTATGCTTGCAAATGTGCTTTATCCTTGGTGGGCATGGTTTTTTGGCATTTTTGGCATTTTTGGCATTTTTATTAAAAATTTATTCTTATTTCTTTTTGTAAATTTATTCTTAAATAAAGAATTATTTTTTTTATCAGTCTGGATGCTTTACGTAATTTTATTTCTATCTCCCATCAAACACCCTTTTTTAACTAGCGGTGATACAGTTTTTTTCCTAGCAGCATTTGGAATGGATTTCTTTTTTACATCAAAAATAAAGAATTTAAGAAGCAGAGTATGATTACAATCGTAACAGTGGGGTTCAAAAATATAGATGAAATAAATAGAACATGTGATTCCATAGATAACCAAGAAGGCATTTCTAATATAGAAAATATATTAGTGATTTCAGGGGTAAAAGATGAAGATATCAAATTTATAACAAGAGAGAAAAAAAAATATTACAGGGAATTTATTATAAACAAAGATAAATCTATTTATCATGCTATGAATATAGGGATAGATACTGCTTGTGGAAATTTTATTTTTTTCCTTAACGCTGGAGATTGTTTTGCAGAAAAAGATATATTGCGAAAAATTTTTTCATTGATAAAAAAAGAGAAGAAATGCTATTTATTCAGAACAATGCAGATATGGAAAAATGATATATATGTACGCCCATCTATTGATAATCTTGATAGTTTATCGGGCAATCCCGCGCATCAGGGTTTTTTTGCTCCTCTTGATGCTAATACTCCAAGATTTAAGGAGGAACGTCAAATAGATGCTGATTATATTTGGATGAAGTCATGTATGAATATATATGGATTTCAAATCAGGCCGGAAATCATATCAAGATTTTATCTTGGTGGCGTATCTAACTATCCAACTTTCAATACTATATATAAAAGATTTAAAAATCAAGGTGCTGTATTTGGCGTGAAAGAATTTATTAAATTTGCGATCAGAATGTTATTAACTAATAAAAAATATTATAGATTTACCATGCGAATAAAAAATAATGAAAGGATAACTTGACGAATATCGCTTATCTTATATTAGCTTTTCATTATCGTTGCGAGGGTAATTGATTGATATTGCAAAACTTGATAGTTTCACATGCCGAGTTTTCCGATTTCACGAAAATGTCTCTTTCTGAACGAATAAACAACAAGTTAAAGTGAATTTTATATCCCGTGATCGCTTACGATAAAGTATCCATAATAATTCCAGTTTATAATACGGCACTCTTTTTGAGAAGAGCTGTAGAATCCGCTCTTAAGCAAAGTTATAGAAATATAGAAATAATTATAGTTAATGATGCCTCAACTGACGACTCTATTTCTATAGCTAAAGAAATAGAAAAATATGATAACCGTATCTTATTAATTGATCAAAAAGAAAATAAAGGAGTGGCTAATTCAAGAAATATTGGAATTGCAATAGCAACTGGTTCATATATTTCTTTTTTAGATAGTGACGATTTTTGGCATCAGGAAAAAATAGAAAGGCAATTGGATTTCATGAAAAATAATAATTCTTCAATATCTTGCACTGGATACAGTGTAATTGATGAGAGAAATAATGTGATAGGAAAATTGATTCCCCCGGTAAAAAGTGATTATTTTGATTTCTTAAAAAGGTGTACTGCTGGATGTTCAACTGTGATGTATCATGTCGGTAGTATCAAAAAAAGATATTTTCCAGTTTGTGGTCATGAGGATTATGCTCTTTGGTTAAATATATTAAAAGAAAAATATCAGTTTGATGGCATTCAAAATATTCTTTCCTTCTATACTAAGAGGGAAAAATCTGTAAGTTATAATAAGTTTAAGAATTTAAATTATTTTTGGTACATATATAGAGTGCAGGAAAAATATTCCTTTTTAAGGAGTATCTTTTTTATAGCTAGGTACAGTTTGTTAAATAGAGGTAAATATAATAAGTAAAATTATTATTACAGGTGCAACAGGCTTTATTGGCAAAGCTCTCTCTTGTCGTCTTGACCAGCAAGGCTGCACTGTTATCGCTGCCGTCCGCCATCCAGCAAACACTTTGCCAGAAACTATCCAGCAAATTTCTATAGGAGATATGCTTCCTGACACCGACTGGACATACGCTCTGACCAAGGTGGATAATACAGTCATCCATTTAGCCGCCCGTGCTCATATAATGTCTGATACCGCTGCAAATCCGCTCACAGAATTTCGCCTTGTCAATACCGCTGCCACGCTCAATTTTGCCCACCAAGCTGCTGCCGCAGGAATACGACGTTTCATTTTCATCAGCTCCATAGGTGTAAATGGTAATCAAACGTCAAATATTCCCTTTTCTACTGAAGATACACCAAATCCAGTTGAACCATACGCAATTTCCAAACATGAAGCCGAAATTGGTCTGCGGCAAATTGCTCAAGAAACAGGCATGGAAATTGTTATCATCCGCCCTCCTTTAGTATATGGTGCCAACGCTCCCGGTAATTTTGGACGCTTGCTCAGTATTGCAGCAAAGGGCATCCCTCTGCCGCTCGGCGCAGTTCACAACCAGCGCAGCTTGGTTGCTCTTGACAATCTCATTGATCTTATAACCGTCTGTATTAATCATACTGCTGCTGCCAATCAAACCTTTCTGGTCAGCGATGGTGAAGATTTATCTACTGCGGACTTGCTGAAACGTTTAAGAGCAGCTCTTGGCAGACCAGCCCGTCTGCTGCCTGTGCCTGCGTCTTGGCTCCATAAGGTGGCCTCCTTGCTGGGCAAAGGTGATATCGCTCAACGTCTGTGCGGCAGCCTCCAAGTGGATATCAGCAAAACCCGCAACCTCCTTGACTGGACACCGCCTGTCAGCGTCGATCAAGCACTACGCCAAACCGCGCAGGCGTATCTGCAAAACCAACGCTAATTTGATACACTCCACGCATCACAGGTATCATCATGAATGAAGCCGCCTATGACCAAGACCTTTACACATGGTCATTACAACAAGCGCAGCTCCTGCGTGAACGCAAATTTGATCAAGCTGACTGGGAACATATTATTGAGGAAATTGAAGACATGAGCAAGTCTGAAAAGCGGGCCTTGCAATCCTTTATAGAAACCTTGCTTATGCACTTGCTGAAATGGCAATACCAACCCGCTTACCAAGGACGCAGCTGGAAGTTCACCATCATCGATCAACGCAAACGCATTATCGAACATCTGCAAGAAAATCCAGGACTGAAAAACAAATTGCCTGATTTAATCACCAAGGCCTACGGCTATGCCGTGACAGGTGCAGTACGCGAGACAGGTTTATCCACTGCCCATTTCGCACCAGATTGCCCGTGGACATTTGAAGTATTCATGGATGAGGCATTCTGGCCTGAATCGGATGTCAATCCGTAACTATCAAATAAAACGCATGATCCGCCTGCTCGACATCCTGTTTTCCGCCCTCGGTTTAGCCCTCGCCGCCCCTATCTTGCTACTGCTCACCCTCATCGGCTGGATGGACACTGGCTCACCGTTGTTCCGTCAATCTCGCGTAGGCCGCAAGCAACAGCCCTTCACCTTGGTCAAGTTTCGCACCATGCGCCTTGGCACCGCTGATGTGGCCACTCATCTTGCTAATGCTTCAGCTATCACTCCGTTTGGCCGATTCCTGCGGCGCACGAAGTTGGACGAACTGCCGCAGCTCTGGAATGTCCTCAAAGGCGAAATGAGTCTTGTCGGGCCGCGTCCTTGCCTGCCTAAACAGCACGAACTGATTACCGCCCGGGCCGCTTTAGGTGTTTTTGCCGTTCGTCCCGGCATCACCGGTCTTGCCCAAGTGCAGGAAATTGACATGTCCACTCCTGAAAAACTTGCGCAAACCGATGCTGAGATGATCAAAACCATGAATCTATCTCGCTATTTTCAGTATATCGTTCAAACAGTGATGGGCAGCGGCAGAGGGGACCGTGTCAGAACGTAACATAACAATCCTTCAGCAGCACAAATACGAAATATGAACTGGCAAGAAATTTGCGCAAACCCTGCTCTGCAAAATCTACCCTACAAAATGGAGCTGAATCAGCAGGGGCAAATTATTATGAGTCCAGCAAGTGTAAGGCACGTTCTTGTGCAGGCGAAATGAATCATAAAAAAGAACTGTACTTCGAGAAAGGTGCAGAAGAATTTTGGCTCTGTGACCTACAAGGAGCAATGAGTTTTTATAATAAAAAAAGCGAACTCAGCAATTCTGAATTAGCAGCCCTGTTTCCTGCCACTCTTGACTTTTGAAGCCTCTTCAGTGAAAATTAGACAGCGACCACGCAGACCTGCACGGCAATTTTTCCGCATCATTCCAATCATTCTGCACGACATAGCTGTCGCTTTTTTTGCGTGGCTGGGTGCCTACTGGCTACGCTTCAACTTATCGCTGCCTTCAGAATATTTGGGCGATGCTCTTGTCACCCTAACTTGGGTGCTGCCTCTGCAAACAGTAGTTTTTTCTCGGTTCGGCCTGTACAAAGGTGTCTGGCGTTTTGCCAGCCTACCTGATCTCAAACGCATTGCCTCGGCTGTCCTGCTCACGGCCTTGCTCATCCCGATTGTTCTCTATATTTTCCGAATAGATGCAGTAGTGCCCCGTTCAGTGCTGCTCCTTGATCCGCTGCTGCTTGTTGCTATAATGGGAGGCAGCCGCTTGGCGTACCGGGTCTGGAAAGAGCAGCGGTTAGTCAGCGCATTTCGGCCTGAAAGCAAGCCGGTTTTGGTGGTCGGTTCAGGCGAGACAGCAGATTATCTGCTCCGCGAACTATCCCATCATCCGACTGGCTTTCATGCGGTGGGTCTTTTAGATGACAGCCCGGATAAGCAGGGACGACAGGTTTTGGGTGTGCCAGTGCTAGGCAAACTAGAAGAAGCAGTGCAGTGGGCAGAAAAGATGGGGGTTGATGATATTGTGTTGGCATTGCCAAGAGTTGAGCATGGCATCCGCCGCCGCATCACCAAAGTTTGCGCTGAGTCTGGCTTGACTGTGCTGACTGTGCCGCCCTTGGAAGATTTGGTTTCAGGTCGGGTGACAGTCTCAAGCCTACGCCAGATTGAGCTGGACGATTTATTGGGTCGCGATCCAGTACAGCTAGACAATAGCGGCCTAAACCGTCTACTGACTGACCAGACGGTACTGGTTACTGGAGCGGGTGGCTCCATTGGCTCAGAGCTTTGCCGACAGATTGCCCGCTTCAAGCCTAGCAAATTAGTGCTCGTCGAGCAATCAGAACTGGCTCTTTATGCAATGGAGCAGGAACTGCCGCAGCATTTTCCTCATTTACAGATCGAGCCAGTGATCGGCGATGTCAAGAATGCGGTACGGATGAATCAGGTCATGGCTGAACATCACCCGGCAGTGCTGTTTCATGCTGCTGCGTACAAGCATGTACCGCTGATGGAAAACAGCAATGCTTGGGAAGCTGTGCGCAATAACGTGCTGGGCACCCAGACCGTAGCGGCGGCGGCCAAGGCACATGACGTGGGCAAGTTCGTGATGGTTTCCACAGACAAGGCGGTCAATCCGACCAATGTGATGGGTGCGACCAAGCGACTGGCAGAGATGGTCTGTCAAGCCTTGCAGGAAGAGAACGGCACCCGTTTTATCTCAGTACGCTTCGGCAATGTACTTGGTTCCTCTGGCAGTGTGATTCCCAAATTCCAGAAGCAATTGGAGGCGGGCGGGCCACTGACTGTCACGCATCCTGAAATCACCCGCTATTTCATGTCCATCCCAGAGGCGGCCCAGCTGGTCCTTCAAGCTGGACTGATGGGCCAAGGCGGAGAAATCTTTGTTCTCGACATGGGCGAGCCGATCAAAATCGCGGAACTGGCAAAATTGATGATCACGCTGTCCGGCGCGGAAGAGGACAGCATCCGCATCGAATACACTGGCCTACGTCCGGGCGAAAAGCTCTATGAGGAGCTGCTCGCTGACGATGAATCAACCCTTGCCACGCCGCATCCAAAACTGCGTGTCGCCAAGGCTCGTTCAGCGGATATAGAGTGGCACACTGAATGTTTGACATGGATGTTGCAGCCCGGCATGCGTGATGAAATGGAAATCAAAAGCCAGCTCAAAATCTGGGTGCCAGAATATCAGCCGGATTTGAGGGCATGAACCGTTTCTTCTGATGAAAGTCATTTTTTTTGCAGCTTCTGACGGATTTCTTTGCAAGTTCTGCCTTCCTCTCGCCCGTTCCTTACGAGATCGCCAGATTGACGTTGTCCTGATGTCGCCGCCCGGTGACTATGTTTCCCATTTCAAAGATGAAGGCTTCAGATGGGTGCCGCTGCCCATGAAGCGGTCCAGCCTGAATCCGCTGCGCGAGCTTCTTGTTTTGTGGTCTGTTTATACTGTTTGCAGACAGGAAGCACCTGATGCTGTACACAGTTTTACCATCAAGGCTGTTGTCTATGGAGGATTGGCGGCTCAAGCCGCAAGGGTGAAAAAAAGAATTCACGCTGTCACCGGCATGGGATATGTATTCAGCAGCTCTTCATTCAAAGCCCGTCTTCTTCGTCCTGTGGTCAAAGGCTTGCTCAAGCTGGCATTGCGGGGCAAAGAAAGCCTGCTGATCGTCCAGAATCCTGATGACAGCCAGTTGTTCAGTGATTGCAAGTTGATTTCGCCGGACAACATTCATCTGATCAGAGCATCAGGATCAGGTGTGGATGCTGAGTATTTTGCGCCGATGCAGCAACAACAACGCGGCGGCACGTTCAAAGTGCTGCTGGCCGCCCGGCTGCTGCGGGAAAAAGGCATCCAAGAATATGCGGCGGCAACCGACTTGCTGGCGCATCGGGCCGAGCAGGTGGAATTTCTCCTCGCAGGCGCTCCTGATAACAGCAATCCCGGTTCGCTTAAAAATACTGAAATAGAGCACATCAAGCAGGCTGGTCACGTCACTGTACTTGGGCATGTTGCTGATATGCGGCGGCTGTTGAACGACGTTGATCTTTTTGTCCTTCCCAGTCATTACCGGGAAGGAGTGCCGCAAGTGCTGCTGGAGGCAGCTTCCATGTCCCTGCCGCTCATAACCACAGATGCGCCGGGATGTCGGGAAGCAGTGGCTGAAGGAGTCAACGGCTTTCTGGTCCCAGTGCGAAATGCTGCGGCTTTGGCGGAAAAAATTGAATATCTGCTCGATCATCCTGAGCTGTGCCTCGCCTTTGGCAGAGCTGGCAGAAAAAAAGTGCTCAATGAATTTGATCAGAGAATTATTTTTCCCCAAACGTTGGAGGTTTACCGTTCTCTGAAATTGACTTGCAATGACCGTCCGCAACCTGCACCCTGAAACGGCTGACCTTCTGCGTAGCCTATTCAGCGGCCAAGAGGTACATTGGCCTGCTGATCTGTCGGCAGAGGTCTTTTTCCAAGAAACTGCCGGGCAGGGCATGGCTCCGCTGCTGTTCCGCAGAATCAGCAAACAAGACTGCTCTGACTGGCCGTCCGATCTGTTGGCCCGTTTGAAAGAAACGGCCCTGCGTCAAGCTGCGGCAGAACTGCTCTTGGAAGCTGATCTCCGCGCCCTGCTGCAAGCTTTTGCGGAAGCGGGCATTCAGCCGCTGCTGCTCAAAGGCACTGCCTTGGCTTACAGTCTCTATTCTGAACCGTGGCTTCGCCCCCGCTGCGACACCGATCTGCTTATTGCTGAATCAGAGCGAGAAAAGGCGGCAGCAGTGCTCCGGCAGTTGGGTTACGCTCCTTTGCTTGAAGAAAAAACGGAATATCTCAGCTCACAGATGAGCTATTCCAAGGCCGTGCAGGGAATGCGTTTTAGCTATGATCTGCACTGGCAGATCAGCAACACTAACCGCCAGTTCAGCCGCAGCTTTGCTGATGAGCATTTATTTGCCGCCGCAGTCCCTGTTCCAGCCTTGGGCGAACATGCCCGGACATTAAGCAAGATTGACACTCTGCTTTATGCCTGCTTCCACCGGGCTGGACATTTCTCTCACAGCGGTGACCGGCTGATCTGGCTGCATGACATCCACCTGCTCTGCCAATCCCTGACTGACGAAGAGGCTGAGAGCTTCTGTGCCAAAGCAAAGCAGCTTGAAATAACCACAATCTGTACAGATGCAATTACTACGGCCAAGTCGTGGTTTAACACGCAATTACTTGCGCAACTGGCAGCATTGTTACAAGAAAAGACAGACAATGAAGATTTTGCAGTACTTCTCACACCGGGTGGAAGACAGGTTGGCATCAAAAATCATGCCCTGCTGGAGCTGAAAGGACTGACTACCTGGCAGGAGCGTATCCGTTTTCTCCTTCAGAACGCTTTTCCCCCACCAGAATTCATGCGCTTACGATACGGTAATTCTGCGCTACCTCTCCTCTACATAAAGCGTTTCGCAGAAGCAGTATATATTTTTTTAAGACGATAACCTCCTGTGTCCGCAAATCAACATACCTTTTTTGCCCATCCTCTGTTAAAATAGCCAAACCGTTTTAAGAGTACCTCTTCAACAGGAACATCCTATGAACTTGCAGCAGGATTTGCAGCAGCGGCTGCAGCAGAAGTCCGTTCTTCTCATGACGCATCTGGTTCTCGGCTATCCTTCCTTAGCCATCAACCGTGAAGTGATTCAGCAGATGGCTGAAAACGGAGTGGACTGCATCGAACTCCAGATTCCTTTTTCTGAACCAATGGCTGATGGGCCGGTTATTTTGAAAGCAAATCAAGACGCTCTTGCTTCAGGTATCAAAGTGCAGGACTGCCTTAGCTTTGCTGCTGAAATGGTGCGGGAATATCCTCAAGTGCATTTTCTGTTTATGACCTACTGCAACATTGCCTTCCGTTATGGCTTTGCCGCCTTTATGAAGCAGACAGCAGAACTCGGTCTTAAAGGGTTGATTATTCCTGACTTGCCGGTCGAAGAAGGCAAAGAATATCTGCGGCTGACCAAGGAGAACAATTTAGCAGCCATTATGTTCTTCACTCCGACTTCCACAGATGCGCGGATGGCAGAAGTAGCAGGGCAGGGCGACGGTTTTATTTACTGCGTAGCTCGCAAAGGAGTAACTGGTGAACATACCGAGATCGATAACAATCTTGCCGACTACCTAACTCGCTGCCGCAAGGCCACGGATCTCCCTTTAGCCGTGGGCTTTGGCATTGCCAGCCGCAAAGATGTAGCTACGCTGGAGGGCAGGGCGGACATGGCCGTGATCGGCACTGCGACCATCAAACTGGTTGACCGGGAAGGCGCAGCAACCGTTGGGCCGTTCATCCGCTCGCTGGCTGGAGTCTGATTTTCCATGTTTGCCAAAATCAGCACCATGCTTGAAATGATCAAGTTCAAGCATACGGTCTTTGCCATGCCCTTTGCTCTAATGGGGGCAGTCTTGGCTGTACGCGGCATTCCATCGTTCTGGGTCTTCTTCTGGGTGATCATTGCCATGATCGGAGTGCGCACTGCGGCTATGACCTTCAACTGCATTGCAGACCGCCGCTTTGATGCAGCCAATCCTCGAACTAGCAAAAGAGCCATTCCTAGTGGACAGGTCTCGCTCAATGAATCGTGGTCGATGGTCGCAGCAGCTTCGGCTCTGTTCTTTTTTGCCTGCTGGATGCTCAACAGCTTGGCTCTCCAGATTGCTCCGTTTGCCCTTGCCCTGACCTTTTTCTATTCGCTGACCAAACGTTTCACTTGGCTCTGTCATGTCGTACTAGGTATTGCCTTGGCTTTTTCACCACTGGGCGGCTGGGTAGCAGCCGCAGGCAGCCTGAGTGGCTATCCTTGGGTATTATCGCTCGGAGTGCTGTTCTGGGTAGCAGGTTTTGATATAGTCTATGCCTCGCAAGATGCAGAATTTGATCGGCAGGCTGGACTCTATTCTATACCTGCCTCGCTAGGGCGGCGTAATGCCTTTCAGTTAGCAGTCGTCTTTCATATTCTTGCCTTCATTCTTTTCACCGTGACTGGTTATCTCCAGCATTTGCATGTAGTTTATTATATAGGTATTGTCTTGACCGGCGCAGCGTTGTTCTATCAGCATCTGATTGTCAACCCAAGAGATCTCTCTAAGATCCAGATGTCTTTCTTCTCAATGAATGGTTTCATTTCGCTAACGCTATTTGTTGCAACCTGTCTCTCTCTGTTGATGAGGGGCTAAAGGAAAGCGTTCCTTTTTTGCTTGAAAAGAAAGGGTATTCTTTGTAAGAATCGCAATATCCTTTGCTCAAACTGCCTAATAACTCAAAGCTATGAAGCCTGACTTTCTTGAATATATCCATAATCATGTAGTGCTCGGTGACGGTGCCCTTGGTTCTTATCTCTTTGAACAGGGCGTGGAGCGGGGCCGCAATCTCGATCTGCTCAACCTGCAAGCTCCAGAGACTATTCTGGCTGCGCATGAGGAGTATATTCGGGCAGGAAGTCAACTGATTGAGACCAATACCTTTGGGGCAAATCGCTTTAAGTTGCGCGAAGCTGGGGCCAGAGAGCAGGCTCGGCAAATCAACCGGCTTGGGGCAGAGATTGCAAGTAAAGCTGCGGGCAAACAGGTTTATGTTGCTGGTTCGGTTGGGCCAAGTGGCATCAGCTTTCCGTTGCATGACGACGAGGATGTCAACCTAGAAGCAATTCAGGAGAGCGTTTGCGAGCAAGTTTTAGGCTTGCTTGAAGGTGGGGTTGACCTGCTGATCTTAGAGACGTTTTCCAGTTTGGAGGAAATCCTGCTGGCCATTAAGGCCACCCGCAGCGTGGCCCCGCATCTGCCTGTGGTTGCGCAGATGGTTTTTCCTACCAAAGGGCTGACTGTTTTGGGTGAAGACGCGCTGTTCTGTGGCCAGCAAATGCGGGCTGCTGGCGCGGCCTTAGTTGGGACAAATTGCGGCCGGGGCGTGGATGCTACAGTGCAGGCTGTTGCCCACATGTCGCCCTTGGCGGGCGAGGGCACGCCCTTATCTGCCTTTCCTAATGCTGGCTTACCAGAGCTGCTTGGCGGGCGGATGATCTATCCGGCCCAGCCTAGTTACATGGCTGTACGGGCTAAAGAAATGATCCGCAAAGGGGTACACCTGATTGGTGGCTGTTGCGGTACCCAACCTGCCCATATTCAGGAGTTTCGTTCTGTCTTGCGCATTAAGCCGGTGCGGATCTCTCTGAGTGGCCCAGAAGTTCCGCCCGAACCTACAGAGCCTGTGACTGGTGCGGCAAAGCACGGCGGGTTTCTGGACTCCCTGCAAGCAGGCCGCTTGCCAATTATTGTTGAACTTGATCCGCCAACGCATTTGGATGCAGAGCCAGTTCTCTTGGGAGCCGAGCAATTAGCGCAAGCTGGGGTGGATGCTATCTCTTTGGGCGAGAACCCCTTGGCCGTGCTGCGGGCCGGCAACCTGAGCATGGCTGCCTTGATTCGGCAGCGGACAGGGGTGCAAACTATTCTCCATCAGACTGGCCGGGATGTGAACGCCCTTGGGCTACAGTCGCGGATGATGGACGCGCACCTGCTCGGTATTGAAGCAGTGCTGGCAGTGTCTGGTGATTCTGCCGCAGGCACGGATCAGCCGGGTGTAAGTGGTATTTTTGATCTGCGCTCCTATGGCCTGATTGCCATGCTGGAAGGTCTCAACCGAGGTCTGAGCATGGCCGGGCAGAGCCTCCGGCAAGAGACCAATTTCTCCATTGGAGCAGCCTTTAGTTTCCGCCCCGATGATCCTGAAACCCAGCTTCGCCGCTTGGAGAAAAAGGCTGAACTGGGGGCACGCTTTGCCATGACCCAGCCTATCTTTGCCCCTGAAACAGTGGAACAGATGCTGGAGCAGGTGCGCCATCTTGACATTCTTGTATTTCCGGGTATCTTTCCTTTGATCTCAGCTCGGAATGCTGAGTTTCTCCATAATGAAGTACCTGGTATTTCCGTGCCACAGGACTTGCGTCGCCGTTTAGCTCAGTTTGAGCAGGTGGCAGATCAGCGCAAGGTTGCTTTAGAATACACTGCTGGCATGATTGCGCAAATAGCACCCATGATCGACGGCCTGTACTTAATCAGCCCGCTCAATAAATGGGATATTGCCCTCAACTTTGTCCTTCAAGCTCGGCAGGGTGGGTGGAAAGGGAGCGGCCGGGCTAATCCGCCGCAGAGTGGCTGCTGAATTTTCTCTTCCCACTACGCCGCATCAATCTTCCAATTTCTTTAAACGGAGCGTTCTTTCTTATGGCAAGCCATCTTTTTACGTCCGAATCTGTGTCTGAAGGCCATCCTGATAAGGTGGCAGACCAGATCTCTGATGCCATTCTTGATGCTATTCTGGCTCAGGATCCTCATGCCCGCGTGGGTTGCGAGAGCCTTGTCACCACGGGGTTGGCCATGATCGCCGGGGAAATCACCACCACTGCCTGGGTTGATATGCCAGACATAGTCCGGCAAACCATCAAGGAGATTGGCTACAACTCCTCGGACATGGGCTTTGACTGGCAGTCCTGTGCGGTCATGACTACCATTGACAAGCAGTCGCCAGACATTGCCCAAGGCGTGAATGAAGGCACTGGCCTTGATCTGGAGCAGGGCGCAGGCGACCAGGGCCTGATGTTTGGCTATGCCTGTGACGAAACCAGCGTCTTGATGCCCATGCCGATCACCTATGCCCATCGGCTGGTGAAACAGCAGGCCGAAGTGCGCAAGAACGGGGTGCTGCCGTGGTTGCGGCCTGATGCCAAGAGCCAGGTTACAGTGGAGTATCAAGACAACCAGCCCAAGCGGATTGAGGCGGTGGTCTTGTCCAGCCAGCACAGTCCAGATGTCTCCTATGCTGACCTAAAGGAAGGCATCATGGAGGAGATCATCAAGAAGATCCTGCCCGCTGACATGGTTGATGAGCAGACCAAGTATTTCATCAACCCAACTGGTCGTTTTGTTATTGGTGGGCCAGTGGGTGACTGCGGCGTGACCGGGCGGAAGATCATTGTTGATTCCTATGGTGGACGCGGCTCGCACGGTGGCGGGGCTTTCTCTGGCAAGGATCCGTCCAAGGTTGACCGTTCGTCCTCGTACATGGGCCGTTATGTAGCCAAGAATATTGTTGCGGCGGGCTTGGCCTCAACCGTGGAAGTGCAGGTAGCCTATGCTATTGGCGTTGCCAAGCCGGTGTCGATCAACGTCAATACCTTTGGCACGGGCAAGATTTCTGAGGAACGGCTGACGCAGTTAGTCAGCCAGATCTTTGATCTGCGGCCCAAGGCTATTATTCAGCAGCTCAACCTCCTGCGGCCCATCTATCATCAAACTGCTGCCTATGGTCACTTTGGCCGCGAGCTGCCTGATTTCACTTGGGAGCGCACGGACAAGGCCGAGGAGCTGAAGGCTGCGGCAAGCATCTGAGCCTGTCTGTCCTTCATGTAGACACCAAACAATCTTTGGTGTCTACACCAACCGAATCTTGGTGTCTACACCAAACAATCTTTGGTGTCTACACCAACTGAATCTTGGTGTCTCCACCAAGCAACTGTTCGTGTCTGCATGAATCGGACAAACTATCCTGCGGGGATGATTCTTTGATCGCCCCCCATTTATTTTATCAGGGCGGATGCGTAATTCGTCCCTACGTGCATTGGAGCAATACTGTGAGTGATTATAAAGTAAAAGATATGAGTCTGGCCGACTGGGGCCGCAAAGAAGTTGCCATTGCCGAAACCGAGATGCCCGGCCTGATGGCCTTACGTGAGGAGTACGGCAATGACAAGCCGCTCAAAGGGGCGCGCATTGCCGGCTGCCTGCACATGACCATCCAGACTGCTGTGCTGATGGAGACCTTGGTCGAGCTGGGCGCAGAACTGCGCTGGTCGTCCTGCAACATCTTCTCCACCCAAGATCAGGCCGCAGCAGCTATGGCAGCCGCAGGCATTCCTACCTTTGCTTGGAAGGGCGAGACCGAAGAGGAGTTCTGGTGGTGCATTGAGCAGACTATCTTTGGCCCGGATGACTGGCGGCCGAACATGATTCTGGATGACGGCGGCGACCTGACCCAAATCATGCACGAGAAATACCCAGACATGATGAAAGACATTCGCGGCATCTCCGAGGAGACCACCACGGGTGTGCATCGCCTGAACGAGATGGCCAATGAAGGCAAGCTGCTCGCGCCTGCGATCAATGTCAATGACTCTGTGACCAAGTCCAAGTTCGACAACCTCTACGGCTGCCGTGAGTCCCTGATTGACGGTAT
Organism: Candidatus Electronema sp.; assembly: GCA_026645415.1. Lineage (GTDB taxonomy): Bacteria > Desulfobacterota > Desulfobulbia > Desulfobulbales > Desulfobulbaceae > Electronema. The sequence goes on from JAPEVH010000006.1 coordinate 46,641, forward strand.
CAAGCGGGCTACAGACGTGATGATTGCGGGCAAGGTGTCTGTGGTTGCTGGCTATGGCGATGTTGGCAAAGGCTGCGCCCAAGCCCTGCGCCACATGGGTGCCGTGGTTATCGTGACCGAAATCGACCCTATCTGTGCCCTGCAAGCGGCTATGGAAGGCTACCGGGTCATGACTATGGAAGAGGCCGCGCCCATCGGTGACATCTTTGTCACCTGCACCGGCAACCTGCGGGTCATCAGCCGAGCGCACATGGATATGATGAAGAATCAGGCTATAGTCTGCAACATTGGCCACTTTGATTCAGAGATCGACATTGCTGGCATTCGCGATCTCCCTTGGGAGAACATCAAACCACAGGTCGATCATGTTATCTGGCCGGACGGCAAGCGGCTCATTGTTCTGGCTGAGGGACGGCTGGTCAACCTTGGCTGCGCCACTGGTCATCCCAGCTTCGTGATGAGCAACTCTTTTACCAATCAGGTCTTGGCCCAGATGGAGCTGTGGAATAACCCCGACTCGTACAAGAAGCAGGTTTACTTCCTGCCTAAGCGGCTCGATGAGATGGTAGCGCGCTTGCATCTCCAGAAGATCAACGCCCACCTCACCACCTTGAGCAAGGAACAGGCCGCCTACATTGGCGTGAATGTGGACGGGCCGTATAAACCAGAGTATTACCGCTATTGATGTATTGATGTAGAATGCTCGCAGGCAGGGGAGGGAAATAGCCTCTCCGGTCTGTGGGTGAATCTGTTGTCCCTTAGTCTGTATAGCTGACGCATTCATACTTTCTCCGAATGCCCTTGCTCTTCTTCCCACCCATGACTTTCACGACTTGCCCCTTTGCGCAGCGACCATTCTTCGGCATCTCTTTGCGCACTCTTGTTACAGCCTACAAGGGATTTTGAATTTTATCAAATTACCTGTCACCCTGCTGCATCAGCATAAGAACGTTCAATAGCAAGGATAAGCATTTTTTCTCTCGACTCTACAGCAGTGTTCAGGTAGTTTCACAGTACAAACTCATAAGGGACTGACAAAGCGTCATTACCCGTCCAAGAAGATACAAGCCAGCATCAATGCCCGCAAGAAAAAGCGTCTCTAGCACCACGCTTTCCACAGAAAAGAGCGTTCTCACGGATCTCTTCGACCGCACTATTTCCTATCTCCGGCTTTCCCTTACTGATCGCTGCAATCTAAAATGTCTTTACTGTGCTCCAGAAGGGCGAAAAGGCAAGTTGCTGCGGCATAGTGATCTGCTCACCTATGAGGAGCTACTCCGGGTGGTACGGGCGGCAGTGAGTATGGGCATGAGCAAGCTGCGCCTTACTGGTGGCGAACCGCTGGTGCGGCGAGATGTAATGCGTTTTATTAATCAGCTTGGTGAAATTAATGGCCTGCGTGATATTCGTATCACTACAAATGGGGTTTTGCTCGAAAGATATGCCGAAGGACTACGAGCTGCTGGGATCAGCAAGATCAACATCAGCTTGGACTCTTTGAAACCAGAACGCTTTGCCCGTATCACTGGTATGGACTGCTTTGCCCAAGTCTGGCGTGGCATTGAAAAGGCTCAGGCTGTTGGTTTTGCGCCAGTCAAACTCAACATGGTGGTGATGCGCGGGATCAACGATGACGAGCTGGTCGATTTTGCTCAACTTTCGCACGATACTGATCTGCATGTACGCTTTATTGAGTTCATGCCGGTTGGCGCGTCCTCGCGCTGGAATGCGGATACGTATATGTGCTCCGACAAAATCAAAGAGCGGCTACAAGATTTGGGTGAGCTGATTCCAGTTCATCGTGGCGAAACTGACGGCCCGGCCTGCATGTTTCGGCTGGGAGCAGAGGCAAAGGGCAAGCTCGGCTTTATCAGCCCGCTCAGTCACCATTTCTGCGACCGCTGCAATCGCCTTCGCTTGACTTCCGAAGGCAAGCTCCGGGCCTGCCTGCTCCATGATACAGAAACTGATCTCCGCGCATTGCTCCGGCAAAATTGTAGTGATGAAGAAATCCGAGCTGCCCTCTTAGCTGCTGTCCGCAGTAAACCACAAGGCCATCGCATGGAAGAGCGACTCAAAGAGCAGGAAGGCGGCTGCCACGGGCGAATGTCAAGGATTGGGGGCTAATGGATAGTTTGAGAGGAGCTGGAGCACTAGAGTTTTGCGTGAATAACCAAGCAGCAGAAAGAGTTGGCTAGAGTTATTCTCTTTGTTAGCTAAGATTCCTACAGCCACTAGCAAAAACTATGTCCTCCAATACCGCCATTATTGCCCTGACTAAAGGTGGCAAAGAGCTGGCAAAACAGCTTTCTGCCGTACTGCCTAACAGCAAAGTTGTCAATGTACAAAGTGGTATCAATAAGACACTACATCATGCGTGGCAGGAATACGAGGCATTGGTCTGCATCATGGCTGCTGGTATCGTAGTTCGCGCTATTGCTCCGCTTCTTCATGATAAAAACACTGATCCAGCAATAGTGGTCTGCGATGAGCGAGGACAATTTGCCATTTCTTTGCTCTCTGGCCATCTTGGTGGTGGCAATGCCTTGGCGCAACAGGTTGCTGGGCTGCTTGGTGGACAGGCAGTACTTACTACTGCTTCTGATGTGTTAGGCCATACAGCACTTGACCTCTGGGCACGCGATCTTGCCCTTACTGTAGCTGACCGGCACCGTTTGACCAACATTATGGCAAAACTGGTCAACAATGGTTTTGTTTTTGTTTTTAGCGACTATTTGTTACCAAAGCTCCCGCCAGACATTATTTCCACAGATAAAGCACAGCTTGCTGACTTGCTGATCAGCTACCGGACAGAGCATTTATCTGGTCAAGCCTTACTCCATCCAAAAATTTTGGTAGCCGGGGTTGGCTGCAATCGTGGCACTCCAGCCACGGAAATTAGCGAGGCTTTGCAGTTGGCTTGCATGGAAAATGGTCTTGCTTTTCAGTCAATTCGTAATTTAGCTTCTATTATTCTGAAACAGGATGAAGCAGGGCTGTTGGCGGTGGCCCAAGAACAAGACTGGCCCATTGATTTTTATTCAGCAGAGCAACTAAATAGCGTCGAAAATGTTACAGTATCTCCAGCAGCTTTACAGGCAACTGGAGCGCAAGGTGTAGCTGAACCTGCGGCTATTCTTAGTTCTGGCGGCGGCAAACTACTGGTACGGAAGCGAAAAATGCCCAATGTAACTATAGCCATTGCCGAAGTACATTTTTTATAACATGAGCAAAAAGATGGTTGAAGCCAAGACGATCACTCTTATCCTAAAAATCTGGCGACAAGCTGGGCCGCAGGCAGATGGCCACTTTGCAACCCATCAACTGAATGGTCTCAACCAAGACATGTCTTTTCTGGAGATGCTGGATATTCTTAATCAACAGCTCACTGTGGCGGGACAAGAACCAGTAGCCTTTGACAGTGATTGCCGTGAAGGTATCTGTGGTAGTTGCGGGGCAGTTGTGGATGGTATCGCGCATGGCCCAGAACGAGGTGGAACGCTCTGCCAGCTTTATATTCGTCATTTTAAGGACGGGCAAACGATTTGGTTGGAGCCATTCCGGGCCAACGCCTTCCCAGTACTCAAAGACCTTCTTGTTGATCGTTCTGCTCTTGATCGAATCATCCAAGCAGGTGGTTTTGTCTCTGTTAATGCCGGTTCTGCGCCAGAGGCTAACACCTTGCCAGTCGCCCAGCCTCTCGCAGAGCAGGCAATGGATACCGCAGCTTGTATCGGTTGCGGAGCCTGTGTTGCAGCTTGCCAAAATGCAGCAGCCATGCTCTTTGTTTCAGCGAAAATTTCTCATCTTGCCTTGCTACCACAAGGACAAACAGAACGCAAACGCCGCGCCTTGACAATGGTTGCGGCTATGGATGAAGAAGGTTTTGGCAGCTGTAGTAATCAGCGCGAATGCGAACAGGTCTGCCCAAAAAGCATTTCTATTCGCAGCATTGCTCGATTAAATCGGGAATATTTAACAGCGATAGTTGATGAAGAATAGTACTCGTTAATCCTCCTGATCAAGGTCATTAAGATCGACTTTCTTTTCTGTCAATTTACGAACATGCTCCATTTCTTTTCTATAGCAATCTGGACAAAGACCATGACTAAACAGGGCCTTAGAGTGCTGACCAATATACTCCTCAACCTGTTGCCAGTAGCCTTCATCAGAACGAATTTTTTTGCAATAAGAGCAGATAGGGAGAATGCCAGTAAGGGTCTTAATCTCGGCTAAAGCCTGTTCTAGCTCCAATTCCCGTTTTCTGAGCATGATATGGGTTTTGATCCGAGCCAAAACCTCTACCTGTTGGAAAGGTTTAGTGATGTAGTCTACTCCACCAGCGGCAAAGCCTGCTATTTTGTCTTCAACGCTGTCTAAGGCGGTCATGAAAACCACGGGAATGCTCTTCCGTGTCGCATCCATTTTTATTCGTCGGCAGGTCTCAAAGCCGTCCATGTCTGGCATCATCACATCCAAAAGGATCAGATCCGGGCAGACCTTACTGAGGATGGTTAGAGCACGTCTGCCGTTGTCAGCAACGTAAATCTGGAATTTATGCGATTGGAGAAAAGAAAGCAGCACCTTGAGATTGGTGGGCTGATCGTCAACAACCAAAATTGAATCTTTAGCTTCGGACATGGTCTATTGTTTCAAGCGTCCTGCGGCAAGTTCCAGCAGGGAAGTAAAGTTGAAGTCCTCTGCTAGTTCCTGCGCCCGACGAGCAAAGGCCCGGTATTCTCCTGCCTCTAATTGGCTAATTTCAGCAATTTTTTCCGTGAGTCCTTGGATGTCACCAATATCAGCCAAGGCATCTAATGCAGCCAATAGTTCCTTGGGTGGCAAGACAATCTCCTCCTGTTTTTCTGCAATGCTGATCTCACTATAGACTAACTCAATCTTAAGCTGTTTCGCTATAATTTCTAACAATTCAACAGCAGAATAGGGTTTGTGTATATAGTCACTAAAGCCGTTTTCTAAACAATGACGACGAAAAAAATCACCATCAGCAATAGAGGCTGTGACCGCAATTAACGGAATATGACGGAATTCTGGCAAGCGTTTGAGCTGGGAAGCCGCTGTAAAACCATCTACTTTTGGCATCCGTAGATCCATTAAGATAATATTAGGTCGGAAGCGACGGCACGCCGCTGGCACTTCTGCCCCGTCTTCAGCCTCTTGCACCAGAAAACCGAGTGGCTCTAAGGTATCGCGCAGTACGGCCCGATTAGACAATTTATCATCAACAACTAACACTCTAAGCCGCTGGGCTTGTTGCCATGAGCAGACATAGCCAGTCACTTTGCGCTGCTGATGAATTGTGACAGGCTGATGGTGAGAAACAGGTACTTCAATGTCAAAGAAAAAACGACAGCCCGGTCCAGCTCCAGGCTGTGGCTTGCTCTTAACAGGACTGACTAATTGTAACTCGCCGCCCATTAATCGGACTAACTCCCGACTAATAGCCAAGCCAAGACCAGTACCTTCTTGGTGCTGAAGTCGCTCACCTACCTGTAAAAAAGGTTCAAAAACCAGTTGCTGATCCTCGGCACTGATGCCAGGGCCGCTGTCTTCAATCGTGATGCGCAGCCGTACTTTTCCTGTTCCAGTAGTTTCAGCCTCTACTTGGAGAGCGCACCAGCCACTGCTGGTAAATTTAACCGCATTAGCAAGGAGATTGAGTAGCACTTGTCGCAAGCGTAGCTCATCAGCAATGATAACAGTAGGCAGGCTCTTCATTTCCTCCCGGAAATCTAACCCCTTTTCTCGTGCCCGAAGCTGGATGATATCGCTAATACCTTGGAGAAAAGAGCTAAGAAAAAATTCGGTTTCAATCAGCTCCAGTTTGCCAGATTCGATGCGAGAGATATCAAGGATATCATTAATCAAGAGCAGTAAATGTTCACCAGCCTGATGGATGGTTCTGATCCCATTCCGCTGCCGACTACTCAGACTCTCATCGTTGAGAAAAATTTGCGTGTAGCCAAGAATTGCATTGAGCGGAGTGCGCAGCTCATGACTCATATTAGAAAGAAAAACCGATTTGGCTCGGCTGGCGGCTTCCACTTTTTCTGCCGCCTCATGCCGTTCAGTAATGTCATGGCCAATGCCCATCACGCCAGCAATGCTATCATCATCGTCAATTAACGGAGCTTTGGTCGTCTCCAACAAGACATGTTCTCCGCTTGCCAGCGTGATCCATTCCTCGTGTACCAAAGCCTGTCTTGCTGTTGCAGCCTTTTGATCATACATGCGGAAAGCGTCGGCCAGTTCTTTGCTAACAAAGTCATAATCTGTTTTGCCAATGATCTCTGCTTCCGATGCGCCGAGAAGCTCCTCAAAAGGCGGATTGCAGGTTAAATACACTCCGTTCGCATCTTTGAGCCAAACTAGGTCCGGGATAGTATCAATAATCAACCGGTTGAGCCGCTGGATATGCTGAATTTTTTTTTCAGCGGCCTTTTTCTCGGTAATGTCAATCCAAGTAGAGCGGGTCTGAAGAACTTTTCCTGTTTCATCCCGTACTGCTGAAACGTTGAGCAATACCTCTAGCGTTGAACCATCTTTTCGTTGGAGCTGGAGTTCAGCATTTTTTATCCTGCCGCTATTAAGAAAAGAAGCAAATAACTGGGAGAAACGTTCTAAGCAGTCAGGATGATAAAAAAGATCAATTTTTTTACCAACAAGCTCTTCTCGACTGTATCCGGTTTTATCGACAAAGGTCTGATTGCAAGTCAATACTTGACGACTAAGCGCATCAACAGAGCCAAGCATATTTGGCGAGTTGTCATACAGATCTTTATAAGCCTCCTTACTTTCAAACAGCTCTTGCCGGAGTCGCCAACGGTCCAGATTAAAATGAATAGTTCGCTCTAAGAGAACATCATTTAACTCTACTTTTGGGAGACAGTCATCTGCACCTTTGCTAATAACATCAAGGATGGTACGTCGGTCGTCAAGAGAGGTAAGAACAATGATTGGGCAGGAAACCTTTAGTTCTGGCAACCTCTCTAAGGTTTCCTTAATACTGCTGTCTTTGAGCGAAAGATCAATAAAAAGCAAATCAAAAGACTCTGTTGCTAAACTCGACAGCCCTTCGTGCAGACTTTCCTTCCAAAACACTTGCGCAGAAGCATAAGCGGTCAGGGACAGATTAGCTATAAAAAGATCAGCATGATCAGGATTGTCCTCGATCAGCAGAATATGTAATGGTTGCCTAGGCATCAGATTGGTGAGGCCCGTAGAAAAAAAAGTGGTGTTCGTTTAACTGCCAGTAGCTCAGTATTTCACTGATCACTTCGCCGTAGCGATCTGGCTCCATCGGTTTGACAATATAGCTGTTGGCATGATTGATGAGTGCCTGTTCAATATCTTTACCAGAATTAGAAGTGGAAAAAATAACTACGGGAATTTTAGCTAAATGAGGACTATTTTTGAAGCGAATAAGAATTTCATGGCCGTCGTATTTAGGCAGCTTGAGATCCAGTAGAACGAGCCAAGGTAGGGACAGTTCCGTATTCTTAGTCTGCTCGATATAGGTCATAGCCTCTTCTCCATCACGGAGGCGATTAACCTCTATTGCTGGGCAGCAGTCTCTGATATAGAATTCAGTCAGTTCAGCATGATCATCGCTGTCCTCAATCAATAATAGGTTGTGTTCCTTTTGGCACATGTCCTTCTCCTTATATACTCCTCTTCTCATAATTTGCTTGGCAGTTTTATCCTGTTGTCGCTTTTGGGAAGATCAGGTGAAAGACCGCTCCAGCTTCCGGCCCACTTTCCGCCCAGATGTCACCGCCATGCAATCTCATAATCTTTTTGGCCACAGCCAAGCCAATGCCAGTGCCTTCTATATTGACATCCAGTCGGTAAAAAAGTCCAAAGATTTTTTCTCGAAATTCCTCTGGAATACCCGGCCCTTTGTCCGTGCAAAGAAGATGATGCCATTGTTCATCGCTGTACGTGTTGATCCGCAGGCAGCCGTTTTTTTCCTGGTTCGCGTACTTAAGGGCATTAGAAAGGATGTTTTCAAAGACTTGGAGGATGCGGCTTTCATTGGCAAGAATAGTCGGCAACTTAGATTCAATGGTCAGGCTAAACTGCTCCTGCGCCAGCCGTTCCGCCTGATTGCTGGAAAAATCTGCCAAAAGCAGGTCAAGGTCAAGCTGTGTGGTGTCCATATCAATCCGGCCAACTCGGCTCAATTCGAGCAAGTCGCTAATGAGCTGACTCATTCGTTCATTGGCCTTAGCCACTTTATCCAGCATTCCGAATGCTTGTTCGGTTTTTCCCTGATCGGCCAGCTTGCGGATAATAGCAATAAAGCCCATGCTGGTGACTATCGGCGATTTGAGATCATGAGAAACCGTATAGACAAACTGTTCTAATTCATCATTCGACTTTTCCAGTGCTTTTTTACTTGTCTCTAACTCAATGTTCTTGGCCTTGAAACTTGCAGCAGCGCGGGTTAACGCCCCTAATTCATCTGCAAGCGGATAGACAGGGATTTCTGCCTCAGACGAACCTGCCGCCAAACTCTTAAAGGTTTTGGTCAGTTGTTTCAGCGGGATCGTAATACTTCGGGTAATGACATAGGAGAAGAGAATGATGCACAAGAGTAACAAAGCACTGCTCAAGAGGAGAAGCCATAGCCTAGAACTAATATGGGCTGTGACTTTTCCTTGAATCTGCTCAGATTCGCTGATCATTAAATTAGAGAGCTTTTGCGCCTGATACATTGTTTCATAGGCTTCAGCAGCCATAACCACATTAACCAAATAGAGATAGCCACGAGTACGCTGCACGGCCTCTAAAAAGGCACTTTCATATTGATTGAGTACGCTGCCGAGTTCTTCAGTTCTGCTCCAGGTGAATTTTTTTAGGATGAAACGGGTTTCCTGTAGGCGTAGAGAAGCAGCTTGAATAAATTTTCCATCAAGAGAATCAAAATATCGATAGGCATTTTTTTCAATTTGTAGAAAAGAGTTAAGCATCCGTGCGCATTCCAAGCGATTCTCGATTTTTTCTTGTCTGGTTAATTCCTCTATGAGTTGCTGCGCCCGTACTGCATAGACTCGCAGTTCAATTTTAACCAGTCGTTCTCGGATATTCCGCTGCCGTTGTACCTCTTGAAAGGCCTTGTAATAGGCGGTTAGATGTGTTCTTGCTTGGACAAGAATCAGTTCTGCATTTGGTAATTCTTTCCCGCCAATACTGCCAATCATTTCCTTATATACTACGCCGACCTGCTCACCTGCGGAGTTATGCCCTTCATGAATATAGATGAGAGCCTCACGCTGCATTTCGGCCATGTACGCGGCAAACGTTATATTTTCTCGAGCATGGCGGCTGAAGAAGACAATCTGGTGGAGGTCATTGGAAAAACGATTAAAGGTTCCCCACGCAAGTAAGGCAATGACAAAGGCTACGGTTCCGGTGAAGATATACCCTAAAATAATACGCTTTTTTAACCCAAGAGTGTGGGCCAGCAGGTTGGGCAACAATTCTTCTATTTTAAGCCAATACGAATTCATTCCACTTGGTCAGGATATATTCGTAGGTGTCCATCACGGTGTTCCAAACTGCAACATTTTCAAAGCGTTTGATATAGGACCCACCAGTTCTAATGCTTCCTTGTTGGACAGAAATCTTGCCGTCAGTGCCTTGTAACGGCTCAGTAGCAGGCTTGCCTTCGTACCAATACTCCCATTCGGCCTTGGACATGAAATTACGTGACCGTTCTGGATTAGAAATATAATAGCCTTGCCGAGCAATGAACGCACCTGGCCAGCCCGAAAGCCACCAGTTCATGAAGGCGTAAGCTGCCTTTTGTCGTTCGCCAGTGCAAGCGCGAGACAAACACATCACTCCTTGCCAAGCCCGATAGCCTTCCTTGGGTGCAGCGTAGATACAGGGAATGCCCATACCATTAAGCGCACTCACGCCTGGCGAAAACATACTCTGAATTACGGTTTCACCAGAGGCCATAAGTTGGACTGAATGGGGCACAGAAGTCCAGACCCCGCGAAAATGGCCTTTTCGTTTTAAGCTGATAGCAATATCAAAGAGTTGATCAACCTCTTCACGGCTCATGTTGCCTAGATCTTTGAAGGTCATTAACCCCTTGGCCTGCACTGCCAAGGCTAAATCAAAAATCCCTATTTCTGGTGAGTTAACAATCGCTACTCGGCCATGCCAGCGTTCATCTAACAGCCAGCCCCAGCTTTCTGTCTTGTAGGGAATACCTTTGGGCACAACTGCGGAGTTATAGCCAAAGGAATCTACATTATGCACATAGGGCAAGAAGCTAATCTGCTGGGTTGGATGAGGGCCGATGTTGCCGTCCTGCTGCACATAGAGAATTTTATTTGGCACATCACCAGCTCCCGGTTTGGCCTGTTCTGAGATGCGACCCAGCTTGCTGAGGCTATTGACTTCATGCCAGTATTTTAGTTTATGCGTATCAATAGGCTGGATGGTCTTGGCTTGCCAGAGCACCTTGATACTATTTGACCACTGTTCGTAGATATCAAAGGCCGTTGGGTCAGTTGCAGCCTTAAGTAACACTTCGGCATCGCCACTAGGGTAAAATTCTATCTTGATCCCTAAATCCTGTTCTGCTTGCTGCCGAATTGGCTCTAGCAAGGTGACATGGGTGCCAATTACTTTGAGCGTTGGCTGAGAATTACCAGCATAAATAAGTTTGGGAAACGCAGCAGCAGCTAAGGCAGCAGTGCCAATTTTTCCACTTTGCTGGAGAAAGGTGCGGCGGTTCATAGCTCACCTAGCAGGAAGTTGATCAGCAAAAAAACGCTTCTTATTTATTTTCCTAAAATAAGGAAGATCGTGCAAGGAAAAGGTGGGGCGCAGCGTTTAGCCACGGGGATGAAACTGCTCATGAGCAGCTTTAAGATGGCTTTTATCTACATGAGTGTAAATTTGGGTGGTCGAGATGTCAGAATGACCGAGCATCATTTGGAGGGCGCGCAGGTCAGCTCCGCCTGCCAACATGTGCGTGGCAAAGGAGTGGCGCATTGTCTTGGGACTGACTGTCTTGCTAATTCCGCGCTGGCGAGCCATTTCGCCAATGATCTGCCAAAAGCGGATGCGGGTCATAGCCTTGGCCTGTCTGGTGATGAAGAGAAAACGGCTGCTTTTCTGACCTAGTAACAATGGGCGGCTCTGCTCTAAATAGGCAGCAATTCTCTGCCCAGCCTCCTCGTTAAAGGGAATTATGCGTTCCTTGCTCCCTTTACCAAAGATACGGACAAAGCCGCCATTCAAGCTGCAATCTTGTACAGGTAAATTAACCAGCTCAGAAACTCGAATGCCAGTGGCATAAAGCAAATGCAGCATCGCAGTGTTTCGTAAGGTAAGAGGTTCCTCAATAGCATCCTCTGGAAGGGCCAGCAATAAATCTACCTCAGCAGGAGAGAGAAACTCTGGGAGTACACTGCCTATTTTAGGTAGATCCACCTCAGCGGCTGGACTGATGGGTAATATTCCTTGAATAACCAGAAAATCAAAAAAGGAACGAAGAGCGGAAAGCCGTCGAGCATTACTGCGGGCATTGAGCTTGCGGGTAAAGCAGTCTTTAAGAAAGGCTCGTACCTCAGCAGCCGTAATTTGCGCTGGGTTAACAATACCTTGTTCTTGCAGAAAACTAATAAAAAAACGGAGATCAGAACCGTAACTGTTGACCGTATTCCGAGAAAGCCTGCGCTGGACGGTCAGGTGACGGATAAAATGGTCAAGCTGGAGAGTAAGTTGGCAAGTTTCCAGAACAAAAAGATACGAAGGAAGGGGTGAAAGAAAAAGCCCTTGCCGCAGAGCGGCGGCAGGGCCAGAACAGCTAATACACTAATAAGCTCGGTTTTTGAGCCGGTTGTACTTACGCAGCTTACGCAGAGCTTCAGCAGACTTACGGCGTTTTTTAATGCTTGGCTTCTCGTAGTATTCGCGCCGTTTCAGTTCTCGCTTAATGCCGTCGATTTGCAGCTTTTTCTTGAGCTGGCGGATGGCGTATTCAAGGTCTCCTTTGACTTCGACTTCAATCATGAAAAATCACATCCTTTGGTTGATGGCATGTCCCATCTACATATTCATCTTGTTGCTTATAAAAAAGAGCGATTACTATAATTTGCTCGTTGAGAACTGTCAAGAGCTTTGAATCAATTTTTTATAAAGCGTTGCTTCATCTTATGAGTGATTTCTTCAAACTCTGGCAAACGGAGCAGATGTAGCGTGGCGGCGTGCAGCAGAGCAGCGGTACTGATCAGCACCGCAACTGCGATAAGCTGAGAGGGAATCGCACCGGCTAAGAGCGGCCGCAGCAGCAGCTTTAGCCCAATCAGTCCGCCTGCCATGACCATACTGGAAAGGAGGATTTTTGCGGTACCTTTGCCAAGATAACTGAGAGAAAAACCAGCCAGTTTTCGATGCAAGACAAAACCAAGAAAGAAAAAATTTAGCACCATAGAACAGGAGGTAGAAAGGGCAATGGCTCGGAAAGAAAGGAGATCAATAGTCAAGGTTATGAATAGAATATTGACAGCCACAGCAAGAAAAGAGCCGATTACCGGATACTTGGTGTTGTCAAGTGCATAGAAGACTGGCACCATGATTTTTACTGCTGAATAGGCAAAGAGGCCGCAGGCATAGCAGATCAGAGCTTGGGCAGTACGGGTCGTGTCTTGAGCCGTAAAAGCACCGTGCTCAAAGATCAGGCGGATGATTGGCTCTGCCAGCAAAATTAGGCCAATTGCCGCTGGAATGGTGAGACTGAAAACCATAACCAAGGAAGAGGAAAAAGTCTGGCGCAGGCCGGGCAAATCTTTTTGTGCCGCATGACGAGCCAGCACTGGCATGGCGGCAATCGAGAAAGCCACACCGAATACACCGATAGGAAGCTGTACCAAGCGGAAGGCGTAGTTGAGCCAAGAAACTGAGCCTTGTATGCAGGACGAGGCAAAATTGGTATTAACAAAGATGTTGATCTGGGTAGCGGACAGGCCAATTGTGGCGGGCAGCATCAGCCGGAGGATGCGGCGCAGGCCGGGATCACGGAGATTAAGCATGGGCTGAAAGCGGAAACCGGTCTTGCGCAACGCAGGCAGCTGAATCAAAAGTTGGAACAGGCCGCCGCTTAACGTGCCCCACGCCATGCCGACAATCGCAGGTTGACCAAACTTGGGCAGCAACCAAGCCAAAGACACACCGCCGATGATCGAGCCAAGATTGAAAAAAGCAGAGGAGATGGCAGGAATAAAAAATTTGCCTTTGGTATTGAGCATCCCCATCACCACTGCGGCTAAGGCCACAAGGATGAGAAAGGGAAACATGATTCGGGTCATCATGGAGGTGAGGGCAGTTTTGCCTGCTACAGCAGCAAAATCCGGGGCCAGCAAACGGACGATTGGATCAGCAAATAGAATGCCAAGCAAAGTGAGAAGACTGAGAAGAATACTGATAAAGACGAGCACATTCGAGGCCAGCTGCCAGGTTGCCTCGCTACCTTTGTTGGTGTCATAATCAGAAAAAACCGTAACAAAGGCAGCAGACAGCGCGCCTTCGCCAAACAAATCTCGAAGCAAATTAGGAATGCGGAAGGCAACGACAAAGGAATCATAAGCGTATCCAGCACCAAACAGCCCGGCAAAGACCTGCTCTCGTACTAAACCAAGCACTCGACTGCACATCACAGCCCCGCTGACTGCGCCAGCAGAGCGGGCAATCTTCCCGGTTGAACTGCTTGCTTTCTCTGACATAATCTTCTTGACTCTGAACGATCTGGTTTATGGTTATTGCTTGACTTGAAAGGGATTACGGAGCAGAATACAGCTCAACAGTCCCGACCGATGGTTGTTACCACTCTCGGCGCAAAAGAGGAAGACCTTTTCTGCGCTCTTTGTTTGCCGAGGCCGGGCTAATCTTTTTCCACAGAAGAGCAAAATGAGCGAAACCGTGCAAATTGCCCTGATTATTGCCGTGGCGGTTGCTATGGTCTGCGGTATTGCATTTTTTGTGCTGAAGGACAAGCTCCGCAGCGGCAGCCTCAAGATCAGCAAAGACTGCATTGAAGGCGGTGTGAAAACCCACGGGCCGTCTGTGACCAAAATCAGCGGTAACACGATCAAGGGCGACGGACACAAATTGACTGCCCACAACGGCGGTCAGATCGAGCAAAACAAGATTGACGGAAACAAAACCCAGTTAGATAGCATCAATCGCTGATTCAACAATATGCTGGCGAATTATCACAAAGAACGGACTGCGTTTGCCCGCCTGTGGGAGCGGCAGTGCCGGGAGCGCATTCTGCTGCTGCGTGGACAAGTCGGCTACGGCAAGAGTAGTCTGTTGACGCATTGCCGCCAAAGCGGGCCGGACAGCATCTTTCCTGTCTTTGTGAACTGCAAGCGGGATGGCATCAATCCCGCCGAGATATTTCGCCTTGCTGCCGTCCAAGTGGGCCGTGACAGATTCCCCGCTTTCAGCCAGTGTCTGCGCCAGCACAATGTGGAGATCAGCGGCAATCGGATTGAGGGCAGCGGCAACCAGATCAGCGTGGTGCTCGGCAGCGGCAGCGAGCAGGAGCGCAAAGAGCGGTTAGTCTGGCTGACTGATGCGTGGCTGCGCGACCTCAGCCAGCTTGACCGGCCCCTGCTTTTGGTTGTGGACACTTACGAAAAGGCCGGTGCTGATCTGCAAAGCTGGCTGCTCAGTGTCCTTGTCCTTCTGCCCCGCGCCTGCAAGCAGCTGCGGGTGGTGATTGCAGGGCAGGAGGTGCCCGACACCAACACCTGCGAAGAATGGGCCGACTGCTGCTGCGAGCACGAGCTGAAAGGCGTGCCAGAGGCGGAGCATTGGCTGCCAGTGATCAAGGATCGGGGCTTCCGGGTGCCGGAAGAACCGCCGCTGATCTTCCTTTCCGGCATCTGCCGCGCTTTGGCAGGCAATCCGGCCAAGATATTGGAAGTCATAGAAACCTTTCCCCGTCTGCTCTGAATCAGCATGTCCGATTATCAGAAATTTCTCGCCGAATTGCAAGCCTGCGACAATCAGGATAAACGTGAGCGGCTATCCCTGGACTTCAGTCTTGCCCGGCTGCCAGAGCAGATACAGGCCGCTGTGCAGGCCGCCGCCGTGCCGCGCTTTTTTGACCGCGCCTTTCTTAACGCCCTGCTTAATCAGCCGTTTGATGAAGAGCAATTTGCCGCGCTTATCGGCTTCTCGTACATTGAGCCGTATCCCGGCGAAGGGCGATTCAATGTTCACGAGCGTAGTCGCAAGCTGCTGCAAGAAAAGCTCTGGCAGGAAGAAGAGACGTTGTACCGGGAAATCTCCAGCCGTGCTTTTGTTTATTGCGAGAAGCAAGACCAAGACGATACGACGTGGCGGATTGAGACGGTATATCATCAGTTGATTGCCGAGCCGGAGAAGGGGGTGGGTAATCTCAACAACACCTGTGTTGACTGGCTGAATCCGCCTCATTTCGCTTATGACAAAGCGGAGAGTCTGCTCCAAGCCGCACATGAACACCAAGAGATGAACCGACTAACTGAGAAAGTAACATGCTACCTTTTGCTCAATCAAGCGAAGGTGGATATCCGTTATGAGCGCAATCGCGAGGCAAAAGAAGCCTTGCAGAAAATTCGATTGGCCTCTATTCAAGATGATCATTATCTAAAGCGCGAAGGGCTTCTTTCCCTTGGTCGTGTACATTTTTATCTATCCGAATTCAACGATGCACAGCAGAGTTATGATGAGGCTATGCCGCTGTGCCGAGAAAGCAAGGATCGTCTCTACAAGGCTAAGTATCTTCAAAATCTCGGAGATTTGCATCTTCGTCTTTTTGACTTTAAGAAGGCTCGGAGATATTATGACAAATCCTTGCCGCTGTTTAACCGAATTCAGTTAGAGCAAGCTCACTGTCTTCATGGTATTGGAGAAGTTCTTCTGCACCTTTCAAAATTCAAAAAATCTCGGTCTTACTTCAGGAGTGCGCTTAAGTTGTACCAAAAAATAGGCGAACGGATGAGTGAGGCACACTGTATTTTGTCTCTTGGTAAGGCACATCTTGCTTGTTCTGAACTCCCGGAAGCGCAGCGGCAACTTGAAGAAGCCTTGCAACTTTACCGGAAAATAAATCACCAAAGAGGTGAAGCCAATTGTCTACAGTCATTTGGTGATTTATCCATAAAGACCGATGAGTTCATTGCTGCCAAGCAATATTATGATGAGGCATTAGATTTGGCTGAACATATCCATTGCCCAGAAGGCGTGGCCGAATGCTGGGAAGGCTTTGCCAAGCTGCATCAGGCGCAAGATCAACTTCAGCAGGCAGAGGAATGCTGGCGCAAGGCGGCGGAGATGTATCGCAACCTCGCCATGCCTCTGCGGGAAAAGTATTGCTTGGAGCAATTGAGCGGCGGGAACGTGGATCGCAACGGTCTGTAAAATACTGCGGCCTCTGTCTGCTATAATGCTGAGGAACAGAGCAATTTTTACGCCGCTGCTGAGAAGAGCGGGGCAATTATTGGTTACTGCTTGACTTGAAAAGGATTAGGGAGCAGAATAACAGCTTATCATCGGCAGATGGTTGTTACCATTCTCTGTGCAAAAAAGGACGCATTTTCCACCGTCTGCCTTAGATCAATATTTCAGCACCGGCTATCGGAGGCAGATATGCACGACGTTCAGCAGATTAGAAACACGGTTATTCTTGGGCATGGTCACAGCGGCAAAACCAGCCTTGCCGAGGCGTTGCTTTTTACTGCCGGTGCGGTCGGACGGCTGGGCCGAGTTGATGAAGGGACGGCCTCTTTAGATTTTGAAGAGGAGGAAATCCGCCGGAAAATTTCAATCAGTGCTGCCTTTGGGCATCTGCGTTGGCAGGGCTGTGAGATCTTCCTGACAGATACTCCTGGTGATGATAACTTTATCACTGAGACGAAATTTGCCGCGCGCTTGGCTGACAGTGCCTTACTCACCATTGGCGGGGTTCTGGGCGTGCGCAGCCAGACCGAACATTTTGTTGATTGCATTACTGAGCGCAATTTACCTTGCCTGATCTGTATCACCAAAATGGACCGGGAACGGGCTAATTTCCAAGAGACCTTTGATGAGATTAGAAGCTCTTTTAACCGCCTCAAGCCAGTAGTGCTTTATCTACCTATTGGGGCGGAAAAAGAGTTCCGAGGTGCTGTCGATGTGGTCAGCGGTCAGGCTTGGCTTTTTCAGCCAGATGGTACCGCGACACCAACGGAGATTCCGGCTGATTTAGTTGATGAGGTTGCTGCGCGGCGGGCCAGCCTGATGGAATATGTGGCAGAAACAGATGATGATCTTATTGAACATTTTCTTGAAGAAGGCCACTTAACTGATGAGGAGTTACAAGAAGGGTTAACTGCGGCAGTACGGCGCGGCAAATTAGCTCCAGTTCTACCTTGTGCCACTTTAGGTAATGCAGGCAGTTCAATTATCTTAGATGCTATTGCCCAGCTCCTGCCTTCCCCTGATCAGCGGCCTTCTTTGCTTGGTGTTAACCCAAAAGCGCAAGAGCCTGTAGAGCGCAGAGGCACTGCCTATGCACCTTTTTCTGCCCAAGTTTTTAAAACCACCGCAGATCAATTTACGGGCCGCCTGACCGTCTTCCGGGTACTTTCCGGTACCCTTAAAGGTGACAGCTTTTATAACGTTAGCAAAGGCGAAAGCGAACGCTTTGGTCATCTCTTTATCTTAGAGGGCAAGGAACAGAAAGAGGTGGATAGCGTTGTGCCAGGTATGATCGCAGCCGTGGCCAAGCTCAAAAATACTGGTACTGGCGACACCCTTTGTGATGAAGCCAATCTGGTGCGTTATGATCCGTTGGAACCTATGCCTGCGGTAATTTCCTATGCCGTCTCAGCTAAAACAGACAAGGATGAGGAAAAACTCTTCTCAGCGTTGACAAGGATGCTAGATGAAGATTTGACCTTACACTTGACTCGTGAACCGGAGACGCATGAGGTGTTGCTTTCCGGCGCAGGGCAAATACATTTGGATGTGATCCGGGAACGATTGAAGCGCAAGTTTTCGGTAGAAATGGAGCTGTCCCAACCCAAGATTCCTTATCGCGAGACCCTTAAAGGTAAGGCGACTGCCCAAGGTAAGCATAAGAAGCAATCTGGCGGACGCGGCCAGTACGGCGACTGCACTATTGAGATCGAGCCGCTGACCAATGGTGAGCGTTTTGAGTTTGTTGATAAAATTGTCGGCGGCGTGGTGCCGCAGCAATACCGCCCAGCAGTGGAGAAAGGCATTATTGAGGCTATGGAAAAGGGCGTGATTGCAGGCTATCCCTTTGTTGGTCTCAAAGCCAGCTTGCTTGACGGCTCTTATCACAATGTTGATTCCTCGGAAATGGCCTTTAAAATTGCTGGTTCCTTAGCCTTTAAAAAGGCGGTGCTCGAAGCGCATCCAGTCTTACTGGAGCCGGTCATGGAATTAGATATCCGGGTGGACAAGGAGCATGTTGGTGATGTTATGGGCGATCTTAATTCCCGGCGCGGCAGGGTGCTGGGTATGGATTCGGACAGTCGCAGTGAGATCATTCGGGCACAGGTGCCACAGTCTGAGATGCAGCTCTATGGCCCGGATCTTACCTCGATGACCGGGGGTAGAGGGAGCTTTACGCTCAAATTTTCTCATTATGAGGAAGTTCCTTCGCATATTGCTCAGAAAATCATTGCCGAGCATAAGCCGACTGAGAGTGGTGAATAACTATCGTTTTTTCTGGTTTTTCCGCTCCAAAAAGGCGATACTTGCCCCTAGGAGCGGAGAAGTCTGAACAGGTCGCCGCGCAAATGATGGATACGCAGCCTAAGGTTCAGCATGACAAAAGAAAAAATACTTGCCAGTAAAGAAAAATATATCGGTGAGATATCTGAGGATGGCAAACGGCACGGGCAAGGTCTGTGCATCTATCCTGATGGCAGTCAGTATGAAGGTGAATGGCAAAACGACCAGCGACATGGCCAAGGCACTTTTTTAGACTCCAACGGTGGCAGCTTTACTGGCGAATGGCGGAATGACCGCCGTAATGGTCATGGCTGCGTTGAGTGGTCGGGTCAGTATGTTGGCGATTGGAAAGATGACCAAAAACATGGTAAAGGCACACAGAGTGGTGGCCTTGACAGGGCAATGTACAGTGGCGGTTGGCAAAATGGCCAGCGACATGGCCACGGTATCCTCCACAGTGTTGATGGTTCTAAGTACGATGGCGAATGGCTGGAAAACCGACAGCACGGCCAAGGTGTCCTGACCCTACGTAATGGCACAAAATATGTTGGTTCATGGAAAGAAGGGAGCCGGGAAGGGCAAGGCACGATTTTTTTCCCAGATGGCGGCAGATATTTTGGAGCCTTTGAGCACGACCGACGGCAGGGCCACGGGGTCTACACACATGCTGATACCAAATATGTCGGCAAATGGGAAAACGATGAGCGCAGTGGTTGGGGCACTTGCACCTCCCCAGATGGCAGCGTGTACACTGGCTCGTGGAAGGGAAATAAACGGCATGGGCAAGGCATCTGCACCTACCCAGATCGAGGTAAATACGAAGGCGAATGGCGAAAAGGCCAGCGGCACGGCCACGGTACGTACCTCTATCCTGATGGTAGTCAGTATATTGGTGCTTGGAGCAAGGATAAACGGCACGGCTACGGCTCCTGTATCTATGCCAATGGTGATAATTACATCGGGGAATGGGTAGATGGTTACCGTCATGGTTCTGGCACCTACACCAGTACCCAAGGCAGCAAATACACTGGTGACTGGCACAGCGACTGGATGCATGGTCGAGGGGTGCATATTTCTCCAGATGGGGAACGTTATGAAGGTACTTATCAGAACAACCGAAGGCACGGTTCCGGGATATTCACCTTCCTCTCTGGTAATGTCTATGCTGGACAATGGGTAAACGGGTCCATGGAAGGCCACGGCACCTTAACTATGGCTGACGGCACGATCTATGAAGGAAATTGGCAGCGAGGCTACATGCACGGTGAAGGCAGTCTCTCTTTTCCTAATGGTACTGTGTACAGAGGCGAATGGCAGGAGGACAAGAAGCACGGCCAAGGTGCTTGCATCTACTCGGATGGCAACAAATATTCAGGGACATGGCGGAATAACCAGCCTAATGGTTATGGTGTTCACACCTACCCAGATGGGTCAATCTACAAGGGCAGATGGCAGAATGGGAAGCGGCATGGCCAAGGTGCTTTCACCGCCCCAGATGGTGACGGCTACAATGGCCATTGGGAAGAGGATAAGAAGCATGGCAAAGGAAGCCTCACTTTTGCTAATGGCCAAGAAAAGGAAGGTTGGTGGGTGAATGACAAATACTACAGTGCTCCTCCTGAAAAAGAAGAGAAAGATAGTACTGACGATGACTTCCTTGACATGCTCGGCGATGGACTCTCTGACGCGGCCAACATGGTTGGCGACGATGAAGAGGATGACGACGAATGAGAGAGAAACAGCGTTAAGCGAAATCCGCCACTTCTTCGCCGTTAATATCTACTGGCTGACTGGGATAATCTGTTAGTGAAGCTGAAATAGCTAATACAGGAGCAATGCTAGTCAGTTGTTCACTGTTTAGAGCCTCTTGTGGCAATAATTTCAGCAAACCGCGATTATCTGCCATAATGCCAAGTTCAGCAAGAACAGTGAGTTCTTGCTGTGCACCATCAGCGAGGCTAACCGCAGGCTGCGCACCCATTTCCTCTAAACTGGCCAGCAAACTTGGCCGAAGATCAGGATCTTGACAGATAAGGAAAGAATAGAGCACCTTAGCTTCAAGATAGCGTTTTTCTTGTTTTGCCTTTGCCGCTGCTTCTGCTAGTTTTTCACTAATCTTGCGACGTTTTTCCAATAAAGCAAAGAGAGCGGCCTGTTCCTGCTGAACTTCTGGAAATTGTTTGGTCAGTATCTCTAGCCGTTCGCGGGCAGCGTTGAAAAAGTTACTACCAACACTATCCACAACTTCCCGCAGTAAAGCTCCTTTGATCTCTTCGATTCGAGACAGCAGTTCATCTGCGGTGCGCTGATATTTTCCGCCTTTAAGTGGCAGCAACAGCTTTCTAGCAGCATCATAATCTTGATGAGCAAACAGTTTTGATGCCTGTTCTAATTTGCTATCGTCGTCGCTGCGTTGCTGCGCCCGACGGCGAAGGCTGATCACCTTGTCTGACAGGCCGGGATCAAAGGCTTTAAGGTTACGGAGCAGCAACGCAACTGATTCATGCTCGCCTTGCTTGAATAATTCCTGAGCCTGTAGGTATTTACCCGCGATATTGAGATCACGGTTAATATTGGAAATCAGGAGAATGAAATCGCCTTTACTGTCCGGGAATTCATCAGATAGTTTCTGAGCGAGTGTTTTTGCCTGCTCTAGTTCGCCGCTGCTGATCAGTTTGTAAACTTGCGCGGTCTGTTCCTGCTTGCGTTGCTCGTATTCAGCAAAGACAATCTCGCAGGTATCGCACTGTTCATCACCGGTTCTTCGTTTGCATTTTGGACAGATTTTCATTCTTATCTACTATAGTATTAAACAAATCAAGGTGTTCTGCAAGGGTTACTCCTCTGCAATCTTTGGGTGTTCTAAATAATGAAAAATTTTTATTTGGAATTTCTCCTGAAAACATTTTGTTGTTATTAGATGACAGCATACACGCGACAAGCGCATTTTTTTTAATCTGTGGATTTTTGATTAACTCTGAAAAATTGGCTAGTCCTAAACTTAAGTATTGAGAAAAGAATATGTACCACACAATCTCAAAAACTGAACCTTTATCAGAGGCAAGTATTATTTCTGACGAAATAATACTTTTCAAAAATGGCTTTAATTTTCCGCGAAGCTCTTTCTTGTCTATATAAATAGATTCAACTATAGATAAAATATGACACAATGTTTTTTTGGATTCTTTTTTTATAATAAATAAAAGTGAAATTAATTTTTTAATTTGATTTAATTCTGAAGTGCCAAACTGATTAAAATTAATTTTTAATTTATATTTTTTATTGAATAGTTCTGAAAGAAATTTTTCTAAAATATTTGTCCCCGTATTAGCTCTATG
The DNA here is from genome assembly GCA_026645415.1 of Candidatus Electronema sp. GTDB lineage: Bacteria > Desulfobacterota > Desulfobulbia > Desulfobulbales > Desulfobulbaceae > Electronema. The sequence continues at coordinate 68,756 of JAPEVH010000006.1, forward strand.
AATCTCGACTGCTGCTAAAAGTGTGTATTCAAAAGTTCTAAATGATATCTGCTCTTTGTTCCGCAAAGTATATGGGAAATATTCCATGTCATGCTTTCGATATAATCCATCAGGCAAATTGGTGAGTTGAGTTTTACTTTCGTTCAAAGTGAGGTTTATTTCCGATAGTTGGTAAGATAGCTCTCTAAGAACTTCTTTTGCATCATCTTTATTCTTGCATAATATCATGTAATCATCTTTAAACCTTGCAGCTATATATTTTATTTTGCTTGTTTTTTCTGAAACTCTTCTGTCTATATCTGAAAGTAAAATTTCAGCAATTAAATCATTCAGGGCGGAACCAACAGGGATACCATTAGTCCTTGCATCATTGGCATATTGAATTATACGATCTATCTTGTTTCCTGTTAGCGTAAAATTTTTATCTGCAAAAGCTTCTTCTCTGCCTTCTATTGCCCATGCAATACTGTGTGTATATATAGATGAGTAGAAATTTGTGATGTCTGTTTTTGTAAGTATTTTGTATGAAACTGCCGCCAAAATTAAGTCATTTTCAGCCATTTGAATCCATTCGTAAATCGATCTGCCGGTTCTTGGCTTGTCAAGCTCTTCTTTAGTTAGAGGGAAGGGTAAGCTATATGAATATATACGAAGCTTCTCATGATATAATATATCAAGAATTTTTCCCCATTCTTGTTTTAAATAAAACACAATATCATGGTAATTTCGTGGGTTTTGGATTGAAAAGCAACGTGATGTCAGAAGCGACTTCGGGTATGTAATGTTTATTAATTGTTTCCGTTTTAGGTCTGATATGTTTTTGTTGTATGGTTCTTTTTGTAGAAAATAGTTTTTTGTAATGAACGTAGGTGGCAAAATGTTATTTTCTGGAAAATAACCAAAATTTAAAAACCAATTAGCGACTACATCGACATCTAGCTTGCGGACTAATTTTTCAGTCTCTCGAAAATGTTGTTCAACTAAATGTTGCTCTATGTACATGATTTTTTACCATGCTAATGGATATACCCTAGTACAAACACAGTTTATCACCGTCACACGGCTAAACTTGCTCATCGATTTCAAACAAATGAGAGCATACTTTTTGATAAATTACAAGCCGTTTTTGGCACTACCCCTTGATAACAGCCAGCGGCAACAAACTAACCGCAATTTCAACCAGATCACTCTGATTTTCCATCACCGTCTCAATATCTTTATAGGCACCAGCAGCCTCATCCAAATCCTTTTGATGGCGAATGCCATGCACCACACCAAGCGCGTTCAGCCGCTCCACTTCTGTGGCCAAATCTAATACGCGCTGGGCCTGATTGCGACCCATTTTTCGGCCCGCTCCATGCGAGCAGGAGCAGAAACTTTCTGGATTGCCTTTACCACGAACAATATAGCTACGACTGCCCTGCGAACCGGGAATAATGCCGTATTCTCCAGTAAAGGCGCGAGTAGCCCCTTTGCGGTGAATGAGCAGTTCTTTGCCAAAATGCTCTTCGATTGCCGCGTAGTTGTGGGCAATATTGATGAAATTAAAGAATTCTACCGCGCCAACAATCTCCTGCACCGCCTCTTTGACCCGTTTCATCATCAGTTTTCGATTGGCCAAGGCAAAATCAACGCACCAGCGCATTTCTGCTAAATAATCCTGCGCCACCTGTGTTTCCAAAGGGAGAAAGGCAAGCTGCCATGCCTTGGGTACTGCACTTCGCCATCGCTCGTTCAGGGCAACGGCCAGCCGGTTGTAGTGGTCAGCCACTTTCAGGCCGACATTGCGGCTGCCAGAATGAATCATCAACCAGACATTGCCGTCATTACCTTGCTGGATTTCGACAAAATGATTGCCGCCACCTAATGTGCCGATCTGCTTGCAGCCCGCCTCGAATTGCTGGCGAACTATAGATTTTTCGACAGTATCCAAGCACGCAAGTTCTGAGAGCAAATTTCTGTCTTGCTGATGTTTATGGTGCTTAAAACCAACCGGCACAGTTTCCCGGATCAGGCCGAGGATTTTTTTTAAGGTGTCGCGATCAAGGCTAGGCAGAGAAGTCTGCACCGCGCACATACCACAGCCAATATCAACGCCTACCGCATTGCAGATCACCGCTCCGTCGCAGGCCAGCACTCCACCAATGGGCATTCCGTAGCCTGCATGAGCATCAGGCATGATAGCCACATGATGGAAGGTAAACGGGTGATTGGCGAGATTGCTGGCCTGAGCTAATGCGCTGGCCTCCATGTCATCCAGCCAGAGTTTAATAGGCTTTTGTTCCGAGGAGATAACCTGTTTCATGGGCTGCGCCTGTGTTCAGAATGACTACTGCCGGAAAGTAAATTTATAAACCAGAAAGGAGCGATCAAGATGACGAATAACTCGTCTGAGACCAAATAAATTGGCTACAGTAAAATGAACCTCCCAAGAGCGGAACGCTGTTCCCGGATTATCACCGCGTTGAACGATTTCCATAATCTGCATTTCTTCTGGCCCTTCAGACAGTCTACCGAACAAATATTTTGCCGTCACATCCGCAACCACAAATTTCTGCGGTTTTGGCACCGCTGTAGCCCTAAGCCGCCAGCGCACCTCTACGGCATCTTCGCGCTGAAATTTCATTTTTTTGAGCTGAAAGCAGTCCTTACTATGCAACGAGATGCCTCGTAAACTAAGCAGTCCGACTAAACCTCTATCCAAAGGTGTAGGGCGGCAGCAAGCTGAAGATTTCACCACGACTGGATCCACAGTGGTCAGCTCAATACGATTAAGGATACCAGTAGGCTGATGGAGTAGGATATCTCGGCTTTCTAGGAGACCGCTGTGAATTTCATAGATCAGCTCCCGCATCTTCACTTTACCTTCGCCCACTCGCTGAAGCAGTTCCTCTTTGGTGGCAATATTGAAATAAAAGAGAATATATTCCATGCCCGGATGCTCGATTAGATCAAAAGATAAGCCATAGCGGCGCATCTCTTGTTCTAGCACAGAGCGACCAGTACAGATGGAAACCTGCTTGATTCGGTCGCGGAAAGCCTTGGCCAGCTCGCTGCGCGCCCGTGGGGTCTGGCATTTAGCCTGCACTTCTAAATCAAAGTCTACTAGCTCATCCTGTTTGAGGATACGTACTACGCTGCCGTCGTGAAGCATGTCCGCAGGCCCGACCCGACGATTACCGATCATTGCCCCAGTGCAGCGGTGCCCGATTTCTGTATGAATGTGAAAAGCAAAATCCAGCACTGCCGAATGCACAGGTAAGCAGATCAAATCGCCATCTGGGGTGTAGGTGTAGATTTCTTTGCGGCCCCCCGCCGCGATCATGTCTCGATAAGAAACCGCTTCGTTGCTACCGAGAATATCAAACATCTCCTGCAATTCTGTCAGAAAACGATCCAGCTTTCGGTCGTTAGGATTCCAATTTTTAACCAGCCCACACTGGGCACTGCGGGCCATTTCTTCGGTGCGGATTTTAAAGAGATACTTGTTGCCCTCAATAATGGCTTTGGCATGAAGCCCCTGATAACCAGTTGGCTTTGGATTGGCAATAAAGTCACGGACAGTTCGTGGGACGGGTGGATGCAGTTCATTGAGCAAACCAAGAGTCTGATAACAGCTAATCTTATCGCCAGTGGTGATCAGAATTTCTTGTGGTATTTCTATTTCTTTCCGTAAAATTCGATTCTTTGCATCATAATAGCCCCATAACCCTTTGGTGCGGACTGTTACTTCTGCATGAATATTAGCCGCTTGGAGAATCTCTTGAATTTTTTCTGTCAGAGCATTAAGAAGAGGACTATTCTCTAGGCGGCTGATCTGCTGCTGAAGCCGGTGGCCTTGCTTAGGAAATTTGTTAGCTAAGGCACGGTTGTACAGCTCCCGTTTGGCTGCAAAGAGACCAAGAATCGTGGCCAATGGGGCGTAGAAATCCAAGGTCTCGTCAGCAATGCGCTGCCGTTTATGGCGGGGCATAGAATCTAAGGTACGCAGATTGTGCAGTCGGTCCGCTATCTTAACAATCATCACTTCAGGCCGAGCTGCTGCACCAGTAAAAAGCTGCCGGTGAACAAGTTTTTTCAGGGCTTGCCGGTCGCCGCTGTGGTGTTTAACCTTGGTACAACCAACCACAATCGCCTCAACATGTGCCCCAAATTTTTCTCGAATCACGATTGGCACGATCTCTTCCACATCCTCAATGGTATCGTGGAGCAAGCCTGCTGCCAGAATTTCCGCATTATGGATTTCTAGTTCTTCAGCAAGGATGCGGGCCGTGGCACAGGGATGGATAATGTAAGGATCGCCAGAACGGCGGAGTTGCCCCTCATGAGCAGCAGCGGCAAACTCAAGAGCCTCGTAAAAAAGCTGCATCTCTGGGGCTGAACCAACCAGAACTTCCATTTCGCGACGGTACTGCTGCAAATCAAATGTTTTCGCTTCCATACTTTCTCTATTTTTTGCGCAAGCCTCTGCTTTCTCTTTGCCAATTTGTAGTGTACACTGGACAAGCTAAGAAGCAAACAGGGAACAAAAAAAATCTGTTTCCGTCATCTTCAGGAGGAGTATGTCACAGAATCGGTATAAAGAAAAAAAACGGCGGCCTTACCGCTCCAGTCGTAAAAAACATCACAGTGAGGTAGAAGTTTCGCTAAGTGGTCGAATACTGGTTTTTCTCAGTCACCAAAAAGAGCCACAGAGTTTAACCGCTGTTTTAGAAGGCTTAAGGATACCAGAAAAAGAGCGAAACATCGTCAAAGAGACATTAATTCTGCTGGAAAAGGCCAAAAATATCAGTCGGAGCGGTCAATGCTGGCAGCTCATCACGCAAAAGAATGACCAGATGCGGGCGCGACTCTCGTTGACCAGTAAAGGCTTTGGTTTTGCGGTTCTTGAAGGCAATATTGCCAAGCAGCAAAAAGATATTTTTATTCCCGCCACTGCCCTGAATGGAGCAGGCCACGGTGACACGGTGCAGATACGCCTGACCAACCGTTCCGCCTCCCGACCAGAAGGGGAAGTGGTGAGCGTAGAGAAGCGCGCCTTTACCCATCTTTGCGGCACCTATATTAGTGGACGCAACATGGGGACCGTCACCCCAGATAACAGCAAGCTGCCTTTTACAGTCCGGGTCAAGCAGCGTGACGCTCTGAACGCGACCGATGGCATGGCTGTACTGGTGGAGATTATTGACTATGGCAGCCCGCATCGGCAACCTTTGGGCAAGATACAGGAGGTTTTAGGATCACCTGACTTGCCGCAGGTACAACTGAGAATGGCAGTGCAGCAGTTTGATTTGCCGCGTTCTTTTCCAGCAGAAGTGGAGGCAGAGGCTGCGGCCTTGGAGCCGCTGACCACAGTTACGGATGGACGACGGGACTTGCGCTATCTCAAGCATGTCACTATTGACGGGCCAACAGCTAAGGATTTTGACGATGCAATCTGTGTACAGAAAACCAAGCAAGGCTTCCGCCTCTTTGTTTCGATTGCTGATGTGAGTCATTATATCCAGCCCGGCGCAGCACTTGACCGCGAGGCTTTCCAGCGTGGTACTAGCGTTTATCTTCCCAACATGGTGCTGCCCATGTTACCGGAGCGGCTCTCCAACGACCTTTGCTCCTTGGTGCCAGAGCAAGATCGGCCTGCTTTCACTGCCATCCTTGATTTCGATGCAAAAGGCTGCCGCATCGACGCAAAATTCACCAAAAGTTTGATCCAAAGTCAGGCTCGCCTGACCTATGACACGGTCAACAGCTTGATTTATTTACGGGAGCAAGAGCAGCGACAGACGCACAAGTCGCTGTTACCCATGCTAGAGAAAGCTAAAGATTTAGCGGCCCTCCTAGCAGAACAGCGTACGCAACGTGGCTCGCTCGGCTTCAATATCCCAGAGGCTGATATTTGCTTGGAACACGGCAAAATTGTCTCTGCCAGTCGTCTGAAGCGTAATCAGGCCCATCTGCTGATTGAAGAATTTATGCTCGCTGCCAACGAGGCGGTGGCTGAGACGCTGGATAAGGCTGAAATACCAGTGCTGTTCCGGGTGCATGAAAATCCTGATCAAGATAAGGTCAAAGATTTTGTTGAGACTGCTGCCTCAATGGGGCTGAAACTGCCCAAGCATTCAATTAGTCCGGCTTGGTTTGCCAAGGTGCTGGCAATGACCAAAAACAGCCCTACAGAATACGTGGTCAATAACCTGCTTCTCCGCACCATGCAGCGGGCCAGATACACCCCAGAAAATTTTGGCCATTTCGGCCTAGCTGCTGAATACTATCTCCATTTCACCTCGCCTATTCGCCGTTATCCTGATTTGGTGGCGCATCGAGTTTTGCAGAACTTGCTTACCGGACAGAAAGCAGCTCAGATTTTGCCTGCTGGCGAGACTTTGGAAACAGCGGGTGGCTTTCTTTCTGGGAGGGAACGAGTGGCGGTGGAGGCAGAGCGTGACGCGCAGGCCCGTTTGGCAGCTCTTTTTCTACGTGACCGAGTAACAGAAGAGTTTGATGCCGTAATTTCTGGCGTGACCTCTTTTGGTCTTTTTGTAGAGCTGGTTGACTGTTTGATCAGTGGAGCTGTACCGGTTAAAGACATGCAGGATGACTTTTACCGCCACGATAGCACTGGTCATCAACTTGTTGGTGAGCGAACAGGTAAGACCTATCGCCTTGGTGATCTCGTTCGGGTGCAGCTCGTACAGGTCGATATGTTCAGCCGTCGTTTGACTTTTGCCATTGCCGTTTAAACATGCCTGAGCAGAAGGACACCTTAACTCCGCTCAACAAAAGCATTAAATCTGTGCTCGATCCAGCTGAGTGGGGCTGTCAACGCTACCTGCCCGGCCTGACTCGCCGCTGGCCACATTTGGTTGGTAGCGTTTTTGCCCAAAATAGTCTGCCTGCCTTTTTTCGCCGCGATGAGCTGTGGATTTACAGCAGTCATGCCATCTGGATCCAGCAAATGCAATTTGCCAAGCCGGGCTTGTTGACACAGATTAATGCTTTTCTTGCCCAGTATAATGGGCCAAAAGTAGCCGATCTTCGCTGGATGCTTCAGCCTGCTGATTTTCCAAAATTACCGCAAGTCAAACCAGCCCCTGCTCCAGCTCACATTGATCCTGAAAGCGAGCAGGAATTTCAAGAGCTGACTGGAGGTGTCGAAAATGAGGAGGCCCGGCAAGCACTTATTCGATTATGGAAACATATGAAAGCAATCGAAAAATAAAGTGACTGAGGGTGGATTCAATTTGTAAGTGCAACTTTTTTATCCGGTCTTTTTTGTTTCAGCACTTGAAGTGCTGATTTCTTATCTTGCCTTTTTTAAGTCTTTTACCGAAAAAGCATCTATCCTCTGGTTGTCACCGGTCTTTGTCTTGCTTTTCATCTGTTGAAAGCAGTATAGTGAGACCGTGCTTTGAAAACGCTGTGCAATCTGTTCAGCATGCAAGAATAAATTAACCTTCCCGGAGAACGATGGAAGAACAAGCTCAAGGGCAGAATCCTATCACTGATCCTGCCAGCCTGCCTGTACCTGACACGCTGTTGATTATGCCGCTGCACGGCTTTGTCTTTTTCCCTGGCATGGGCTTCCCGCTCCAGATTGGCAGCAAGTCAGCCATGCAGCTCGTGGATACCGCTATGAGCGGCAATCGGATGATCGGCCTCGTCCTCTCTCACAAAAAGCAGGCTTCAGTCAATGAAGATCTCACTAGCAAAGACCTCCATCGGGTCGGTGCGATGGGTTATATTCATAATGTGACCAGATTTGACGAAGGCTACTATCATGTGCTGGTCAGTGGCGTACATAAAATCGCAGTGACTGAGTACACACAAGAGGAGCCTTGGATTGAGGGCACGATTACCAAGCTCTCAATGTCGTATGACGAGGATAACAGCGAGGTTCAGGCTCTCATTCTTAATATCCGCAATCAGTTTAAAAAACTGGGTAAACTGACAGAGATGCCAGAGGAGATACTTGCTACTCTTGACGCGGTCACTGATGCCTATCATATTGGCTATCTTGTCGCATCGCAACTCAATCTCAAAGTAGAAGAAGAACAAGAAATTCTTGAGATCGTTGAAATTAATCTCCTACTGCATCGAGTCGCCCGTGAGTTAAATAAGCGACTGGAAACAATAGCGATGAGCAACAAGCTCCAAGAGGACATCAAAAAGGAGATTGATGGCAAACAGCGCGAGTTTTTCCTCCGCCAGCAGATGGAGGCTATCCGCAAGGAGCTGGGTGAAGAATCTGATGGTAAGGCTGAACTGAATGAACTGCGTAAACGAGCCGATGAAGCTGGCCTCAGTGAGGAGGCTCGCAAGGCTGTAGATAAGGAACTTGCTCGGCTGGAACGAATTTCTCCTTCTTCGCCAGAGCATTCTGTGGCCCGCAACTACCTTGACTGGATTCTTGACCTGCCGTGGAGCAAATCTACGGAAGACACTTTGGATCTGCTCAAAGCAGAACAGGACTTGGATGCCGAGCATTATGGTCTTGGTCAGGTTAAGAAACGGATTCTTGAGTTTTTGGCGGTGCGTAAGCTGAAAAACGACATTCAAGGACCGATCCTCTGTTTGGCAGGCCCGCCTGGCGTTGGTAAGACCTCGCTTGGTCAATCGATTGCCAAGACTATGGGCCGAAAGTTTATCCGTATTGCCCTTGGTGGTCTGCGTGACGAAGCCGAAATTCGCGGCCATCGCCGTACTTATATTGGTGCGTTGCCCGGCCGGATCATTCAGAGCTTGAAACGAGCGGACTCAAATAATCCAGTTGTTTTGCTGGATGAGATCGACAAATTGGGCAGCGATTTTCGGGGCGATCCTTCCTCTGCTCTGCTCGAAGTTCTGGATCCAGAGCAGAACTCTACCTTCCGTGACCATTATCTGGATATAGAATTTGATCTCTCTAAGATTCTTTTCGTTGCCACAGCCAATATGCTCGACACCATTCCCGGCCCGCTGCGCGACCGGATGGAGGTCGTTGAGCTGTCCAGCTATACCGAAAACGAAAAAGTTGATATTGCCCGCCGCTACCTGCTGCCCAAGCAGCTTCAGGAACACGCACTCACTCCAGATAATCTGGAAATGGGTGATGATACCTTGCTAGAAGTAATCCGTTCCTACACCCGTGAGGCTGGCGTACGTAATCTGGAGCGGGAATTGGCTTCGGTTTGTCGAGGTGTGGCTGCTAGTATTGTGCGTGGTAATACTGAAAAAATCGTGATTACGCCAAAGAGTCTGCACGATTATCTTGGCGTGGTGCGTTTCTATCCAGAAGTTAAAGCACGTAACTGGGGGCCAGGCTTGGCCACCGGTTTGGCATGGACACCGGTTGGCGGCAAGATTCTCTTCATTGAAACCTCAAAGATGAAGGGCAAGGGTGGATTGAGTCTAACCGGCCAGCTCGGTGATGTGATGAAGGAATCTGCTTCTGCGGCGCTGACCTATCTGCGCTCCAATGCTGCTGATCTGAAGATTGATGAGGATATATTCTCACAGCAGGATCTGCATGTGCATGTTCCAGAAGGTGCAACGCCCAAAGATGGCCCCTCGGCTGGGGTGGCAATGGTCAGTGCGCTGTATTCGGTCATCAGTGGCAGACCAGTGCGCCGAGACGTAGCCATGACTGGTGAAATTACCCTGCGTGGTGACGTATTGCCAGTTGGTGGTATCAATGAAAAAGTGCTGGCTGCTTTGCGGGCCGGGATTAAAGAGTTGGTATTGCCACCGCAGAATGAGAACGATGTGTTAGAGATGCCGGAAAAAGTACGGAAAACAGCGGTGTTCCATTATCCTCACACCATTGAAGAAGCCTTGGACTTTGTCTTAGAAAAAGAGACGGGGTGCTGATTTATGCTCGGTTGGTTTAAAAAGAAGCTTACCCGCAAGGAGGAGCCAGAGTCTGCGGAAGCTGTTGCAATAGCCTTAGTAACAGAGCCGGAGGTTGTTGATAAGACGACCTCCACGGTTCCTTCTGCTTTGCCAGAGAAACTTGCTCCTGTCTTGCCAGAACCGGCAGAGGCTGCGCCGCGTAAACCCTCGATGTTTAAACGGCTTCAGGATCGGCTTGGTAAAAGTCGGAATGGTCTGGTGCATCGTCTGGACCGACTCCTGTTAGGCCGAAAAAAAATTGATCAGGAGCTATTCGATGAGCTGGAAGAGCTGCTGATCACTGCTGATCTCGGTGTGAGCACGGCTATGCACCTCTTGGATACAGCGAAGGAGCAGGTGCAGCGGAAACAGCTCAGTGATCCGCAGGCCTTGAAACAGGTGCTGCATGATCAAATTCTTGCCTTTCTTCGTGACTCTGACCGTCCAGCAGAGCTGGTTCTGCCGGAATCAGGCCCATTTGTGATCATGGTGGTTGGAGTCAATGGAGTGGGCAAAACGACCTCTATTGGCAAAATTGCGGCAAAATTCGTTAAATCTGGTCAGTCTGTTCTCCTTATTGCGGGTGATACCTTCCGAGCAGCAGCCATTGATCAGCTTAAAATCTGGGGTGAGCGTATCAGTGTGGAAGTACATTGCGGGCCGCCAAAATCTGATCCATCTTCTGTGATTTTTGACGGCATGGTACGAGGGATTGCTAAAAAGTACGATGTAATCATAATTGACACGGCTGGACGGCTGCACACTAGCGTCAATCTTATGGAAGAATTAAAGAAAATCAAGCGAGTAATTGGCAAAAATCTGGCGACCGCACCGCACGAAGTCATGCTGGTTTTGGATGCCACTACAGGTCAGAACGCAGTTTCTCAGGCCCGGCTTTTCCATGAAGCTGTTGGCGTAAGCGGTCTAACTTTGACTAAACTTGATGGTACTGCCAAAGGCGGCATTGTTGCTAATATCTGCCACGAGCTAAAAATTCCAGTGCGCTTCATCGGCATTGGGGAGCAGGTCGATGATTTGCGGGATTTTGATCCTGACGAGTTTGTCAATGCCCTGTTCAGTCGTGAGGAGCAGGGCAGCTCAGAACTAGAACCCTGATTACTCTATCTGATGCCATCTTATCGGCAATCTAGCAGCCAGCCCGGTTGTGGCGGCTGTCTGCTTATCTTTTTTATACTCCTGCTAGTCGTAGGCGGCTGGCAGGCTGTAGGTAACCTTGTTTCGCTCCTGCTCATTTTGCTTTTCACCATTCCGCTGATTGGAGCGACCGCTTTTTTTGGCTTCGTTTACTCGATGCGTAAACGGGCTGCTGCTTATGAGCGTTCCCAAACAGCCAGTCATAACCGCTTTGTCTATCTGCTGGTCAATATTTTGGTCTGCATTGCCAAGACAGACGGCCATTTCACCCAGTCTGAGCTGCGGACTATGCTTATTTTTTTCCAGAACTCGCTGCGCTACAATCAGGAGCAGATGTACTGGGTTAAGCAGCTTATCAAACAGGCCAAAGACCGGCAGCAGGATCTCGAAAGCCTATTGGCTGAGTTTCGTAATACTTTTGCTTATGAACCACGCCTCATTCTGTTAGAGCTGATTTATCAGATTATCTGCACCAAAGTACCGGTGCGGACGCAGGAATTGGAGCTTGCCCGCCGCATAGCAGCTTTTCTGCAAATCAGTGCTTATGAACGGCAGACGATTGAAAATAAATATCGCTATGGCGCAGGTTATCAGCAGCAAAATAGTCCTGTCGGAAGTCTTCATCAGGAAAAACGATATTACACCGTACTTGGTGTTGATGAACGAGCTGATTTTGCTACGATTAAAAAGGCGTACCGACAACTTTCTATGCAGTACCATCCAGATAAGGTTGCTCATTTAGGAACAGAATTCAAACGCGTAGCTGAAGAGAAGATGAAAGAGATCAACGCAGCCTATGATTATTTCCGCAAGAAGTTTGAGAGAGGATAGTAGCAAAAATAGAGTTGTAGCGACAATCCTTCCTTCAAGCGTTTTCTGTCCTCAATCCTCATAACTCGTTTAACAGAATAAGTTTCTAGTTAAATCAGTCGTTGTTTTTTCTTGACAAGGAAGGAGAGGATTACTCTACATATTACGTTATAAAGTTCGCAATTTTTTTTGCCCTAGCTAACACCATCCGCCGTGCCAAGGAGCAACACTATGGCTGTCACGCTCAGACAGTTTGAAATTTTTATTGCTGTAGCAGAAACCGCCCAAGTAACCAAAGCAAGCAAGAAGCTGTTTCTGACGCAATCAGCAGTTAGTATGGCTTTGGCTGAATTAGAAAATCAACTTAGCGGCCCACTTTTTGATCGCCACGGGCGCAGTCTTCTTCTTAATGATCGAGGCCGCTATCTGTTGCCATTGGCTAAAAGGCTTATCTTTCAGATTCGTAATATTGAGTCTATGCTCACAGAAAAAAAAGATTCTGTGGCTGGTTCGCTAGAAATTGTCGCTAGTTCTTCAATTGGTAACTATGTGCTTCCCTATCCAGTAGGCTTATTCATGCGTATGCATCCAGAAGTACGGATCAACATGATGGTGGCTAACACTCGGCAGGCAGAGCGCTTAGTTGCCCAAGGCGTGATGGATCTTGGCTTTGTTGAAGGCAGCGTAGGTTCCGAAGCAGTGCGGCGTACACCTTGGTTTGAGGATGAGTTGCGAATTGTTGTCAGCTCATCACATCCTTTGGCAAAGCAAAATAGTTTTCGTATCCCTGATGACCTAGAGGAGACAGCATGGGTATTGCGTGAGGAAGGCTCAGGCACAGCGGAGACATTCAAGAGTCGGCTCGGTAATCATGCTACGCTGCTTAATATTGTTACTCGGATGGGACATACAGAGGCCATCAAAAAAGCAGTGGAAGCTGGTGTGGGTGCGGCCTGTCTTTCTGAATTGACCATTTGTCGCGAGACGGAATACGGCTGGCTAAAAAGTTTACCAGCTACTGGCATTGACATGCGCCGCCAGCTCTCTATTATTCAGCATCAAGACAAAATGACCACCCGCCTAATGGAAGAATTTCTCCGTTTTTGTAGCATTATGAGTCAGTGTGGCTTAGGTCGAGAGCATTTGGCTTCGCCGAGACGGCTAGATGAGTTGCTTCAGCAGGCAGTGGCAGGAGCTATGCCGCTCTAACTACAAAACTGTTGATCTCCAGACCGTGCTTGATCATCTTGCTGATATTGTTGGCCTGACCACGCCGGACGATGTACTGGATGCGGTGTTTTCTAAGTTTTGTATTGGGAAGTAGGCGTTCCAACTTTGGAACGAGAAAAAAATAAGAATTGGGAGACGTTGTCTTGGGAGGAACAATTGGATTTTTCATTAGTAGTGGTATAATTGTTATTTTGTCAATAAATTTCCCTTGTCTTGGAAAAATAGTTATGAATCCATTTGTCCTTATGATTATAGTTTTATCCTTTGTATTTATCGGAAGTAAAATAGAAGAAAACGGCAAGATAACTATTGATGATGTAAAAGAAGCAATTAAAGATGGAACAGGGATGACTTTTTATTGGTTTGCGATTTGGATAGCTATAGGATTAGCGTGCTTTGCCATTGTATGCTTTTTGAAAATTCTAAATTCTATGCCAACAAATTATTAATTCTTTCTTGTTGCCGAAATCAAACATGAAAATGTTTAGTCGTTAAAAGGATAAAGGGAGATTCGATTTTGCCTAAAGAACTCTACTATATAATAAGTCTTGTATTTTCTTGTTTAGCACTGCTTATTTCTGTAACCACTGCGTGGCTAACCTTGTTTAGAAAAGGACGGCTGGTTATGACCCAGCCAACTGTAGTTTTCTTTGGGCCTGATGGTTATCGATTCGACAGCAAAAAAAACAAAGTTTATTTACGAACTCTCTTGTATAGCACAGCTAAAAAAGGTCAAGTTATAGAGAGTCTTCATATTGCGCTGCATCGAAATGAATCAAAGCAAAATTTCAATATATGGGTGTATGGCGAGAAAGGAGATTTGAAGCGAGGCAGTGGTTTGTTTATACCTCAAGAAGGTATCACGTATGATCATCATTTTCTATTGCCTGAAGATGGTGCCAACTTTCAGTTTTTATCTGGTTCCTACAGCTTAGTAATATTCGCTAAGTTGGTTGGCAAAACAGATATCCAGCAACTTTTCTCGGTAAATTTAAATATACCTGAATCTCAGGCGGCAAAACTATCGGAGCCAAATACTGGAATTTATTTTGATTGGGGGCCTGACCAGAAATCGTATCACTCACACATTGATACAAAGCCAAAGCCAGAGAGAGATCGAGATATTGATTCTCTGCTCGAAATAATTGCTAACAAGAAAATGCGATCATCACCCTGTTGAGTGTTTTCTCGTTCCCACGCTGGGGCATGGGAACGAGAAAACTAGAAATATAATTCAATAGTTATAAACATCGCTTCCCGACAAAAGACTAATCTTTATAATATGCTGCAATTAGATAATATCCTCTGGCTCCCAGACGAAACCCAAGCCATCCTCTTTGACATGGACGGCGTTCTTGTGGATAGTCTTGGTCTTGATTTTACCCTCTGCAAAGAGCTTCTCAGCAAGCATTTAGGCAGGTCAGTAACTCTCAGCAAAGACTTTATCCGTTCCATCTTCGCCTATCATCCTCCTGAATTCTGGCGGAGAATTGTTGCCTTTATTGAAGAAAAAGAAGGCATTTCCGTAGATGCTGACGTGCAGCAGGCTGTGCTGGCTGAATACAATCTTGCACGGAAAAATGCTGTCTTTCCGGTCAATCCGGGTATTATCACTATTCTTTCTGCTTGCAAGAAGCAACATATTAAAACAGCAGTGGTATCCAACAATCCAACAGAGGATGTCCGCAAAATACTAACCCAGTCTGGCATTGCTGAATATTTTGACCTGATCATTGGCAATGATCTGCACAAACTCCAACCAAAGCCTGCACCTGATACCTACATCTATGCCGCTAATCTGTTGGAAGTGCCGCTGGGCCTTTGCGCTGTGATTGAAGATTCGCTGCTTGGTGCAGAAGCAGGTGATAAAGCTGGTTGCTTTGTGGTTGGCGTAGCAACTGGCGGCACCTCTTTTGCAGATTTGGAAGGATCGACATTTACTCGGCGGGTTTATTCTTCTTTTCAAACCAATCACCTTGCCTTGCAATTCGGCGATGTGAAGAAGAAAAGCCTGCATACGCCGAATGATTTTATCAGTCACATGGTAGAGCACATTGCTTGGCGCATGGGTTGCGGTATTGAGCTGTTTTGGAATAGCAACAATTGGCCGCAGCTCGGTAAAAAGTTAGGACAAAGCATTGCTGCCTTGCCGCAACGAGCTAAATCTGCGGCTGCGTTAGGCATGATTGATGACGGCAGCGCGGAAGTCTCAGTGACTTCGACAGATGAGCCGGATTTACTGATTGAAACTATAGAGCAGCTTGAGCCAACATGGTTTTTTGGCCTGCGCTGTGAGCAGCTTGAGTCTAGCGCGCCACTGTTGGAACTGCTACGTGGCCTGACGCAGGGCCTACGAGTGCGGCTACATGTCCTTGTTTGCGGCGTTGAAGATCCGCATCATACGTGGGAGGGCGTGTTCCGCTCCATTGGTATTGCTTTGGGCAAAATGTTTGCGCCTAACGAATCTCTTCCTCCGGCAAAAGAAACAGAACAAGCCACGCCTGCGCATGGCATTGTTGTTGAAGAATTGACTGATCAGACGGCTGCCCTTGTCCGTACCACAGCAGAAAGTCGTGTGCGCGTGGCTGTAAACTGTGCCGTACATTGGCCAGGCAGCTACAACTTCACGGTTGGATCATCGATTCAGGTCAGTGCTTTTGGTGGTCTATTAGAGGCAATGGCCAAGGAAGCGGGTTTCACTTTGTCAGTTGATTTTATTGCCGAGCGACTGAGTTCCAGCCACGTCGTAACAGAAGACACAGGCTTGGTACTGGGTCGTGCTTTGAAAGAGCTGCTTGTTCAGCGTATGAACTGCTGCGGGGTACAGGGCGCAGGGAGTAGCATCCAAACGGAGGCAGATTATCACAGCCAAGCAGTTAGCGTTGGGGTCAGCGTAGAGGGCCGCAAGTTCGTCAAATTCGTGCCCTTTACAGAGGACTACAGTGAATTTCGTAAATCCTTCTTGCTTGGCCAAGATGTATATGGTGGTCTCTTCTCAGAGGATTTAGATGATTTCCTTGATGGATTAGCAGGTGGGCTGGATTGCAGCATCATGGTTCATATCCGGCAGCGAGTTAGTCCAGCAGAAGGCTGGCTGTTCCTTTTCCAGCATCTTGGCAAAGCCTTACAAGAAGTATTTCAAGAAAATCCTTGCCGAAAAGGTGTGCCACCAGGTGTTAAGGCAACCCTTTGTTAGCACACCTCCGCTTATCGATTAGTTGCATAAAGGTTGTGATGATAGGCTAAGATCGTCCTTAAACTGTTCTTCGTCTGCCATATTGCGCACCTTGTAGGAACTTTTCTGCGTCACATTTCACGGCTGCATCGTCCCGTTTCTCACTTCCATTGCCTCAAAGTCAATTGGAATCAACGCGATTCCAATTGACTTTGCCCCATTTCCGATTGGAATCGGCCTGATTCCAGTCGACATTGCCCCAATTCCAATCGACTTTGACACGATTCCTGCCGACATCAAGGCAATTCCAATTGACATCGGCTTAATTCCAAGGTGAATTGCCCTGATTCCAATCGGAATCGGAGTGATTCCAGCGTGACTTGAGGCGTTGCAAACGCAGACTGCTTTGATTCAATTGACCGAAAAGGCACTACTCTGCAAACTGATGGGTGGTAAGAACAGGTTGTAGGATTTGTGCTGTTATTCATCGGCGAAGATATCTAACTTTTTGTTATACAACGTTGTCTTAATCTGAAACAGTCCGAGCAAGGTATGGAATACATTGTCATGGCTGTACTTGTCATTCCTATGCGCTAAGATACTTTTCACAGGGAGCTTTTTCTTGAAATCATCACCAAGCCACATCAGGGCACCAATATGTGTCTGCACTTCTGGGGCAATGATGTATGGAATGCCGTGCAGATAGACCCCATTTTCGCCTAAGCTCTCACCGTGATCACTGAAATAGAGCATCGCGACCTCATGAGTGTCGTTGTATTTCTTTAAGAAGCGAATAACCTGATCCAGAAAATAGTCTGTATAGAGTAACGCATTATCATAGGCATTAATGATCTCTGATCGACTACACTTCTCAAACTCATTAGTCTGACATGCTGGCGTGAATTGCTCAAATTGTTTTGGGTATCGTTTATAGTAAGCTGGGCCATGATTTCCCATCTGATGAAGAACGATTAAAATATTCTTGCTGTCGTGTTGGCTCACATACTGATCTAAGCCAACCAGCATTCCTGCATCTCTGCATTCTTCCTTCAAGCACATGGTGTTCAAATCAGGACTTCTGTAATCCTGACAAGGAACACGTACCGCTACTCCTTTTGAATCAGAATTATTATCCCGCCACAAGATATCTACTGAGCCTGTATTCTGTAATACATCAAGAACATTTCCATATTCTTCGCCCTTGTTGCTGTTGAATTCTGCCTGTGGAAAAGAAGAAAACATACAAGGTACAGAATATGCCGTAGAGGTTCCGCAAGAATAAACATTGCTGAAATCTATAACACCTTCCTTTTTGAGGAGCGGATTTGTTTCTCGCTGATACCCGTTTAACGAGAAATGATCTGCTCGTGCTGCTTCTCCGACAATAAAAAAGACTATCTTCTTCTTGCTCCCCTTTGGCTCGCTCATTGTTGCATCTGTTCCGATCTGAACAAATGCTTTCTTGCGAACAAAGACCTCTTTACTCATGTATTTCCCAAAGGAATAGACATAATAGATAGGGTTCACATAGTAGCGTAATTCCTGATGCTCTCTGAAGAACGAGGTATAGAACTTGTTAGAAGAGAGGAGCAGGATGAATATCAAGAGAAGTATGAGGAAAACATCTCTCAACTTATAGGCAACTGCCTTTTTCAGGGAAACGTCGGTAATCTGTATTCGATATAGAAACAAGCTGGGAATAAGGCCAAGAAAGAAGACGTAGCAAAGTATCTTGAGATTCAACAGGTCATAGGTTTCAAGGTAGTTCGTTTCAGTAATGTTTCTGATCATAATGTAGTCAATAACTACATGGTATTTCTCGGCGAAATACACTGACAAAGAAGAGGCTATGAACAGCAGGACAAGAAGAGGCTTAGTCGTGTACTTTGATGACAAGAGGGTAATAAACAGGGCTATTACTAAGGTGACTCCTGTTGCTAGAGAGAGGAGAAACCAGATATTCTGCCAAGAGACTGGGTAGACTTCTATAACATGCTGAAAAAAGGATCTGTTGTAAACAACTATGAAGAACAACGAGACAGCCATAGTAAGTCGTGTGCTGCTGACTTCTCTTTTCTTCCATAACGCAGTAAAAGACGACAATATTCCCATGTTCTGCTCGGCGATAGTATAAAGTTAGGTTTGGTCTCAGGTAATCCATCTGACCAAACCTAACATCTTCTCTTCTTACTCTGCTAAAAACGAGCAGCAGTAATCCATAGTGCTGGTGACCTTGAGCTGGAACTTTGCCTGCGCAGGGACTTCAAACGACTGCCCACCAGTAATTGTCTGCCACGTAGAATGCTGGGGCAGCAGCACCTCTAGGTTGCCAGAGAACACCTCCATCAACTCTTTCGCGTCAGTGTTGAATTCATACTCGCCCGGCAGCATGATGCCCAAGGTCTTTTTGGAACCGTCGGCAAAAACAAGGGTCCGGCTGCTGACCTTACCGTCAAAGTAGATATTCGCCTTCTTGACCACCGTTACATTGTGAAACTCTGCCATTGCACTGTCTCCTTTATGAAGAAACGTTTTAACAACCTAGGTACGTTACTCTGCTCTTCTCATCTCCAACCATCGTTCCCAGAAATCAGGGAAGGACTTGGCAACGCAGTCCTCGCCCTGAATCTTCACGCCCGGCACCCGTAAGCCAGCTATGGCAAAACACATGGCAATGCGGTGATCTTCATAGGTGGCAATCTCTGCGCCGTGCAGTCCTGCCCCGCCTTTGCCATGAATAATCATCCGGCCCTGCTCTTCGTGAGCATCCACGCCCAGCTTGCGTAGCTCATGCACCATCACCGCCAGCCGGTCGCATTCCTTAATCCGCAGATGTTCGATATTGCTGATTACGGTGGTGCCTTGGGCAAAGGCCGCGACAACAGCTAAGGTTGGGGCAACATCTGGCATATTGCCCATATCTGCTTCAATGCCTTTGAGCTGTTCTGGCCCATGGACGCAGATGCCGCCTTGCTCCATGCTGATCTCGCAGCCCATCTGCACCAGCAAGGGCACTAAGCCCGCATCACCCTGTAACGAAGGCACGGGCACATTAGCAACCGTAACTTTACCGCCCGTCACGGCGGCAGCGGCCCAAAAGTAGGAGGCACCAGAGGCATCCCCCTCTACAGCATACGCAATCCCTTGATAACGACCCGGCGGAATACGGAAGCTGGTTAGGGAAGGGGCAGCCTCAACGTGAATACCGAAATCTCGCATCACGGCCAGGGTCATCTCCACATACGGCTTGGACAGCACCTCGCCCTGCACCGTCAGTTCAGCAGGCTGCTTGGCATAAGGTGCGACCAGCAGTAAGGAGGAGAGATACTGGCTCGACTTACCCTCTGGCAGGACAGTTGGGCCACCTGATAAGCCATCTGCATCAATCAGCAAAGGCGGGCAGCCGGTGCCAGTCTCGCTTTTGATGTGTACTTGCCAGCCCTGCAAGGCGTGGATGAGTGGCGCAATAGGCCGGGCGGCCATGCGTTTATCACCAATGATGCGAAAGTGCCCCTGCCCAAGGGCTGCCACAGAGGTGAGAAAGCGGGTCGCAGTGCCATTATTGCCGAGAAAGATATCCTCTGCTGGGGGCTGGATTGCGCCTGCACAGCCAGTCACTTGCCATGCGGCAGGCTGGCTGTCGTCGATTGCAATGCCCATTTGCCGCAGAGCAGTAATCGTATAATGCGTGTCTTCGCTGGCCAAGGGGCCGAGCAAGGTTGATTGGCCTTCCGCCAAGGCTGCTGCGATGAGCGCACGTTGAGTAAGGCTCTTGGAGCCGGGAACCGAGACTCGTGCATCTAAGGATGATATAGGGGTAAATTCAATCATTGTTTTCTTATCCTAGGGGGATGTCTTGTACCTCTATGAAGCAGTGTTCAGCAAAGTCTTGCGCAGATTAAGGTACTCGAACTGGGAATGCAAGTACCATATTGCCTCAATGCTGAAGTAGAGCAAAGCGGGCTACTTTATGAGGCATCGAGGAAGGCGCAGGTGACAGCCGCAGCGGTCTGCATGGAGATCATCGAGTGATGTTCGGAATAGATGATCGAGTGATGATCAGATAGACCATCGAGCGATGGTCAAACCGATGATCGAGTGATCTTCTCCTGGACTATCGAGTGATGATCTCCAAGACCATCGAGTGATGATCTGGGGAGATGACCGCTCGATGATCTATGGCCGTGCCTACGCCGCCCCGCCCATTCCCTCCAGAATAGCCCGGATGACGGCGGCCTCCTCCCAACCCAGCGGCCCGCAAAGGGCGGCTTCATCGCGCTCGCCGCTGAGGATGCGGCGGATGGCGGTTTTCAGGTTGGCAAACGTCTTGCCGTAACGGGTCAAGGCAGCTTCCGCGTCGCCGCTCTGCACCACTGCTGCAATCAGCTCCTCATGCTGGTAAAGCTGCTGCCGCCAGCCGGGGAAGGCCAAATACGCCTGCCTGCTCTTGGCCCGGTACGCAGCAGCTTGGCTGCTACTGCCCTGCTGGCTGACGATGCGGGCAAGAATATTGTAAGTCATCCATATCTCCGCTGCTGCCGGGTCAAGGGTCTCCTTGATGGCCAGCGATTCCTCAGCAAGGCGGCGGGCCTCGTCTAAGCGGGCTGGGATATCAGTCAGCAGTATGGCAAGGCTGATTAGAGCATGGGCGGCATTGGGCCAGTCTTTCTGCTCTTTGCAGACTGCCAATGCCTTGCTGAACCATTGCTCCGCCTCTGCCTTACGGCCAGTATAAGAGCAGACTTGGCCGAGATGCTGCCAACTCTGGCAAGCCCCATTGTTGCCAGCCAGCAGGCCCTGCTCCTCCCTCAGCCGGGCAGCCTGCCGATAGGCATATTCTGCCACCTCCCACTGCTCTGCTTTCTGATACACTATGCCAAGCTGGTGCCAAGCCACAGCCTCCATGACAGGCTCGTTGATACTCTGAAAAAGGACTTGTGCTTCGTTGTGCC
Source organism: Candidatus Electronema sp. (assembly GCA_026645415.1). Classification (GTDB taxonomy): domain Bacteria; phylum Desulfobacterota; class Desulfobulbia; order Desulfobulbales; family Desulfobulbaceae; genus Electronema. Next base: position 89,945 of record JAPEVH010000006.1, read on the forward strand.
GCTCCGCTGCTTCAGCCAGCTCATCTTGCAGGAAGGCCAAGGTGCCGAGCTGGGCTTTACTTACCGCAACGCCCCGCGTGTTACCTTGCTCCTTAGCAATCTCCAAGCCTGCTTGATACGCTTCCTTTGCCTCCCTATATTGCCTCTGATGTCGCAGTTCATCAGCCAGACCAGTCCAAGCAAGGCCAGTCTGCCGCTGCACCAAGTATTTCTGCTCCAACTGGGCAAGTTCGGTCAGTTCCTGCCGGTATCGCTGTTCCGCTTGGGCAGGCTGACCTTGCGCACTACAGCAGCGGCCCAGACTGTGCAGGGTCATGCAGCGATTATAGCTTGGTGTCTGCTCCAGCCCAGCGAATATCTCCACAAAGACCTGTGCTGCTACGGCAGGCGGGCCGCTCTGCAAAAGCTGCTCGCCCAAATTAAAGCGGGAGATAAACCATGCCTGCGAGCCGACCGTGCCGCCTGCCTTGATAGCGGCCTTAGTCAGTTCCTCAGAGTCCCGACGCAGACCGAAGAAGCGGAGAAAGTAGTTGACCCTTTCAGCAAAGTCCACGCCCTCTTCGCTCCTGCCTGTCTGCAAAGTGGCATAGACAGCCCGGAGCAAATTGGGCAACTCGTGTTGGGCAACAGCACGGGCAGCATGGGGTTGGGTTTGGTCTAACTTATATAGCTCCCCGGAAAACCCGTAATATGCTGGCCAGTAGCGTTCCTGTAGTTGTTCGTACTCATCCTTGGTCAGCCGCTGCTGTAAGGCCGGGGTCAAGGTCGGGTGGAAGCGCAGAAAGGTCATGTCAACCACCGGCACACGCTCGTCCTCCATCAGTCCGGCCCGGAGCAGATGGCTGCGCAGCTCGCGCCAGTCTGCCTCCTCAATGCCAGTCACCATGCAGACCATCATTTCCGAACATCCCCCGGCAAAGACACCCAGCCTATACAGCAACGGCAGGCAGTGCTTGGGCAGTCGCTCAATGGACAGCTCCAGCGAGGCAAGCAGGCTGCGGTCTTCCCGGTTCAGCGGCTGCAAGGCCAGCAACTCCTCCAGCCGCTCACTCACATCCGCTGGGCCGCGCTCCTTGAGCTGCTGGGCCAGCAGGCTGATGGACAGGGGATGAAAGC
>JAPEVH010000050.1 GCA_026645415.1 Candidatus Electronema sp.
GAAGGCCGGACGAGACTTCCGCCGCCAGATGACTGATCGTGCTCATATTTCACAGAGTTTGAAGAAATGAATTGATTTTTTAATCCTTTTACTCAGGCGTTCAAACTCTGTCAAGAAAAGTGATGGATGGTAAGCATAAAAGAGGTTAAATAAATTTAAACGTTGCGGTGATATCCTATAAATCGATGAAATGCCGATTGAAAAACGCCTTTACACCGCTGTGTTTTCCCGATGAAAAATCATGCTGTTGCAGCAAAGCACTGACAGCATAAAAACAGGCATAATACAGTCTGTTGGCACAGGTGTTCCAGTATTTCTCACGCTGCATCAGCAGAGCTTCCTGATAGGTTTCTTCAGCGCGTTCAAGCCGGTAGCGGATTATCTCTTCCTTGTAGTTCACAATTCTACGCCCTCTCTCTCCACCACCTTTTTGAACGGCAAAGCATCGTATTCAGGCGAAGACCACTCCTGCCTGCTCCGTATAATACTGCTCACCACCTCATTATTTTCCAGTTCAATATCATACAGCCCGTCCTTCAGCTTTGTTATGATCTCTCTGTCCAGCGGATGATCAGCGATGATCAGAAAATCTCGGTCAGAGTCCTGCCGGGCTGCATTGGCGGACACGGGAACCGTGCAGAATGACTTTCGCATCAGGAAGCAGACGATGCACTTCCTCCCGCACCTGATGCGGGAGCTTGACCTGATTAACCAAATAAGTTACCATAAGGATATGGAAAAATGCCCCACATAATAAGAGAATGAAACTCATGCAATTAAATGTAAATGATATGCTGTTGACGGAAAAGCCGGGAGCGGCGTAGCATGAATTTTGTACTGCATTTATTCATCTCTTTGATATCTATCTGATTGTGGCCCTCAGCCTTAATCTGGTTATGTACTGCTTTTTCGTTGAGAGGGGAGACATCAATGAATATTGCTCATGAAATTCAGTTTCAAATTGCCGGTCTTTCCACGGAACTGCAAGTGGAAATTCTGAATTTTATCAAATTTATCAAATATCAGCGGCGGGCCGTCAAACCTCCCGCGCCGCTGTTCCCGCCGACACGCCTGGAAGACGTGGCGGGCTGTCTCAGTTATCAGGGTGAGGCGAAGAGTGTGGAAGAAATGGACGCAGCAATAGCAGCGCAGTTCAGGCGGGAATGGTCGCGATGATCGCGGTGGACACAAATCTGCTGGTACGTTTTCTGACGGAAGACGACAAGCGGCAGGCAAAGCAGGCAACGCAATTGATAAAGGGCGAGGCTGAAGTGTTCGTCGCTAAAACCGTACTTCTGGAAACCGCATGGGTACTGCGCAGTGCTTACGGCTTCAAAACAGCGGAAGTTGTTGATGCTTTTCAACGACTGGGCGGTATACAGAATGTGGTGTTCGAGGATGCGCGGAGTGTGGCGTCAGCATTGCAGTGGGTCCGCGAAAACGCTCTGGATTTCGCCGATGCATTACATCTGGCAACGGCGCAGACCATCGGAGCACAGCCTTTTTACTCCTTTGATCAGCCGCTGGTGAAGCGGGCTGGGCAATTTTCCGCGATGGCACCGGAGGAATAAGGCTTTTCACGCTGCATCAGCAGAGCTTCCTGATAGGTTTCTTCAGCGCGTTCAAGCCAGTAGCGAACTATTTCTTCTTTGTAGTTCACAATTCTACGCCCTCTCTCTCCACCGCCTTTTTGAACGGCAAGGCATCGTATTCAGGCGATGACCACTCCTGCCTGCTCCGTATAATACTGCTCACCACCTCATTATTTTCCAGTTCAATATCATACAGCCCATCCTTCAGCTTTGTTATGATCTCTCGGCCCAATGGATGATCGGCGATGATCAGAAAATTCCAGTCGGAATCCTGCCGGGTTGCATTGGCGGACACGCGAACCATGCAGAATCACTTTCGCATCAGGAATCAGACGATGTACTTCTTCCCGCACCTGATGCAGGAAATGCAGGGCATGCGGAGAATTGTTCTCCCATTTTAGAACCGGCTTCATAACTTTTCCTCACAAGCAGAATTACAAAACGTTCCTGTCTATGCGAGCTGATCTTCTGATATTTACAGGAGTTCGCCAGCTTCTCTTTGTACATACCGGAACAGTGATTCCGCAATAAAAAATCCTGCTTCATTTCTGAGGCGGGACATCTCATCCGATACCGAAGGGATCTTTCCTTCAAACTTTGCCCGGAGGAGTATCCCTAAAACACCGGTCGGACGCAAACCCATCGCTTTGGCAACGGCCCGCCCGTCCGCCTCATCCATCAGCACCTGACTGACTCCCAGTTCAATGGCCGCAGCCTCTCCGCGATCAAGCTCAAGCATAAGGGACTGCCGGACATGAAAATTCTTCAGAGGTTCAACCTTGATCCACTGCGCATCTCTTGCCTGCTGAATCCGTGAGACTTCCGGGCAATCCCGCATAACCTGAAGTTCATTCCATACGTCTTCAGGAATACGAATATCCGGGAATTGCTCATGCAGGAGATGAAGCCGCTCAATAGTCGCAAGATTCCAGATCGGCGAGGTGTTACTGACCACGGGCATAGGCGATATCATCCTTTATATTTTCTTCAGTACAGCGGCGCGGAATATTCCGCCGCCCCAGCAGCAGTCCGAATTCGATGCGCTTTAACCGCGTCAGCTCACGCGCCTTTCCGAACGGCAGAATGCCACGAGCATATAAGGCGACTGCCAGTTCTGTCATAATGGATTGCTGCTGTTCGTCTGTCGGCAGGCGGATAGCATGTGCAACCTGATCCGGAATTTCTAACAGAACGCTCATTCTATACCTCTCATGATTTACAGTTCGTTCAAGCTGAATATATTTCAAAATAATTATAGAATGTTGTGGCGTGTTAAGTCAAGGGAGCAGTTCTTTATATTTCATGTGAAAGGGGGCAGAGCCGAATTGAATCTTGCGGAAAAATACAGCAAATCATGGAGTTGCCGAACAGGAGAGAGTGGAGCACTGTTTCAACAGTTACCTTGGCCCCTCCACAGACACATCCCCGCAAGCAGCTTTCCGATATTCTTCATACCGAGGCAGGCACCTAACTCCAGCCCGCTCTCCCGGAAATTTTGTACAGGTCAGCCCGTAACGCTATAGAGCGTCTTACAATCATCGCCGGTGCTGTATTGCTGGGTGGAGGAAAGGAGCTTGAAACGAAAAAAATAAAAAAAGGCTTTTAGGGTATTCTGCTTAATACCCTAAAAGCCTTAAATATTCAGTGGTGCCGAGACTAGGAATTGAACCAAGGACACACGGATTTTCAGTCCGTTGCTCTACCAACTGAGCTATCTCGGCAAAAACAACTTACAAAAAAAGTTTATACTATAAATCAGCTTGTTCTGTCAATCTCTTTGTTCATTTTTTTTCATTTCCACCGAGTAAATCGCCAAGATCTATATCAAAACTATCAAGAGCTGTTCCTGTTTTGGCTGTAGGCCGCATCTTTTTTCCTGCGGCACTACCAGCAGGCGGTAAAATTGGTGCACTGAGATCAAGCCCATCCATTGATAAGTCTGAGAGCAAATCAATGTCGTCTTCATTTGATCCCTTCTTTTTCTCCTTCTGGCTCGGCGTTGTTGCAGAACTCTCTAGGCTTAACTCTCCGATTTCGTCTAAGGAAATATCATGAGCCTCGTCAGCGGCAGGAGGCATCAAGCCAGAAAGATCTAAATCATCTAAATCTAACGAAGCCTTTGGCGCGGCAGCAGCTTGCTTCTTTACAGTTTTCTTTGTTTCAGGAACCTTATCAAGCTTAACCGAAGGCGATGCTGATTCTTCAGCATCCTCAAGTTGCATATCTAGATCGTCAAGCCCATCCATTGACAAATCTGGTAAGCCTTTTTCCTCTGTTTTGCCATCATCTAGGTCAAATTCTATCTCTTGTGCTTCCTCTTTTTGTCCACTTTCTGCTTCTGGGCCAGAATCCAGATCAAATTCTATTTCCTGTGGTTCCTCATCAGCGGCAGTACCATCCAGATCGAGTTCTTCTGCATCCGCAACAAACTCTACCGTGTTATCAGTTTCTGGGCCTTCTCCTTCTGAGTCACCATCATCCACATCCAAGCCCATGTCAATTTCAGCATCGTCCGCTTCTGGCTCTGCAATTTCACCTTCAGCATCTTCTTCGAGTACATCTGTCTCCTCATGTTCTTCTTCCGGCTTTTGAAACCAGAGAAAATCAGGTGATGCTGCTTTAAAAATCACCCCGTGAAGAACTTGTGAATATTTAGAAATATTTTTCTTACAACCGCCGCATATCTCCATCTCATCAAAGGAGATGTAGTTGCATTTGGGACAACGCATGATTTGAGCCTGACAGAAAAAAATCAACAGAATGAGTCAGCTTATCCTTCTAACCAACAGAAGGCAACGCTGCATAGTCGAACACGTATAAACAAAAGTTTCTCTTGCCATCATTTCATAGAGAAGGCTGCCTGTCAACAGCATTTTTACCCGGTCGCGCTATTCTAAGCCACTGTTCCTCGAAAATGACCCTGTATGATCTTGTTCTTTAAATCGCATTTTTTAGCACTGGAAAGCGGTTGACAAAGACCCATTTTTCTGAACGGCGTGAAAATAGGCGTTTTCTTAAAAAACAGGAAAAATACAACCGGTAGCATATTTTTCGCTTGAGCAAGTACAATATATTGGGTTATAAGAACTCCGCCCGTTGTAAAAGAAGCGACCCACCTTCATTGCTCCGCCAAGTCGGACAATCGCTGCAACTAATCACTGATCATCGCTCGAAAAGGAAAAAAAGATGGGGAAAGACATGACGAGGAGCATTGCTAGACAGCTCCTGACTGAGACTGCTGAGACCGTATTAACTCGCCGCTACTATCTCAAGGATGGTCAGGGCAATATGCTAGAAAACTGGGAGTCCCTCTGCCGTCGAGTAGCTGATGCGGTTGCAGGCGTGGATAGCGGCTCAGATGATTACAAAGCCCTACGTGAGCAGTTTTTTCGCATGATTTACCAGCTTGATTTTTTGCCAAATTCTCCATGTTTGATGAATGCTGGAACTGATCTGGGCCAACTCTCAGCCTGTTTTGTCTTGCCAGTCGATGATTCAATGGATGGTATTTTTACTTCGATCCGCAATGGTGCGCTGGTCCATAAAACTGGGGGCGGTACTGGCTATTCTTTTTCCCGACTCCGGCCAAAAAATTCAGCAGTACGTTCGACGCAAGGCGTTGCCTCTGGGCCGCTTAGTTTTGCTGCGGTCTTTGATGCCGCCACAGAAACCATTAAGCAGGGTGGTAAACGACGTGGGGCTAACATGGGCATTTTGCGGGTGGATCATCCTGATATCATGGAATTCATCACAGCTAAACAGGATCAAAATAAATTCACCAACTTCAATTTTTCTGTAGCAATCACAGACAAATTCATGGAGGCAGCGAAAAACAATCAAGAATATGATTTGCTTGATCCAACCTCACATAAAGTAGTCTGTCGAATGAATGCAGGAAAAGTTTTTGATAAGATTATTGATCTAGCCTGGCATAACGGCGAGCCAGGCGTACTGTTCATAGACGCAGCAAACAGAGCCAATGCTACCCCACAGCTTGGCGACTTTGAGGCAACAAATCCCTGTGTAGCTGGTGACACTCTTGTTGCGGTGGCTGACGGACGCGGAGCAGTTGCCATCCGTCAGCTTGCTGAGGAGGGCAAAGATATTCCGGTGTTCTGCCGCAACAGCAAGGGGAGGGCTACTGTACGGATGATGCGCAATCCCCGCATCACCGGCTACGGCAAACAGATTTTGAAAGTGGTTCTTGATGACGGCAACTGCCTGCGAGTAACAGAAAATCACCGCTTCGTTCTTTCCGACGGCAGTGTGAAAGAGGCAAAAGAGCTTGCTTCCGGCGACAGTTTAAGTTTGATGACCCGCCGGATATCCTCGTTTGAAAAAATGCTACCACATTCTAGGAGTAGCTCCCAGCTCTATTGTTGGACAGCATCGACCGACAGTCCGCAGTGGCAGCTTGAACACCGACTGATCGCCAATTTCCAGCATCGTCAGCAGACTGGTAAGGCTCTTAGCTGGCAGCGGCAAGTTGTTCATCATCGAGACTATGACGGCTTGAACAACGATCCGGCCAATCTGGAGGTAATGAGCAAGGAGGAGCATGACCGACTGCATTCGGAAAAGCGTAAAGGAGATAAAAATCCAATGCGGCGGTTCCCAGAAAAAAACTGGATGAATGATCCGATTAAACAGCAGGAATTCCGGCTCAAATATCACATTGGTGCGAAGCGCAGCCAAGCAACCAAAAAGCGGATTGGTGCCGCGACAAGGATTCGCTTTCAAGATGAAGCATTCCGTGCCCGCCATGCCGTTGCGGTGCAGGTAGGTGCGAATACCCATAGAAATACCTTTTTGCAGGCTCTGCAAGTACAGGCACAGCATAGGTTAGCGGAATGTCAAGCCATGACGGATCTACTCTGTTTTCTTGACGGCAACACAGTTATGGTTGAACGACAGTGCGAGCATTGCAGTGCGCCATACACTGTGGCTTGGCAGCGACGCGAGCAATCTTTCTGCTCGCATCCTTGCTATCTTGCTTGGCATAACCGTAGTCAAACCGTCCGGCAGAAGATCACAGACGGTATCCATGCTGCTTATGCTGCCAAGGCAGAACAAACCAAGCGGCGGCAAGTGGAATGTTTTCTTGATCTACAGTTTGAGCAGGGGCAGACTCCATTAAAAAAAGACTGGGAGAGTTGCTGTTCAAAGCAGGGAGTACCGAAACGTCTTGGCACGGAATTTGGTTTTCCGACCTTTCAGGCTTTAAAAGAGACTTCTCAGACCTTCAACCACCGAGTGGTGTCGGTTGAACGCGACGGAATTGAGGATGTGTATAATGGCACAGTTGACGAATTCCACAACTTTTATATTGGCCATTTTCCTGACGAGATTGACGGCGATGCCTGTCATCACTACATTAACGTTTTGCAATGCGGTGAGCAATGGCTTTTGCCTTATGAATCATGTAATTTAGGCTCAATTAATCTTGGCCAGTATGTCAAAGATGGTGCGGTGGATTACCCTCGTCTTGGCCAAACCGTACACACGGCTGTCCGCTTCTTAGATAATGTTATTGACTGTAACCGTTTCCCAATCCCAGAAATCGCGGAAATGACCAGAAAGACCCGCAAGATTGGCCTTGGTATTATGGGACTGCACGATATGCTTATCCAGCTAGAGCTGTCTTACGGTGACGAGGAAGGTCGGTGTACTACAGCTAAAATCATGCGCTTCATTCGTGAAGAAGCTGAATCTGCCTCTATTGCTTTGGCTGCCTTAAAAGGGCCATTTCCTGCTTGGGATGCGCAGCACAATCCTTACACAGCTAGGCGCAATGCAGCTCTGACCTCAATTCAGCCCACTGGTACGGTCTCGATGATTGCCGATTGTTCTTCTGGCTGCGAACCCTATTTTTCTGTGGTCACAGAAAAAAATGTCATGGATAATGATCGCTTTTTGATGATCAACAAGCATTTTGAGGCAGTGGCAAAACGCGAAGGATTTTTTTCAGAAGAACTGATGCAAAAGATGGCTCAGTGCGGGACGGTGCTTGGTCATAAGGAGATTCCAGAAAAATGGCAGCGTATTTTCTTGGCCGCGCAAGATATCTCACCAGAAGATCACATCAAAATGCAGGGGGCACTCCAAGCTAATGGAGTCGATTCTTCGATCAGCAAAACCATCAATTTGCCTGCAAGCGCAACTAAAGAAGATGTGCGCCTCTCCTACCTGCTTGGCTTTGAACTGGGCTGTAAAGGACTTACTGTTTATCGAGATGGTTCACGAGACAGCCAAGTCTTGAGCACGGCCGCCTCAGCAGGTAAACAACAGACGGCGGTGGTTTCCACAGAAGGGGAGATGGAGAAGAAAGAGCTGCCCGATGTACTCGATGCAAAGCGCTATCGGCTCAAAGATGCAGATGGTAATTCGATTTACCTGATCGTTTGCTTTGATGAGAAGGAAAATCCAATGGAAGTTTTTGCCAAGTTTCCTTTTGACAACCGGCTTGATTTGAAAGACAAATCAACAATGTGGACCACAACCTGTCGTTTAGTCTCCTTGGCTCTGCGCTATCAGATCCCGATGGAGGAGATTATTCGTCAACTTGACCGCTCTAGTGGCCACATGCTCGACTTACCTGCCCAGCTTGGTAGGTTGCTGAAATCCTTCATGGCTGGGACACAAAAAGGCTTCACCTCCTCCTGTCCAGAATGTCCTGGTACCCTAGTCTATGCTGAAGGCTGTGAGGTCTGCCGCGACTGCGGTTATTCGCGCTGCTCATAAGCAGTATTGTACTACCAGCGGCACAAGTTATTTTGTGCCGCTGTCGTGCTTTTGGAGATTGCCGGTGCAAAACAAAAGAACAATATGCAGCCTAACAATGTTTCTTCTTCTCGCTGCTACATCTGTCCTGAGCGGACAGGAAGTATTGGTTAAAGATAATTTATTGACAGTGCAAGCATATAACATACCTCTCCAGCAAATTCTTCAGCAAATCGCTGACCAAATTAAAGTAGAGATAACTGTTCAAGGTACTGCGGATAATATGGTTTCTGCGAACTTTACTGATACAGATATTGCTGATGCTTTCCTGCGAATCGCACCGGATTTCAACAGTATTGTTCTCTACACTGATAGAAAGCAGAAAAGTAAGGCGACGATTAGCAAAATCCAGCTCTATGCTATCGCGGCTCAAGCAGGCAAAGACAGCGTTATTACCTTTAGCCCGAAATCTACGAGAAAATAAGAGTCGTTGGCATGGGTTATCTTTTTTTTTCGAGTGGATAAAAGATACACATTGTCATGAAAAAAGAGAAGAAATTGCCCAAGCTAGAACATAGAGAACTTGCTGAATAAGCTCTGCAATACAGGAGGAAATTGCCCTAATATAACGAGGATTGAGAAAAAAAGTTAACTCGGTACGCTATTTGCTTATGAGCTATAAGTTGATGCAACAAATTGCAAGAAAGCCCAATAGGAGAATCTGTAGCTATGATGCACCAATTTTTGCCGTCTGGGGTAAATTGCATATATTTTTCTTTAATCATAACAGTATGTTTTGGTGCTCTGGTGATTGCAGTCCTGACAGGTGTGATTATTTCTTCGACGCAAGAAAGTCAGAAAGATAAAGAGTAAAGACTCGTTTGTAACTTTGCGAATCAATAATAAATAATCTCACCAGAATATTCTACTACTCTAGTACCGTCCTCAAATTCCATAATTAAGCCACCACAGGGATCAATATCAATAGCAGTCGCTTGATACAGTGGTTTCTCTTGGATATCAAAGCCGTATTCAATCTGCTGTCCCGGCGTATCGCTCAATTGCCGCCAATTCTTTAGCAATAAAGAAGAATAACCCTCTTCGCAGAACAGCCTTTCTTGAAGAGCTTGTTCCTCATCATAATGCAGTAAACCTATAGCCCAACTTAATTCAGCCAAGAGCCTTCCTGTTAGTTCTGCTAAACCAACTTGTTGGCCAAGTTTATTGACGATACTGGTGGCAATGCCGTTCAGTTCTTGAGGGAAATCTTGATTATTAGCATTTAAGCCTATACCAAGTAGATGATACTGGTCACCGCAACGAATCACCGAATTACAGAGGACTCCGGCTATTTTTTTGCCCTGTACGAGCACATCGTTAACCCACTTTAAGCGAGCATCAAGACCGTATGTTCTAACAGCTCGGCAGCAGGCCAAACCAACCGCAAAGGGCAATAAGCGACTAAATTCTGGCAGAAGAATATCTGGCCAAGCTGTAGTAAGCCAGATGCCGCCAAGTGGGGCATACCAATGGCGAGTAAAACGACCTTGAGATTGACTCAGCGTATCAGCCAGCACTGTCGTACCTGCTGCTAAAACCTCACCTTTTGCTTCCGCCTCAGTCATGAGCTGCTGGAGCCGATTCATGCAGCGATCAAGCTGGGCATGATGCTCGATTACTGCGCCTATTGGCGCGCCGTATCGATAAATTTTTGCAGCGACTTCTGGAGAGAAGGGCGAGATATCTAGCAGAGTCAGATGCCTCGCTCTATGCTGTAGTACTTGTTCTTGAAAAGAAGGCAATTCAGTACAACGAAAGGGATAGGCTGATTATTCCCACTCAGCTTTTACGCGGGTAATAACTTTCTGTACGACTGGAAACTTTTCCTCTGGGCAGATACCAATCAGTGGCACTCCCTGACTCACGCTATCACCAGGCTTGAAATAAATCGAATGCAGCAGGCCTGCCTCGCCGCTGTAATAAACCGGTGTGTCACGTTTCATCAGAGACATGGTGATGATTTCATCGCCTGGCTTGATAAAAACAGAGCGCGCTCCTTTCTGGTCGATCCGAGATTGAATATCTAAGGAAAAATAATAGCGCGCCCGCTCCGGTGCCCGGAAAAGAAAGAGCACTTCTTGCAAGATTGCCTCGATAATCTCTTTCTTTTTGAGCGGATGACGAATGGTGAGCAACTTTTCTCCAGCCTCAACAAACTGACCATCAAGGTTTTGACAGACTGAAGCCACAGTACCATTAATCGTTGCGGTGATCACCTTGGTGTTCCGTTCGCGCTCAATAGCATACAGTGCTGTGCCAAGTTTGTGCTGCCATTCACCAGAAACACCTTCCACGGAACTGTTTTCCTCAGCTATAAATCGTACCTTGCCGGTGTGGAGAGAATGCACATCCTGATAATGATAAGGATCAGCACGATAACGGCTGATAATTTTGTCAAAATGAATTTCCTGCTGAGAAGCCATGGCAGTCAGATGCGTTGCTTGTGATTGACGTAAAAAAACCGCCAGCCGCAATGGCTGCCGGTGCGGAAAATCCTATTGTACTCTTCAGTAGAACAGACAGCAAGTTCCTTCCGCATTACGGCAGGGCAAACGCACGACTTCTGCAATACTGGGGCTACTTTTTCTGGTTAAACGTGCTCGGCTTCAGCTTGGCTTATACTTTCCGTTTGACAAGCAGGCACGGCTGTTTTACAAATGTGTCGATTTTTTTTCTTGTGGAGAACGTGGATGGGTAACGATAGATTGTATAGCAGCGGTAAGGTGACAGAAGATTTCACTTTTAGCGAGCAGGTTGCTGAAGTTTTTGATGATATGCTGGATCGCTCGGTGCCTTTTTATCGCACGGTGATAAGTACCACAGCTTCTTTAATTCGGCAGTTTGTCCCGCCCGGTAGCACTGTTGTCGATCTTGGTTGCTCTACTGGTTCTGCCCTGTTGGAGCTTTCTCGCCTTTTACCAGATCTGCATTTGCGCCTTATTGGCTTGGACCAAGCTCCAGCTATGCTCGACAAGGCAAGTCGTAAGGCAGAAATGTTTTGTAAGGATATCGAGTTTCGCCAGCAAGATATCACAGCACCTGATCTCGCGCAACACATCGCTGGAGCCGATGTGATCCTCTGTAGCTATACAATGCAGTTTATCCGGCCTCTCCTCCGGCAGGATTTTGTTAATAACTTGTATCAAGCTCTTTCTGCGGGTGGCCTCCTTTTTCTCAACGAAAAAATTATCTGTAGCCACAGCATGCTGAACAGAAAATTCATCAATATTTATCATGAGTTTAAAAGAGAACAGGGCTATTCTGAACTGGAGATAGCAGCTAAACGCGAAGCCCTAGAAAATGTTCTCATTCCCTTCACCGCAGAAGAAAATTTGCGTTTGCTTCGCCAGAGCGGTTTTAGTTGGGCAGAAGTCTATTTTCGTTGGATCAATTTTGCCTCTTTTGTTGCACTCAAAGAAGGGCAGATAATCAATACGTTGGAGTCTTAATGAACCTTGATCTTTGGAGTTGGTTTAAGGTGTTTTATTGGCCCAAGCGCAAGCGTTAAAGTGCAACTCTTTATTTTAGCTAACGATGTTCCTGCGGCTGGATGCTGGACTAAAATTTTACCACTCCCTTGAATCTGCACCTTGAGCTTGCAAGGATTCAAACGCTGCAATCCTTTGCGCAGGCTTAATCCTATTACATCAGGCATGATTTTTCCGCTACTATCTGTCGTTTTTTCCTCTTCTATCGGAGCTAAACTCAACTGCCGACTGAGGAAAAAACGGCGCATATTAGTTTCATTTTTTTCTTTCGGTGGTTTTTCCGTGGGACGCTCTTTTTCTGTAGCATAACCTGTTAGCAGAGGAAGTAGTGACTCACCTAAATCCTCTAATTGGTCGCTGGTCTGTTCTTTGCTCTCGCCAGTTTCCTTAAGTAGAGAAGGTTGAAGCCGTCCATAATCTACAGCCAGCACCAAGAGCATACTGGGATTTTCGCGAGGAACAGTGAGTAAAAGTAGTTCTTGAATATGCTGTTTACTCATGCCATTGCGTGTTTTTTGGGCAAAAGTCGTTTTGTTAACAAAGAGAAATCCTTTATCATTACCCCAGCGGGAATGATGCAAAAGATCCTGCCGGAGCAGTACCCCAGCAGCAGGCGGTACAATACGTTCTGCTGCATCTGCCTTGGAATCATGTGTAAAAAGGCGATCATGATCAGGGTCATAGACAGCCTTAAGCAGCCACGGCTTAAGCCATTTGCCGCTATTAAAGAAAGTTGATGTGCCAAGAGCTATCTGTAGGACGCTCAATTTTGTCGTATCATGCTGTTGATTCGTCTTTTTCTTTAATGGAGGTACAAGTGGCAAAAATGTAGAATCTGCTTGGTCAAACCCGAATGTATGCCAACTTGTCTCCAAATCTTCTTTACCAAGACCATGATTCAGTGGACTCACAAGATCAGGGGGAACAGCACCATTCATTCCGCTCTGATGTATTGCCACGGCCTGAGCGAGTAAAGGCTGGAGTAAATTGGCCGAAAATGTTTGAGGAAACAAGATTCCACTTTCCTTGGTCTTCCAAAAATAGTTTGGATCAAAACTCGGCTGCCGAACCGCTGCAAGTAGCTTGCCATTCTCTATATTCATGACCAGAGCAGAAGCCGAACTCGCCTCTTTTGCTTTACGATACGTGCTGATGGATTGTTCTAGTTCTTTTTGTAACTTCAGATCAATAGAGAGTATGACATCGGCAGCCTTTGGCCCTAATGTACTTTGTCCAGCAAAATCAATTCCCGGTGCTTCGGCCTTTCTAAACTCGCCCGGCTGGAGCAAATTGTCGCCAAGAGCCTCGATACCGCTTAAGCCAATGCCTTCGCTGATAAAGCCAAGTAAATGACCTGCTGCTGTATGACTAGGATAGCAACGTGCCTCAGTAGGCTGGAGTCGGATCCCTGGTAAGTGCAGAGCCGTAACTTCAGCGGCTTGCTTTTGGTTCAAACTATCTGCCAACTCAACAACAGTCTCTGTTCCCTGCATTTGCTGAAGGAGCATGTCCTTGCCAGTGCCAATGATCAAGGCCAGCTTTTCGGCCTCAGCCTGTCGATCAGCGAGTTCATCAGGATGAGCATGCAAAGAAAAAAGTTGATAGGAAACAGCTAATTCATGCAAATTACGATCATAGATCGTACCACGCAGGGTAGGTAACGTAGCTGTACGTTGTTGTTCAACAATAGGTTTTTGGACAAACTGGCCTGCATCATTAAGAAAATGTAAGAACTGTCGGAGCAAACCGCAGCAGGCCGCTAGTAACAATACCGTCAGGAGAAGGCAGATTCGCCGTTTATTGACCCGTTTCCGAGCGACAACTCGCTCTACTACGGCTCCCGGCCCGCTATATTCACTTTGCTTCCGCCGCATTAGTAGAGGCGATGCACTTGCTCTGTTTCTGGAAACTGAAGACCAAGGCGAACAGCAGCAGCAGCAGCGATACGAGATTTTGACATGAGTTCGTTTCGACTCATTAGTAAGGTAGTATGCTCTTTCTGCAATGTAGTGCCTTGCTCTGCTAGCTGGGTAAAAACAACCCGCTCATCACTGATCCGCCAGTGGAAAAAGAGTGCCAGCACTACTGCTGTAAGAAAGATTGTTGTCAGTAACTGAAGCAAGAGGCGGAAAAAATTTTCTGATAACCTTGCTGCAGACCCTGTATGAGGCGAAGAAACAGGTCTGGTAATCTTGACCCGGATACTCTGCCGCAGTTCTGGCCTCTTCTGTTTATTACCGATCATCCGTCTCCTCAAATTTTCTCCGCAACCCGCAGCTTGGCACTGCGGCTCCGAGGATTCTCTTGTACCTCAATTTCGCTCGGCAGAATCGGTTTTTTGGTCAATACCCTTAAATCTGGATTACTGAGAAATGCCTGCTTAACCATCCGGTCTTCTAACGAATGAAAGGTGATAATGCAAAACCGGGCACCAGAAGCCAGAAAATGAGGTGCGTCTACTAAGACCTTGGCCAAGTTATCCAGCTCCCTGTTGACCGCAATGCGCAGAGCTTGAAAAACTTTGGTGGCTGGGTGTATTTTTTTTGGCTGATATTTCCTTGGTATGGCCTGCCAGACAATTTCAGCAAGCTGTCTTGTGCTGGTTATAGGTTGGATAAGGCGAGCTTCTTCAATAAAACGAGCAATGCGACGGGCCTGCCGTTCCTCACCGTAATTATAGAAAATATCAGCTAAATCTTCTTGGCTCAAGCTGTTGATTAGATCAGCTGCGCTTGTCGGGAGCTTGCGATTCATCCGCATATCCAATGGTGCGTCAGCCATGAAGCTGAAGCCCCGTTCTGGGCTGTCGAACTGAAGCGAGGATACGCCTAAATCGAGCAAAATTCCATTCAGCGATTGTTCTGGACATTTGGCTTCTATCTGGGCGTATGAAGCTGAAATAAGCTGAAATCTATTTCCAAATTTGGTGAGCCTTGCCTGAGCAAGCTGTGCTGCTTGGTGATCCCATTCAAAACCAAAAACCTGTCCGTCTGGGTCAGAATGACGGAGAATTAACTCAGTATGACCACCAAGCCCAAGGGTGCCGTCCACATAGCGTCCGCCAGTTTTTGGTTGTAACCAATCCAGCACTTCTTGGGGTAGAACCGGAATATGCAATTTTTCATCTGTCATCTAGCCTTTTTATCGTGCCAAGCTGCTGTCGTCAAGAAGAACTGTCTTCTGCCTTTGCTAACAGAGCGGTAAAATCTTCTTTACTAGCAAAGCTGTGCTCTGTTCTTGGGAATGCGCCGTTCTCTACTTCACAGATATAGCCTTGCACTGCTTTTTTTATTTCTGGGGCTAAATTGACATACTGCTTGACAAAACTTGGTAGAAATTTTTCAAACAAACCAAGCAGATCATTGGTTACCAAAACTTGCCCGTCGCAGTGTGGCCCAGCTCCAATACCGATAGTTGGCACAGAAACAGTCGCGGTGATAACTGCTGCGAGCGATGCAGGCAAAGCCTCTAACACCAAACTGAAGATCCCAACCTCTTCCAATGCCTTGGCATCAGCAAGCAGCTTGCGGGCCGCTGCCATATCTTTACCCTGCACCTTGAAGCCACCCATTTGCCCAGCAGTCTGCGGAGTTAGGCCAATATGGCCCATAACTGGCACTCCGGCTCGCACTAAAGCCCGCACAATGGTGCAAATGTCACTACCACCTTCTACTTTGACCGCTGCGCAGCCTGCTTCTTTCATGAAGCGAAGGCCGTTAGCAACCGCCTGTTCCGCACTAATTTGATACGAACCAAAGGGCATGTCGCCAATCACCAAGGCGCGCTCTGTGCCTCGGCTGACTGCACCAGCGTGATGGAGCATCTGCTCCATTGTCACTGGCAAGGTAGAATCATAGCCTAATACCACCATACCTAATGAGTCGCCAACTAACAGTGCATCTATGCCTGCACTCTCTAAAAGACGAGCCGTTGAGGCATCATAGGCGGTGAGCAAAGAAATCTTCTTCTCGCCCTTCCGTTCTCGAAAGTCTTTAACTGTTATTTTTTTCATAAAATCTCTATGGCCGACCCCATTCAATGTCTCTGATTTTTAGCAGGCCAATTCTCCATAACTAACGTACCGTCTGGTATGGCTGGTTCTGAACTGTATGCAGTTAAATCTTATCCCAGTAATAGCCCAATCTGAAAAATAGTGACAGCAAGCAGTGACGCGACTGAAGTATTAAAGGCTATAGAGAACGCTGCCCATTTCCAAGAACCGCTCTCTTTCGCAATAGCAACAACTGTGACAAAGCACGGGGCGTAGAACATAACAAAAATAAGAAAAGCCAATGCTGTGGCACGATTCCAATGAGGATCAGACGCTAATCGTTCTTTAAGCGGAGCAGCATTTTCTGGATCCGTTTCACCAAGTGAATAAGCTGTACCCAAGGTGGAGATGATGACCTCTTTGGCAGCAAAACCACCTAACAGAGCAATATTAGTGCGCCAATCAAAACCAGCATACTGACTGAGCGGTTCTATTGCGAGGCCAATTCGTCCAGCAATGGAATTCCGTAGACCAGCCTCAGCCTCCTGTTGTGAGATCTGTTCTAACTGCTCTGGTGAAGCAGCGGCTCTAACCCGCATTGCGGCAAAGTCCTCAGCCTGATTCGCAGGCAGGCCCGGATAGGTCATCATCGCCCAAAGCAAAATAGAGATACCGAGAATCACAGTACCTGCTTTTTTCATATACTGCCACGTTCGCTCCCAAGTATGGATTAAGAGGCCCCGGATTGTGGGGAAACGATAGGGCGGTAACTCCATAACAAAGGGCGTTGATTCGCCACGCAGCACGGTGAGGCGGAGGAATTTGGCGGCCAACAGGGCAACCAGCCAAGTCAACAAGGTTGCTGCAAACATGTATTCGGTCTGATGATTGGTAAAAAAAGCAGCAATGATGAGGGTCAGAACCGGCAATTTAGCTCCGCAGTTCATAAAAGGTACGGTAAGCAAAGTGGCCATCCGCTCTTTGGGCGAACGTAAGGTGCGGGCGGCAAACACACCTGGTACGGCGCAGCCACCGGCAATGCCGCCAGAAACAATAAAGGGCATGACCGAGGAGCCGTGCAGACCGAAAAAATGAAAAATTCGGTCCATCATAAAGGCTGCCCGAGCCAGATAACCGGAATCCTCCAGCACGGCAATGCCGAAAAACATGAACATGATGATCGGCACAAAGCCCAGCACCCCGCCCGCGCCGTTAATGACCCCCGCAATGAGCATGGACTTGATCGGGCCGTCTGGCAGTGCGGCATCAGCAACGCGGCCAAACGCATCAAAAAGTAAAGAAAGCCAATCAACTAAAAAAGCAGACCAGCCAAAGGTAAAACTGTAGAGACCAAAGAGAATCGCAGCCATGAGCAAGGGGCCAAGCAAACGATGCGTAACAACTTTATCTATTTTATCAGAGGCATAAAGGCGGTCTTCATTAAAAGCTCTTGCCACTACGCCTTGGCGAAGAATTGATTTGATAAAGCCGTAGCGATGATCAGCAATCACCGCTTCAGGATAGGCATCAAGCGTGCTGCGCAGATGCTGGGTCACATTTTCGCTGCGACTGAGGAGTTGCTGCCCAGTTACAGGATCTGCCTGCATAATCCTGCTAATGATCTGCTCGTCATTTTCCAAAATTTTCAGAGCAATCCAACGAGGCGGAAAAATTCCCGCCAGCAGACTGTTTTCTTGGATCAAGGGAATAAAATAGCGCAAGGCATTGTCAATATCTGAGCCGTAGCGGAGCAGGGCCTGTTGCTGCTCCTGCTCTCGGCTGACTGCGACCGCCGCATCGAGCAACTCGGTAACGCCTCTGCCAGTGCGAGCAATAATCGGCACTACCGGCACTCCAAGCAGCCTGCTCAGTTCAGTAGCATCAATCGTGATGCCTCGTTTTTCTGCCGCATCGATCATATTCAGGGCAATCACCAAAGGGACACCCAGCTCTAAAAATTGGCAGGTCAGATACAGATTGCGCTCCAGATTAACCGCATCAACAATATTAACGACTACATCTGGCTTTTCATTGACTAAATAATCGCGGGCAACCAGTTCCTCAACAGAATACGCTGTCAGAGAATAGGTGCCAGGTAAGTCTACAACCTTGACTTTCCACTCTTTATGACTGAAAAAACCTTCTTTTTTTTCTACGGTCACGCCAGGATAATTTCCTACGTGTTGGCGTGCCCCGGTCAGTTGATTGAATAAGGTCGTTTTACCGGCATTAGGATTCCCAGCCAAGGCAAGATGAATTGATGTATTCACAGGCTATCTTTGCGGTTGAAGGAGCGGCTCATAAAAATATGGAGCGATTCAGCCGCAGGCGTTTGTGTCCTTATCAGGATCTTGTTTTTGGGGAGATTGACATGCTCCAGAGCTACAGTCTGAACAGCCGCCGCAGTTACCAGAACGAAAGGTGCGCAAGAACCGGCGCGCGAGCCAGATAAGCACTACAATAACAATGAGCGCAATCAGGAGATGTTGCATGATCAGGCTGGTTCAACAAAGATATTTGCTGCAGTTAGTTCGTCCAAACTGAGTGTACCACCATTAACTTTAACGACACAATGCCGTCGGCCTTGGCTGGGACAAAATGGTTCGAGAACAGCGCCGGGCAGCACACCCAAGCTGGCCATTCGCCCACAGATGCTTCGGTCACCAAGGATCTTGCAGACCCTCACCCGCCGACAGCCGCAGCATTCGGATAAGGGACGCATCTCAATAGAAGAGGAGCGCATTTTCTTTCGCCCACAACCTCCTCTTCCTTTGCCAAATAGACAATAGAACATTCCAGTTTCCAGTTTGCGGTTATTTTGCTGCCAGAAAACCTCTACTTTCCGGCATTCTTTTTTTGTAAATAATAAATATTGTCAACAGCCTTGACAAGGGATTTTTTTCTAACAGCCTTTTCCCTCTCACATCTTCCTCTCTTCTGACGTTTTTCTCTTCTTATCCTAATATATTCTGAACATTTTTTTTCAAGTATAGCCCCGACAGGATGCCCCGAATCTTTTTGCAGATACGGGATAAAAGTATAACGAAAACACGTTAGGGAGAATATAGATGAAGAAAAGCAAGACCGTATGGCTGCTATCGCTTGCGACAGTTTGCTTTAGCACTGCATTCAGTACGCACAATAGCTTTGCTCTTCAGCAAAAGCGGGAAACCATACTCCGGCTACATGGCTCCAATACCATTGGTGCCGAGCTGGGGCCTGATCTTGCTGTAGCGTTTATGAAAAAGATTGGCGCGGATACAGTTAAACGAATTGACCTCAAGCCTGGTACAGAGGCAACTATAGAGGGATTCTTTACAAATGGCGACATAACCAGAGTTATCGAAGTGAGAGCACACGGTTCTTCAACTGGATTTGAAGGATTGAAGAATAAACAGTGCGATATAGGCATGGCTTCCCGCAAGATTAAGGACGAGGAAGTAGAAGAGCTTGCCTCTTATGGCGACATGACCAGTAATGCCTGTGAGCATGTGCTGGCTATGGATGGAGTCGCAGTCATTGTTAATCACGCCAATGCCGCTGTCTCTAAGATGACTTTTACTCAGCTTGCTAATATCTTTTCTGGCGACATCAAAGACTGGTCTGAAATTGGCTGGAAAGATGGCCTGATTAACATCCAAGCGCGGGATGAGAATTCTGGCACCAATGATACGTTTCAGCATGTGGTTCTTGGCAAGAAAAAGCTGGCAGCATCTGCTACACGTTGGGACTCCAATGAGAAACTCTCTGATACCGTAAATGCTGATGCTCTTGCTATTGGCTACTGTGGTCTCCCTTATGTGAAATACAACAAGGCACTGGCGATCTCTGATAGCGGCCCAGCTATTCGGCCAACCGTCTTTACTGTTGCGACAGAGGATTATCCAGTTAGCCGTCGTTTGTATTTATATACTCCAGCTATCCCTGAAAATCCATACACGCAAGATTTCATTGCTTTTGCCTTAGGGAGAGAAGGGCAAGAGATGGTTAAAAGACATAAATTTGTTGACCTAACTATCTCTGCTGAGGAGCATCATATTGAAGTCTCTCCAGGCATTAATCAGAATTACCAGGTGCTGTATAAATACCTAACCGGAGTACGGGGTGCAAAAAGACTCTCGACCAACTTCCATTTTAAAGGGAAAAGCCTTGAATTGGATAGCAGAGCAACCCGCGATGTCGAGAGAATGGTCAATTTCCTTGCTGATAATGGTATGAAAGAAGTTATTCTGGCTGGCTTTTCAGATCGTGAGGAGAATGCTGTCAGCAATATTGAAGGACGGCCTATAGATAACAATTATACTGAAAGCCTTGAGAGTTCCTGTAAGCGGGCACAAGCAGTCCAAGAGGAGCTACGTTCTCGAGGTGTCAGCGTACTCAATGTTCTCTGCGTTGGCAGTGAGATGCCCATTGCCTCTAATGCCACTGAATTGGGCCGAGCAAAGAACCGTCGTGTTGAAATCTGGGTGAAATCTATAAAATGATGATTCTCCAGTTGAATCTTGTCAGCCACTACTTTTCAAGTAATCTCGAATATGGTATCGAAATTGGTTCGAGTTAGTACTCGAAATTGGTTCGAGTTAGTACTCGAAATTGGTTCGAGTTAGTACTCGAAATTGGTTCGAGTTAGTACTCGATATTGGTTCGAGTTAGTACTCGAAATTGGTTCGAGTTAGTACTCGATATTGGTTCGAGTTAGTACTCGAGATTAATCTGATTAGAGCACGCTGAAAAACTGATGAATGGCCCAACCCTTTTTCAGAAGGAGAAAATGATGCCCATTCAAGCCATACTGCCGGAGAAAATTGAAAGCACACTAGAACGGGCTTTGGAAAAAGCTGCCAAGATAATCTGTACCCTTAAATGCGGACGCTGCCCAATGCAGGAAGAAAATTTCCCTGGCTGTCCCTGTTCCTGCCATGAGGATATTATCCCTTGGCAGTGCTGGGTCTCTTATCTGCGAGCAACAACATAATCAAGAGGAACAAGAAGAAATGACCGAATATTCTGATTTCCGGCAGCATGATAGTCATCCCAGTTCAACTGGCCAAAAAATCAAGTTGAACTGCTGGGAGTTCAGGAAGTGTGGCCGAGAGCCGGGAGGAACAAAGGTTGCTCAGTTAGAGACCTGCCCGGCAGCAGTTGAATCACGGGCCGACGGCATTCATAGTGGAATAAATGGCGGACGCTGCTGCTGGGCAGTGACAGCAGCACTACGTCAGAAAGGTATCTGTATGGAACAGGCTGGTATTGGCTGTAATGGTTGCGACTTTTATCGGTTGGTCAGGAGCGAAGAGGAACAGAGACTTACGCTGAGATATATCCAGCCTGCTTTCCAGCATAGAGCGAATAGCTTCTAAAAGGAGCAGCTTTTTTATCTGATTCTCATCTCTGCTTAACCATTTTCTAATACTTGTAGATTAGTTTGACATGGCAAAGAACATGCAGGTTCCCCTACGTAGCAAGGCAACCAGCGCACAGCCCCTGCGCTGTGCTGCGTGGGGAGCTGGCATTGTCCTAAAAGATGACACAGAAGAGTCATTTGCTTCCATGAAGAACTTTTTCAGGTATGAAAAGGAGAGGAGAGATGAAGGAAATACAGGTAAAAAGCACGATCAGTGTTCTTACTGGAGCGATGCTGCTTGGTGCGGTTACTGGAGCTTCTGCCTTGGAGATCCAATCTGGCAGTGACAAGGTTGAACTGACCCTGAAAGGGCATATCAACCGAGCCGTTATGTTTGTTGATGATGGCCATGACACTAAAACATTCCATGTTGACAACACCAATTCTGAAAGCAGACTGACACTGCTTGGCAAGGTGAAGGCAACAGAAAAGTTAGATGTTGGCGGCACCTTTGAAGTGCAATGGCAGGCTAATCCTTCTGACAAAGTGTCTATGAAGGAAGAGACCATTGCTGGCGAATTTAAAGAGCGCGTCATGGAAGTTTGGTTTGACACCAAAGGCGTAGGTAAATTCTCCTTAGGCCGGGGTAATATGGCCTCCAATGATAGCTCAGAAGTTGATTTGTCTGGCACTGATCTAGCGGGCAACTCTGGCGTGGCTGATCTTGGCGGTGGTTTTGAATTTTATAACCCAGATGCAGACCCCGAAGCAGCGGACAGCAGCTTGACTGTTAGCAACGTATTTGATCAGATGGATGGCCTGAGCCGGAGAAATCGTGTTCGCTACGACACGCCAAAATTTGCCGGTTTCAGCTTAGGCGTTTCGGCGGGCGAAAAGGAAATGGTTGATGCAGCCCTGACCTATTCTGGGGAATTTGCTGGGGCAACATTTCAAGCAGCCTTAGCATGGTCTGACCCTGGCGAAGATAAGGACTATAATCAGATCAACGGCTCTGCCTCTCTGCTGCTGCCAATTGGTTTGAATTTTACTGCTGCCGCTGGCAGCCGCGACTTAGACAATATGCCTGCTGGTGGTGATGATCCTGTTTTCACCTATGGTAAGATTGGCTGGAAGTTTGATCAGCTTCTTCCCTGTGGTTCTACCGCAATATCTGTAGATTATGGCGTGTACGAAAACATCAAGCATCAAGACATGGGCGAGAAAGGTACTGCTTATGGCCTCCAGCTTGTTCAGAAGCTGTCTGACTGGAATACTGAGCTATTTGCCGCCTATCGTAATGTTGAACTTGCGGATGATACAAACGCATCTTACGACGATATTTCTCTTGTCATGCTTGGTGCTCGGCTTAAGTTTTAGGAAGACGTAGAAAGAACGTTTGTGCTAAGGTCTCTAACCAGCTTAGATCGTTTTAGGTCTAAGCTGGTTGTTTTGTAATTGTATTCTGACGTAGACTGTTCCAGCTTCCCGCCTCTTATTATCTTGAATCTGATTATGGCAAAAGAAAAAGTTCTCCTTGTTGAGGATGCAGAGGATATCCTTGAACTGGTTCGCTACAACTTAACCAAAGAAGGTTGGCACGTTTTCTGTGCGCTGTCTGGTGAAGAGGCGTTGGCAGCAGTGCAGCAGCATAATTTTGATGTTATCCTTCTTGATATCATGCTGCCGGGTATAGATGGCTTAGAAGTCTGCCGACGGCTCCGCCATGATCCATCTACGGCCCATGTGCCAGTGATTATGCTGACTGCCAAAAGCGAAGAAACAGATATGGTTGTTGGCTTGGAACTCGGCGCAGATGATTACGTAAGCAAACCTTTTAGTCCTCGCGTCCTCACAGCGCGGATTCGAGCCGTATTACGACGAAGAGAACCAAGTGGTCAAGCCGCAGAAATTCTTAGTATTGGCGATCTCCGAATTGACCGTTCCCGCCATGAGGTTCGCGGCAAAGGTGAGCTAATCCGTTTAACGGCCACGGAGTTTGGCATTCTTCTCTGTTTGGTACTCCGGCCTGGTTGGGTATTTAGTCGTTATCAGATTGTCGAGGCGGTGCGGGGCGGTGATTATAGTGTTACCGACCGGGCAGTAGATGTGCAAATAGTTGGTCTCCGAAAGAAACTTGGTGAGCTAGGCTGCTGTATTGAAACAGTACGTGGGGTGGGCTACCGGTTTAACAATGTTCAAAAGGAGTGATTAACGGAACCCTGCTGAGGGCGGAGATCCTCCTCCTGCTTACATCTCCCGAACGATTTCCACGACAAGCTGCTGCAAGCGCGGCTCGGCCCGCTGCGCTGCCGCCACAATGTCTTCAATCAGGAGAGGCGCAAGGTTGTCTGGGTCATTGACATTGGCAACCACAGACAGGCCCAGCACCCGTAGGCCGCCATGCAGGGCTGTCAGCACCTCTGGCAGCGAGGACATGCCGACTGCATCCGCACCCAGCAGGCGCAGCATTCTCGTTTCTGCCGGGGTCTCTAGGCTGGGGCCGGGAATGCAGACGTAGGTGCCAGAGCAGACCTCAGCCAAGCCCAGCTTGCGGGCCGCAGCCTCAGCAAGAGTGCGCAGTTCCTGGTTGTAGGGCTGGGACATATCAGGGAAGCGCGGCCCCCATTCATCCACGTTTGGGCCGCGCAGGGGATTGTCGGGCAGCAGGTTCAGGTGATCACGGAAGATCATGATTGCGCCTGCCTGCCAAGCAGGATTGAGGCCACCAGAGGCGTTGGTGATGATTGCAGTCTGTACGCCAAGCAGGGACAGCACCCGGATGGGAAAGCTGACCTCACGGGCTGAGTAGCCCTCGTAATAATGGAAGCGGCCTTGGAGCACGGCTACTGGCTTGCCAGCCAAACGGCCACAGACCAGATTACCGGCATGGCTGGTGACAGTGGAACGAGGAAAGTGGGGTATCTCCTCATAAGCAATACTGATGCTGTCGGTCATGGCCTTGGTAATACCACCCAAGCCAGTGCCAAGCTGGATCAGGACTTCTGGTAGCCCTGGCAGGCGGGCACGGAGAAAGGCGACAGCCTCTTTGACCTGCTGCTGCTGCAAACTGATCTCAGGCATAGTTAGCTGCCTTGTGCCATGCCTCATCCATGCGGGCCTCCACGTAGCTGATCAGTTCCTCATCCCAAGCCGGAATGTCAAAGCAAAGGGCATCCCCACCCAGCAGCCCACTCGGAACAAAGTCGCCGCGCTCCTCTGGGTCACTGACCATGTCTGCATAAAAACAGATCGAAAGCCAGCGCGGTTCATCCTCAATCACATCAACCATAACCAAGAGATGCTGCTTTGTTGGGCCAGTATATGCTGCCCGCAGTGAGTAGGTCAGGCCGGGCCGAGGTATGAACTCTAGGCGTACCTGCTCTTTGCCCTCAAGGTAGTTCTTGTAGGTAAGAAAGGCGGTCTTGGTTCTCTCAGGGCCTTCCTGCCAGTTTGCAAGAAAGCTGTTCAATGTTGCTATAGACATGTTCTCTCTGTCACGTGAATAATCCACCCAAGCTGGTGACGAGGGCTTGTCTTTAGAATGCCAGCTTCTTGTTTGCCTGTCAATGAATCTGGCCGCCTTGTTTCCTCAGCCAGAGACCTACAGGCTTATTCCTGCTGACCTTCTCTTGCTCCTCGGTTTCTGAACGATACGACAGCACCTGCCACAGCCAGCAGTCCATCCATTTTTGAGGGAATGGTGAAGGAAATGAACCGTCGTATAGGTTTCAACGTTCAGTTGCGCTGGGTTGCTTAGATCGCCCTTGAACACTGTCTTCTGCCCTTCCCGTTGGTTCCACTGCTTGCAGGAAACCTGGCAACCCCGGCAGCCCATGCAGCGGGTAAGATCAACCAGCACTGCTTTTGCCATAGCCTTGCCCTCCTTGAATAAGGTTGGATGTATTTGCTTTTGTCGTTGAAGAGACGCTAGGCCGTCTCGGACAGAGACGCTAGGCTGTCTCAGACAGAGACGCTAGGCTGTCTCAGACAGAGACGCTAGGCTGTCTCAGACAGAGACGCTAGGCTGTCTCAGACAGAGACGCTAGGCTGTCTCAGACAGAGACGCTAGGCTGTCTCGGACAGAGACGCTAGGCCGTTACCTGAACCGAGCGCATCACGGCAGCACAGTTTCCGCGATAGTTCTAACTGCGGCAACAGCTTGGGCAATGTCTGCCTGAGTCGAGAAGTAACCGGGACTGATCCGCACTGCGCCCAGCGGCAGCGTGCCCAGCGTTCGATGCGCCAATGGTGCGCAGTGCAGGCCAACGCGCACCTGCACTCCGTGGTTGTAATTGAGTATTTCGCCGATGTCTTCAGGCTCCCAGCCCTGAATGCTGAACGAGAGGATGCTGATGCGCTCTTCGCCGGGCGGCTGGCCATGCAGCCGCAGCCCGGCGCACCCGCTCCGGCTTAGGCCACATTGTTGAGTATTACTCCTTGAAAAGAGGGTATAGAAACTGTGCAGCAACAATTCTGCTAGCTAAGAAGCTGGATAGTTTTTTTGTGCAATTTACCCTAGTTAAAAGTAAAGTCAGGATATATCAACAAAGGAGACAGATGAGATTCTGTCAACCTGTCGACAAAAAAGAAGATAGTTGTATACTTAAATAATGAACAACCTTCTCGACATAACCAGAGATGACATACCGCAGCTTCGAGATGACGATCTAAGAAGGTTGATTGGTTTACTCTGCGAAGCCGATTACCGGTCAGCAGGGCTGCCGACGAGGGGAATAAGCTCGGGTGGTCATCAGGATGCTGCGGACGGCGGGCTGGATGTAGTAGTTCGCGATGAAGTTGAGCCGCCATCCAACAGCTTTGTGCCAAAAAGGCATACAGGTTTCCAAGTCAAGAAACCGGATATGCCCAGAGCTAAAATTCTTGAGGAAATGCGGCCTAATGGTGTTCTGCGGGATTCCATCAAAGAACTCATTCAAGCTGGGGGCGCATATCTCATCATCAGCTCAAAGGCTTCAACAACAGATAACACTCTGAAAAACCGCATTGACGCTATGCGGGAAGCTGTTAAGGATGAAGAAAACAGCGATAATCTCCATATAGATTTCCTTGATCAAGGCCGCATTGCAACTTGGGTTCGCAACCATCCTTCGCTAATTTTATGGGTGCGGAATAAAATCGGTCGGGCACTTCAAGGCTGGCGGCCTTATGAGAACTGGGCGAATTCTCCGGGCGGTGTTGAAGAAGAGTATTTGCTTGATGACGGGTTGCGGTTGCATGATGGAACCGGTTCCAACTGCGGGATTCTCTCTGTTCAGGACGGTCTGCTCCGGCTGCGCAGGACTTTGTCTTCACCCCGCTCGTCCGTGCGTCTGGTTGGTCTGTCAGGAGTGGGCAAAACCCGCCTTGTTCAGGTCTTGTTTGATGAGCGGACAGGAGAACAGCCGCTTGCTTCTTCTTTGGCAATTTACACTGACATTTCCGATTCTTCTTCGCCTGAACCGGGCGCAATGGCAGAACAGCTTGTTGCTTTACAATCAAAAACAATTCTGATTGTTGATAACTGTCCTCCTGATCTACACCGCCGTCTCACCAAAACCTGCACACAGTCAAACAGCACGGTCAGTTTACTGACAATTGAATACGATGTCCGTGATGATCTCCCGGAAGAAACCAGCGTGTTTAAGCTGGAACCAGCCAGCGAAGAACTCATTTGCAAGCTGCTTCGCAAACGCTTTTCCCATATCAGTCAAGTTGATGCGCAAACCATTGCCGAGTTTTCTGGGGGAAATGCCCGCATAGCTCTTGCACTTGCCAACACAGTTCGGCACGGTGAAAGCCTGTCTTCTTTTCGTGATAACGATTTGTTTGAACGGCTTTTCTGGCAAACTGATCAACAGAAAGATAAAAGTCTGCTGCGATCCGCTGAAGTTTGCGCCCTTGTCTATTCCTTCGACGGAGAAGACAGTTCTGCGCAATCAGAGCTGCAATTTCTCGCATCTTTTACAGGTACATCCGCTACTGTTCTCCATAGCGATGTGGCCGAACTGAAAAGACGGGAGATTGTCCAGTCCCGCAGCGTGTGGCGGGCTGTGCTGCCACAGGCCATCGCCAACTGGCTCGCCAAACGTGCGCTGGAGTCCATTCCCAAAGATGTTTTGGTTCCGAAGTTTCTTGGTGCTTCAGAGCGGCTGATCAAATCTTTCACCCGCCGTCTTGGCTATCTTCATGATTGCGAAGAGGTAGTTGAGATTGTTGATGAGTGGCTTGAACCGGATGGGTGGATAGGGAAGCATGTCAGCAATTTGAGCAAGTTTGGCATGGAAGTTTTTGTCAATATTGCTCCGGTTTCTCCGGCCAAAACTCTTGCTGCTATTGAACGGGCTGCACAGGAAACGGAAGAGGTCTTTGCACAACATCAGAGCAGATTTGTTGATCTGCTACAGAAGTTGGCCTATGAGCCGGAGTTGTTTGATCGCTGTGCCCGCTTATTATACCGAGTTCCCCTGTCAGAACAAAAAAAAGAGACTGTCTTAAAATCGCTTTTCTATATCCATTTTTCAGGCCCGAACACACCTGTAAAGGAACGGGCAAGAATTATTGAAGAACTGATCGAAGATGCTGAAAATTATGATAAGCAGAACCTTGCATGGCATCTTCTGAAAGCAGCATTAACCGTGCGGAGTTTTCCTGTGGACGGGCCAAAAGGATTTGGTGCAAGGTCAAGGGAATATAACTTTTATCCTGAAAAGACTGGAGAAGCTTTGCGTTGGTTCCCGCTTTTTATAGATATCTGTGCGCAGATTGCTCTCTCAAACCTTCCTACTGCTGAGTGGGCAAGAAAGCTGTTAGCCGACAAATTGAATGAGTTGTGGGTAGGTGCCGGTGTGTTCACAGCAATTGAAGAGGCAGCAAAGAAGATACATGCGCAAAAGGGCTGGCACCAAGGCTGGCTTGCAGTGCGGAGGATTCTTCGGAAGAAACACGGTAATTTCAGTTCCGAGGTTATAGAGAAATTGTCTGCACTGGAGGAATCTTTGCGGCCTGTTGGTCTTTTAGAGCGAGCACGAACGTATGCTTTCTCAGAGAGATTGCAACGGTACGGCCTTGAAGATGATTTTAAGAATGAAGATCGTAGTGAACGATATAGGAAAGTTGAAAAAATAACTCGAAGCATTGCTTGCCAAGTTGCTCAAACTCCTGATGTGCTCAATATCATGCTTCCAGAGCTTGTGTCTGCGCATACTGATACATATCATGGTCGGCTGGATGCTTTCGGCAAAGGGTTGGCCGATGGAGCGGCGGATAAAGCAAAACTTTTTCAATCGTTGCGTTCAGAATTCATAAAAATGCCCCCTGAGCAACGAAGCCTTTATGTTTTCAAAGGATTTCTGGCCTCATGCGCAGAAATTGACCAAGCTTTATATAATACATTGCTTGATGGATTAGTCGAAGATGAAGTCTTGGGAGAATGGTTTCCGCAATTGCAAGAACGCTGCAAAATTGATCAACAAGGCATTGAACGATTGCATCGCTCTTTGGATATCGGAAAAGCTCCTGTAACTTCCTTCAAATACCTTGGCTGGGGACATGCCTATGATTCTCTCAGCGATGATGATTTAGCTGAACTTGTGAGAAAGATTCTTTTGCGTGAAAATGGTGCCGAACTTGTTGTAGAGATTCTTGCGAACCGAAATAGAAACAAAGAAAAACAGCTTGATATAGCTATTGGTATATTGAATGTAATGAGAGATGCACTTTGTCTATATCAATTTTACAAAAATGAAGATGAAATTGATTATGATTGTCACTGCTTGGCTGAATTGGCAACTATATGCCTTGCGGGATCAGAAGGAGCTGATGCTGCACGGACGGTATGCCAACGACTTATAAAATCTATTATAGAATCGAATCACCATGCAAATGATTACTCGAATCTTGTGCGAATTCTTGCACAACTACAACCTATAGTTTTTCTGAATTCATTCCTTGGGCAGGTGCCCATTAAAAGTGGAAAGATACCATATCAGTTAACTTGTTATTTTAATCAGTTAGATTTTAATCAATTAGATGAAATTATAGATAAAGTGCTGTTGGATTGGTGCAAGATAGCCCCTGAACAACGTTATCCTCTGGTGGCTTCCCTTGTAACTCCCTTTTCCACTGCAAAAGAACAAGAACAGATAACGTGGCGGCCTGTCGTGTATGCAATTCTTGAACATGCTCCAAATATTGAAGTCATTCTGAAGCAGTTTGCAGATGTGATAGAACCTATGGCTTGGAGCGGTTCACGGGCAGAGTTGCTGGAAAAACGATCAGCCCTTTTACAAGCATTCTACGAACACCCAAATGAACTTGTGAGAAATTGGGCAAAAAGTCAATATGCTGATTTGCAAAACAGGATAGAGGACGCGAGAAAATCGGAGCAGGAAAGAGAAGAACAATCTCGTCGCCAAAACGAACGATTTGAATAAAATAGAGGCAATTATGACCACGCAGCAGACCGCTGAATTCAGATCCAAAGCACTTGAAGCCAATTTCCAACAGACTGCCAGCAAGGTTGAAATTTCCGCTCGCTACGCACCCTTGCGAGAGGCGGTAGCTCGCTATCAGGGTCTGTCTGTTCGGCTGGAGCATCTGCTCTACGAAATCAGCCATCCTTTCCGCAACTGGCAGCTCATCATTGCCGAGCTGCGGCCCTTTGTCCTGAAAAATTTCAACCATTATCTCGGTCATCCGCAGGGGCCGGAATGCTTTGCCTTGTTTAGCTCTATTTTCTTGGATGCGCTCAAGGAGTCGCGGAAAAACAGCAAAGTGACTGCCTTAACTGTGGAAGCTCTGCTCGCCTTTGCTGACAAGGTAATCAGCTCGCTGAAGCCGGAAAATCTGCCGCTCTACAGCGCGCAGCTCAACCTCTTTTTTGATCAGCTTGCCCGGCTGGATGAAATCGACAGTAGCCTGATGATGCAGATGGTCCAAGGTCATCACCCGATCAAAAAAATGGCAGCCCAGCTCATCAGCTTAGGCCGAGAGGCAGAAGAGAACTTCTTTTCCTGCATCCCGGCGGCTCGGCTCCTGCAAAAGATTCTGATCACCAACTACCGCTACTGGTTGAGCGAGGAGGATCCGCAGCCGTGGTTTGCAGAACATTGCGGCAACTTCAGTGAGGACTGGAAAGCCGGGGCAGAGATGTCTGCCATCTCTCATACTCGGATGCGCGAGCATCTACAGACCTTGGAGCTGGTCAATATTGATGAAGACCCGTATCAGGCACTAAGCCAGCTTTTGGAATTGCCTGCTCATATTGATATTGTCCGTCTGTACCGAGATATTCTTAATAAACTGGGCGATGGACTAGAGGGCGGTGATCCTTCGCATGTGGAAAACCGGAAGCTGCTTTTTCTCTTCCGCATCATGGATACTTCTGGCCTTTCGCTCATTCATGAGGAGAGCCTGCGGGAAATCAATCGTTCGTTGGTGCAGCTCATCCGCAAGCAGAGCTTTGATGAGATTGAGCAATTCTTTACCACAGCCTTTCATCTCCTCAAAGCGAATGTGCGTAAATATCCGCACACCTCGCTTCAGTGTATTCAGGTGATTGGCGGTGAGGTGTTCCGGCGCGGTAACTCGCGCTTGGTCGAGGCTTTCCTTTTTGAGGCAGTCCGTTTTGGCTTTCAATATGCCAATGTTATGGGTGTGGATGAGGATTGGCAGCCAATTAGCAATCCTGCCCATTTAGCTAATATCCGGGTTTGGCTTAACCTGATTATGCAGGAGCCAAAGTGGTGCTCTACTCTTTTTTCTGCCCTGATTATCAACATCCGTCTTTCTGGCACCTGTGTTAAAGATACGGACCTGTTCCAGCGCGACATCAGCCAGCTCCTCAATCATCCCATTGGCCCAATCTACAACTTGGCCAAGCAGTTCAGTAAGTTGATGCCAGTCTTCTTTAATGAGATTGGTGCCGAAGGTGAGCTACGTGATGTTTCAACCGAGCTGGATGAACTGCATAAGCGGCGCGATGTGCTGATTCACTTTCTCCGCAAGCAGTCACATGTGGAGTCTTCCAACTTGATTGTCGGCTTTATCCGGGCAATTTTTCTCTTCTGGCTTACCTTAGATAAAAATACCCTCAGCCCTTATTTGCCCGAAGAAATCCTTAACCAGGTGGAAAGCTCTGGTCCCTTTGTTGATGAACTGCATATTCTTGCTCGACGAGTACGGGAAGAGCTGGAATGGAATACCATTGACGACTTACTGACTTGGGGTAAAGAAGAGCGACAGACGTGGCTCGAACAACAAAAAGACATCTCTGCTGGTGAACGCCAGCGTTTTGTTCTCTTAGTGCGGATGTTTCGCCTCTTGTACCACAAGTACAGCCTTGGCATGGAAGAACTGTGCGAGCAGCTTCAGCAGGCAGCTCGTTCCGGTTTCCCAGAGATGGAGCAGCTCTTGGAGTCTCTGGCACAGGATGATCCGTATAGCTGCTTAGATGCCCTGCTCACGCATCTGGAGCAACTCAAGGATATCATTCTCAGTAAACAAAAGTTCGAGCCAAAAGAAGAGATTTACTATAAGCGGCACATTGCGGTGGATATTCCCTCGGTCTATGGTCGCTATTCAGAGCGCAAGTTTGATGCTCTTGGCTTGGCCTTCCGCCTAGAAAATCTCGCCAATATCTATTTAGAACGACTAAGCCGCTCCATCAATCTTGGCTTTATCACTCAAGCAACTTTTATCCGTATTTCCGAGGCACTGTATCTCTATCTCCGTGCTCTAAAAGTGGATGGTATCAGCAGCCGCCGCTTAGATACTTATGCCAGCCTGCTTGCTTCCTCAATCAGCATGAAGCGTTTCACTTACACCCAGCATTTAGACATCATGCGCGGGCTGTCTGAAGGCGTAAAAGATGTAATCTACGCCTACTACACCAATGTTCATCAGAATAATCTTTCTATCATTACTCCACAGATTGGCCGAGAAAATTTGCTGCTCAAATTCCGCTCGCTTTGGGATGAAGAAGACATGCCTTCCACGGTCCATCGACTTTCTGAATCGTTCTTCCGCGACCTGATTGCCACCACCTTTGGTCTCCAACATCTGGACAACTTCATCACTAAGATCATCCACACCTTAGAGGCACAAAAAGATCTGCTCAACGAGCAGACCTTGGATCTGCTCATGACCTATAATCCTGAGCAGACTATCTCTCTGCTGTATAAGGAAAATCTTCGCACCCACAACCTGATTCATCTTGGTAACAAGGGCTTTAATCTGATGCTCTTGGCCAATGATGGCAAGCCAGTGCCGCCTGCCTTTATCATCACTACGGAGATATTCCGCTGCTGGCAGGCAGTAAAGAGTTTTACAAGGGCGAAGGAAGAGTTTATGCAACGGATGCGGGCCTCAATCACTGCCTTGGAAGAGCAGACCGGCCGCAGCTTTGGTTCATCAGAAAACCCCTTGCTTCTCTCGGTGCGCTCTGGTGCCGCGATTTCCATGCCTGGGATGATGACTACGGTGCATAACGTGGGCTTAAATGAGGAACTCTTAGTGGAACGCGTGACAAAGCACCCAGAGCAAGAATACTTTCTCTGGGATACCTATCGTCGCTTTCTTCAGTCTTGGGCCATGGGCGAGGGAATGCCCCGTGATGAGTTTGGTACCCTGATGAATGCGCACAAGAAACGCTATAATGTCCGCCTGAAGCGACAGTTTTCTCCTCCTCAAATGCGCGAGTTGGCCTTAGAGTATCGCAACGCCATGCAGCGGCATGGATACAGAGCACCAGAAGATCCTTGGTTGCAGCTTGTCCGCTCTGTCGAGATGGTCTTGGAGTCGTGGAGCACCCACAAGGCCCGCCAGTATCGCCACCTGATGGACGTATCTGACGACTGGGGCACAGCGGTGATTGTCCAGACTATGGTCTATGGTAACCGTAACTTTGAGGCAGGCAGCGGAGTGCTCTTCACGGCTCATCCCTACCGCAAGGTGCGGCGGGTGGCTCTTTGGGGTGACTACGCTGCTGGCGACCAAGGCGAGGACATTGTTTCTGGCTTAGTCACCAGCTATCCTATTTCTGTGGAGCAGGCCGAGCTGGACGGCAGACCTGCTAAGGATACCTTAGAGCGCAAGTTTCCAGCTATTTATGAGCGGCTCTTGGATATTTCCCGTGACTTAGTCTATACCAAAGAATGGAATCCGCAGGAGATTGAGTTCACCTTTGAAGGCCCAGCCCCGGAGCAGTTGTACATCCTCCAGACTCGTGACATGATCACGATCAAAAAGAAGGAACACTTCTTAGTCTTTATCGAGTCAGCAGAGCAACAGGCCGCAGTGCTTGGCAAGGGTATTGGCGTGAGCGGCTCGGCTCTATCGGGTTTGGCGGTCTTTACAGATGAGAATATCCACCAGCTTCGCCAAGAGCAGCCAGACGTACCGCTCATCCTGATTCGTCAAGACACCGTACCAGAGGATATTAAGGAAATTTCTTTGGCTGATGGTTTGCTCACCGCCAGAGGTGGCCAGACTTCTCATGCTTCGGTGGTAGCGACCCGTCTGGAGAAGACCTGCGTGGTTGGCTGCCGCGATCTACAAGTCTTTGAAGCGAAAGAACATGCCCTGATCAACGGCTTTACCATCCGCTTCGGCGAGCCGGTTTCCATTGATGGCCGCAGCGGTCTGTTCTTGCGCGGCATTCATCCGGTGCGCGAGGAAGTGCATATTCTGCCGCTGTAGGAGAATACAGTGCACTCTCGGTGCGGGTCATGGCGCAGATGGAGCCAATAAAGGAGCGCAGCAGCTCGCGCTTGCCTGCATCCGGGCAGATCAGCAATGCCTGCACCTTTGCGCTGGGATGCACGTCCGCCTCGCTGCGGATGGTGCGAATCGCGGTGATGATATCCATCAGCAAGTGCATGGACTGCTCGGCCTCGGCGTTCTCCCAGAGCGGCTGCTCGACCGGGAACGGCTCCAGCATAATGGTGCCGCGCTCACCGGGCAATTGGCTCCATATCTCCTCGGTGACAAAGGGGCAGATCGGGTGGAGCATCTTCAGAATATGCTCCAGCACACAGAGCAGCACGCCTCTGGCCTGCTCCCGCTTGGCTGCGTCATCGCTGAACAAATCAGCCTTGATCCACTCCACGTACCAGTCGCAGAACTCGTGCCAAGTGAACTGGTAAATGGCCGAGGCGATCAGGTTGAAGTCGTAGCCGTCAAGAGCCTTGCGCACGTCGCGGATGGTGGCATTGGTGCGGCTCAATATCCAGCGGTGCGGCAGGGCCAGTTCCGCCGGTTGATCAGCAACCGCAACAATGCTTGGCTCGCTCTCCTTGATGTGCATCTGGGCAAAACGGGCCGCATTCCAGAGCTTGTTGATGAAGCGGCGGTAGCCGTCAATGCGCTCCTCATCCATCCTGATTTCTCGGCCTTGGGCGGCAAAGGCGGTGAGCGGAAAGCGTCGGTGCCGTACTGCGCAATCACTGCCAGCGGGTCAATGACGTTGCCGGTGGATTTGGACATCTTTTTGCCGTGCTTGTCTGGCAGATATTCATTCAACACGCTGCTATAAAAAGAGATTTTATAATGATATGATTGATAATCAATACTATATGAGAATCTCTATTACAACTTGCTGATTTTTTTTCGATTTACTCTTGACGCAAGAATAGTTTTATGGAAATGTAAAATACATATTTTGGATGTATAATTTTTCAATATCTTAAAAAAGGAGGATACCATGTCTGATGTCACTAGTGCTGTTGCACCATTAAATTGACGGGTAAAGATGCTTCAATTTTATCCTCGCGTCCTTCGTGGTGAACTGCCAGTCCACCGGAGCGCCTTTCTCGTTCCGCATCGCGCACCATTCATCACAC
>JAPEVH010000055.1 GCA_026645415.1 Candidatus Electronema sp.
AAAATTGTTTTTGAGGGCATTTTGCGGCGGCGGATGTAGTTGTCAAGTTTGCCGTTTCCCTCGCCAGCTCTGTGCGGCTCAAAGCGCAGGCCAAGCTGATTGACGACCCGGAAGGCAAAGGCAAACCCGCAGGCAAACCCGCAGGGGTGCGGCTTTCGCAAACGCAAAGCCGAGCCGGTCAGTCACGCTGAAAAATTTGGTGCGATGTGCGAAGTACGACCGTCAAAAAATGCTGAACCCGCACCAGCGGCTGTCAAATGCTGATATTGTCAATCTATTGGAATGTTTATAAAAATTGCAAATGAAAATTTGGTACGAGGTGAACTACGAGGCGTAATAGATGCCTCGTAGTTCGTACCAGCGGACTGCGTACTTGCACCTCCAGATTGTCGGGTTTTCGGAGGCGTGGAAGCGCACAGATTCCTTGCCGCGCCGGACGGCAGAAGCAAACCCGCAGGCAAACCCGCAGCCCTGCGGCTTTCGCAAACGCAAAGCCGGGCCGGTCAGTCACGCTGAAAAATTTGGTACGAAGCTAAGTACGAGGTTAAGTTCGGGTGCGAAAAAAATGCCTGAATCATCCAGCGGCTGTCAAGCGCGGATGCTGTCAATCCACTGAAAGGTTTATAAAAATTGCAAATGAAAATTTGGTTCGCGGTGAGGTTCGCGGTGAAGTACGCAGCCCGAACTCTAACCAGCGGGCTGCGTACTTGCACCTCCAGATTGTCGGGTTTCCGGGCGTGGAAGCGCACAGACTCCT
Organism: Candidatus Electronema sp.; assembly: GCA_026645415.1. Classification (GTDB taxonomy): domain Bacteria; phylum Desulfobacterota; class Desulfobulbia; order Desulfobulbales; family Desulfobulbaceae; genus Electronema. The sequence goes on from JAPEVH010000055.1 coordinate 758, forward strand.
TGCCGGGACGAAACCCGCAGGCAAACCTACAGGGGTGCGGCTTTCGCAAGCGCAATATCTTGGAGTCGGTTTTCAGGGTTGAAGCCGCAGAGCAGCAACTTGACATTGGCAGACATTTTGCCCGCTGCTCAGAGCAGCCCGCATGACTCTTTCAAATGGCGGGCGGTCAGCAGCAGGGGAAACAGGAACGCCTTGAAGCATGGGCGTTGCACCAAGAAGGCGCGGGAGCGGCAGGAACATTTTCGATTCTCATAAATAAGCTGTAAAATCAGTTGGTTTGTTGCTGGACGTTCGGCCTGTGGATGCTTTATAGGGTAACGTGTTCCGCAACGGTGTGAAAATTGTTGAAAAGGGGGGTGAGTGGTGGTAAATGATGGGGGGTGCCGGGAGGGGTGAGTGGCTAATAGCCTGCTACCAGTGTAACTTATTTTATCTTCAGCGAGGTTGCTAACTATGAACGAACTGCATGGAAACACTATAGGTGACATGTTTGCTAAGAAACATTCAAAAAGGATAATTTCGGTATATAGAGAATTAGACGGAAAATTTGAAGAGTTATATAATTACAAAATCTCATCCAATGACGAGATACCCGCCATAGGAGATGAGCTACAGTTCCATGAAATACAAAGCGACAAATCAAGCGACAGCGTAATCGTGTGCGAAGTGTTAAAAAGGAGATATGTCCTTGATAAACAAGGAGATGTCAATAAAATAGTATTGATTGTGTCGTTGTGTAACTAAATGATGCAGCTATCATGTTGAATGCGAATTTTTTCCAGCAATCTATATAATCCCCATAGGAGCTGAACAATGGAATTAAAACAGTTTATCTCGGAAACACTTTTTCAATTGATAGATGGAGTAGTTGAAGCACAGTCGAAAGTTGATTCTTTAGGTGGACGCATTATCCCGCATGTGCGCATTCAAGACCAAAAATCACTTTATAGGACAAATGATGACCTGCCAGTTATTTTCGTGGACTTTGATGTTTCAGTAGAAGCTCAAGAGGGAACTGGAACCAAGGGAGGTATTGGAGTTGTTACCGGTATGTTTAATCTTGGTTCTTCTGGTGAAAGCAAAGAAAACAAGCAATTATCGAACCGAATTAAATTTAGCATTCCTGTTGCTCTGCCCTTACACAGAAAAATAAGTCGTACAGAATGACAAAAGATGAGCTAATTGCATACTGGCTGGCTGAAGCCAGATTGCCGGGGCGTATCTGTTCGGCTCGCATCTGACCGGCAAGGCTGATGAATGGAGCGATATTGACGTTGCGGTGATTTCCCCGCAGATTGGCCCTGACCGCTTTGAAGAGCGGGTGCGCCTGACCAAAATTGCCTTTGCGATTGATGACCGCATAGAGCCGCTGCCCTTCAGCCCGGACAGCTTCACGCCGGATGACCCACTGGTGCGGGAGATTCTGCGGACAGGACTGCGGGTTTGAAACAGTGCAGCTAAGATACCGCAGTGGGATTCTTTGATTTTTAGCTTTACGAATCTTTCATGTTTCAATGAGGGAAAAATAATGTTTGGACTTTTCAAGAAAAAAGACATCCATGAGCCAGTTGAAATACAACGCAAAGAGGCTATTGATTCTATTGCCGCTCCATTTCGTGAAATTATAGGCCAGCAATATTTGAATGGCCTTGACTGTGACCAGTTACCTAATGGTAGAGGCGTGTTTGGTTCGCTGGAAAATCCAATTCCGGTTAATGGTTCTATCGGAGAGATAAAATATTTATCTAAGTTGCGTGGCAATACTGGAAATGCTCTGATGTTTCATCGTATTGGCAGTATGAGTTCATCTGTGGTTGATAATCCCGTCGATTACTATGAGGTGGTCTGCATGGATGGCACTCAATGGAACCAACTTTACTTTGATTGCTATCATTTAAGACGTTCAAATTTTTGCCCACTTGGTTACACACTCATGCCTTTCAATAAGAGTTTAGGTATGGATATTCCATATGGTTTTGGATGCAATAGATTAGTCAGCAATTTTCCATATGGACTACCAGATGCAATTATCAACCTATATGGCGAGCGTCCTGGGGCAGCTTTCGCCCGGCGCGTTAAAGAAAGTTTGCAGAAATATTCCTTTAAGTGTAAGTGACTAATCAAAATCTGAATGCGCCAGACTCAGCATCAAGGTCATCGGCTCATGATTTGAATCGGGAAGGCGGCCAGCGCATCATCAACAGTCGCCAAAACAGCCTGTTCCAGCTTTGCCTGCGCCGCAAGCATCCGGTCGAACGGTGGAGAATGGGAGCAGGTTGAACAAACGATTCCATTTGCCCGCACCTCGTGCAACTACGGCGGCCACCGAACATGGTTTCTTTGCCCTTACTGCGGGAAACGGGTGGCGGTGCTCTACGGAGCCGGAAACTACTTTTTATGCCGCCACTGCCACGATCTTGTTTATGCGAGCCAGCAGGAAGACAGATGCGCCCGGCTTGCGCGCAAATCCAGAAAGATAAGAAGACGGCTGAATGCTTCTGAAAGCCTGATGGAACTTGTTCTGTTCAAGCCCAAGAATATGCGTCGGAAAACTTTTGACCGCTTGAGATACGAAGTATATCTGACAGATGAACGGTACTTTCAAATTGCGGGAGCGCGCATTAATGCCTTGGGTTGTCTGCTGACCCGAACTGCCGAACGGCTCGGAGCAATTCGCAAGCACGGGTAATTTCTTGCATGATAAAAAACAGCGGTTCTTTCACTGTTGACGTATTTTAAAAACCAGCCGGAAGAGAGGTGCATAAATGGCCCTTCAGCAAATCACTATCGGCATTCCTGACAAGGTGCTGCTGGCGGAAAAAACAGATGCCGAGTCCTTTGGGCGTGAAATCCTCCTGCTGGCGGCGGTCAAGCTGTTTGAGATCGGCAGGCTGTCATCCGGGCGGGCAGCCGAGCTTGCAGGCATGTCCAGAGTGGAATTTCTGCTCAACCTGAACCGCTTCAAGGTCTTTCCTCTGGCAGCGGAACTGGATGAGCTGGAGGCGAAACATGCCTGAAGCTGTCAGCAACACGTCGCCGCTGCTCTACCTTCACCGAATCGGGGCCGCAGACTGGCTGCCGTGCCTGTTCAAGGAAATATGGGCACCTGATGCGGTCAGAGGCGAGCTGCTTGAAGGACGCGCCAAAGGATACGATGCGCCCGACATTGCCGCATATCCTTGGCTGGATTTGGTCAATCCTCAAGCCATGCCCTCTGAATGGCTGGCCTTGGATTTGGGCGCAGGCGAGCTGGCGGCAATGGCTCTGGCCCTTGAGAATCCAGCCCGGATTGTTCTGCTTGATGACATGCTCGCCCGCCGCACCGCTCAAGCTGCCGGTTTGCAGGTCTGGGGAACGTTGCGGGTTCTGCTGGAAGCCAAGGCGCAAGGGCTGACTGATGCCGTTGAACCCTCTGTCTGGAAACTGAGCAAGGCGGGCATGTGGATTTCCGCCGAAGTGAGGCAGCGGATTCTTGTTCTGGCAGGCGAAGGCTGAACGAACGCGCTGCCGGGCCGCTCGTTTTTCTCTTCAGCCAAATTCCCCATCTGCACCCCACACGCGGAAAAAGATTTTTCTGTCAAAAAACAGAGTCCCCATAAAGAGAAGGCAGAAATTATAAAAAATGTGGGGAATATGGTGGGGAATAAAAAAGGGAGTTGGAATATTATCTATTCCAACTCCCTGATATCGCTGGCGGGGCCGACCGGGCTCGAACCGGCGACCTCCGGCGTGACAGGCCGGCATTCTAACCAACTGAACTACGACCCCCTAATTTGGTGGGCGAAACAGGGATCGAACCTGTGACCCTCGGCTTGTAAGGCCGATGCTCTCCCAGCTGAGCTATTCGCCCTCTCAAATGATGATGCCTATTTACCATAGCGTAATCTTACTGTCAACCAGAAAAATGTAGTCGCTAAAAAAAATCCTTCAGTGTCCCAAAGATTGCGCTGGAGTATTATGCGCTGAAAGGCTCACGTCATGATAGATCGATTCCAATGTAATTTCCCGAAACAGCTCTTCACCCTCACGCAGAAGCAAGGCGCGACTCAGGACTTCATCGACATGCTCAACAAAAAAGATTTCTAAACTATTGCGTACTTTTTCTGGCACATCTGCTAAATTGCGTTCATTCTCTTTTGGGAGAATTACCCGCGTAATGCCGCCCCGACGAGCAGCAAGTAACTTTTCGGTGAGACCTCCAATAGGTAAAACCCGACCCCGGAGAGTTATTTCGCCAGTCATCGCGAGCTGGCGGTCTACTGGTACTTTAAGCAGAGCAGAAACAATCGAGGTAGCAATCGTAATGCCAGCAGATGGCCCATCCTTCGGAATTGCCCCTTCTGGCACATGGACGTGAATATCTACCTTTTGATAAAAGCCAACATCTAAGCCCAAGCGCATGGAACGAGAGCGCACATAGGCCAAAGCAGCTTGGGCTGATTCCTGCATAACCTCACCCAGCTTCCCGGTGACAGTCATCCTGCCAGTGCCAAGCATCAGGGCGGTTTCAATCTGTAATAACTCGCCACCGACTTCAGTCCACGCCAGTCCAGTTACCAAACCAATCTCGTCTCGCTTTTCTGCTAATCCGTAGCGGTGTTTAGGTACGCCGAGATACTTGGCCACTGATTCATCAGAAAGCTGATATTTTTTCTCCAGCTCTTTGTGCTGCAACCGCTCACGAGCCACTTTGCGGCAGATCGAGGCAATGGTGCGTTCCATATCACGCACGCCGGCTTCACGAGTGTAGCGGCGGACAATCTCTAGTACGGCTTCCTCGGAAAAAATGATATCATCTTCAGCAAAACCGTTACGCTCAAGCTGCTTGGGTGCTAAGTAGTCTTGGGCAATACGCAGCTTTTCTTCCTCTGTATAGCCACTTAGATGGATAATCTCCATCCTGTCTTGAAGTGGCAACGGAATACCGTGCAGATTGTTAGCTGTAGCGATGAAAAAAACCTCGGACAAATCATAGTCAAGATCAAGGTAATGATCATTAAACGCGCTATTTTGTTCTGGATCCAGCACTTCCAGCAAGGCAGAGGAAGGATCCCCCCGGAAATCGACGCTCATCTTATCTACTTCATCCAAACAGAAAACCGGATTGATCACCTCAGCCTTTTGCATGGAATGAATGATTTTGCCTGGTAACGCACCAATATAGGTACGGCGATGGCCGCGAATCTCTGCTTCGTCGCGCACTCCACCAAGAGAGAGGCGAACAAATTTACGATTCATGGCTCTGGCTATCGACTTACAAACTGAGGTTTTGCCAACGCCTGGTGGCCCAACTAGGCAGAGGATTGGCCCTCTGATTTTTTCCACCTGAGCCTGCACAGCTAGATATTCAAGAATGCGCTCTTTAGCCTTTTTCAGTCCGTAATGATCTTGATCAAGGATAGTTTCTGCTTCCTCAATATCAATCTTAACCTCAGTCTTTTCTTTCCAAGGCAGGCTGATGATCGTATCAAGATAGTTACGAAGCACGGTACTCTCAGCAGACATCGGCGGCATCGCTTTGAGCTTACTCATCTCCCGTGTTACTTTCTCTCGTACTGCTTCAGGCAGTTCCTTTTTGTCCAGAGCTTCCTGAAGCTCACTGTGGTCATCAGCCCCTTGCCCCATTTCCTGCTGAATCTCTTTGACCTTCTCGCCAAGATAGTAGTTGCGTTGGTTATCAGCCAGTCGCTTCCGTACCTTGACATCAATGGACTTCTCTAGCTCGTCGATCTCAATTTCTCGATAGAGAATTTCTACAGTCCGCCGCAGGCGTTCCAAAAGAGAAACTGTCTCCAGTAGCTCTTGTTTTTCCTCTGTCTGGAGCTGAACATGGGCCGAAATCAAATCAACAAGACGAACCGGATGCTCCATCACTGCTGCGGCTTTGATAATCTCGGTCGGTATTTTTTTTCGGCTGATTTTAGCGTATTCTTCAAAGATATGGCGCAGCTCGTTGGTATAAGCAGGCAGCTCTGGATTGGCAGTGTCGGTATCTGGCAAATCATATACATCTGCACGAAGAAAATCGCTAAACTCAGTATAGGCAGACACTGCGGCCCGTCGTTTCCCTTCAACTAAGGCCTTAATCGTGCCATCAGGCAGACGCAGGAGCTGGATAACAGAAGCCAAGACCCCGCAGCGATACAAGTCCTTGGATAACGGATCATCTGTCCCTGCATCTTTCTGGGTTACCAGAAAAATCAGAGAACGCTGCTCCATTGCATATTCCAAGGCTCGGATCGAATTTTTTCGGCCTACAACTAAAGGAGCGATCATACCTGGGAAGAGAACAATATCCCGTAAAGGCATGACCGGATAGCGAGTTACATTGCGTTCAGACATAAGAATACTGCATTGGCAGGAGGGAAAGTGTAGGCTAAACTGATTAGCAGCCGCTTACAATCAAGGGCTTTTTCGAGGCTCTTCATTACGGATTACGCTCGGATACTCACCTTTACTGATGACCTCCTCGCTAATCACACATTCTACGGCATGTTCATCCGAGGGCAGTTCGTACATCACGTCCAGCATTGAACTTTCCATAACGGAGCGTAATCCTCTGGCCCCGGATTTTCGCTCCATTGCCTTTCTCGCGGCAGCAGACAGAGCCTCATCTGTGAAACGAAGGCTGATGCCCTCTAATTCAAAGAGCTTTATATACTGCTTGGTCAAGGCATTTTTTGGTTCTTTGAGGATGCGAATCAGATCTTCTTCAGCCAAATCCCGCATTGGCGCGATGACTGGTAAACGGCCTACCAGCTCTGGAATAAGACCAAATTTCAACAGATCTTCTGGCTGTACCTCTGCCAAGAGGTCTCCTTCCTCTTTCTCTTTGCCCAAAGAAATTTTGGCTCCAAAACCAATCGATTTAGTCCCAGCCCGACGTTTGATGACTTTATCCAAGCCGACAAAGGCCCCGCCGACAATAAAGAGAATGTCTGCGGTGTCGAGCCTAATGAGATCCTGCTGCGGATGTTTACGGCCTCCCTTGGGCGGAACAGAGGCCACTGTTCCCTCAATCATCTTGAGCAGGGCCTGCTGCACCCCTTCACCAGACACATCACGAGTTAACGAGGCAGAGTCAGACTTGCGCGCAATTTTGTCAATTTCATCAATATAGATGATGCCGTGCTGTGCCCGATTGATATCGTAATCTGCCGCTTGAAGCAGGCCAACCAAAATGGTCTCTACATCATCGCCTACATAGCCAGCCTCAGTCAGCGTGGTGGCATCAGCAATGCTAAAGGGCACATTAAGAATACGGGCTAAGGTCTGAGCGAGTAAGGTTTTGCCACTACCAGTAGGGCCAATGAGGATAATATTCGATTTCTGAATTTCTACCTCGTTGTCCTTGCTATTGCGGGAATTGATACGCTTGTAGTGGTTGTGTACTGCTACCGAAAGAACCCGCTTGGCTAACTCTTGGCCAATTACATACTCATCCAGATGATCGTGAATTTCTTTGGGTTTGAGGAGGCGTTGCGGGACAATAAGCTCTGTTGTTTCTCCCTCAACTGGCTCTTTAATCATGCCGCTACAAATTTCTATACACTCATCGCAGATATAGACATCAGGGCCTGCGATCAGTCGGGCAACCTCTGCCTCCTCCCTACCGCAGAAGGAGCAGGCACGAGTGCTTGATGAGCTGCCAGTTGCTTCGCCGCTCATGCCTTAAGCTCCTCCCTGCGCTCCAGTACTTTGTCAATCAGACCGTATTTCTGTGCTTCTACCGCAGTTTTAAAGTTATCGCGCTCAGTGTCCAGCTCAATTTGCTTGACTGGTTTGCCAGTATGCTTGGCAAGGATCTGATTCAAATCAGCCCGCATTCTCAGAATTTCTCTGGCATGAATATCAATATCTGTAGCCTGACCTTGAAAACCGCCTAAAGGTTGATGGATCATAATCCGGGAGTTTGGCAGGGAATAACGTTTACCTGCGGCACCAGCAGCCAGTAGCAGCGCGCCCATTGAAGCCGCTTGGCCCATACAGAGGGTAGCCACATCGCAGCGGATGTACTGCATAGTGTCGTAAATAGCCATGCCTGCGGTTACAGAACCACCAGGTGAGTTAATGTAGAAGGTGATGTCTTTTTCTGGATCATCAGCTTCGAGAAAGAGCATCTGCGCAACAATTAGACTGGTCACATCATCAGTGACTGGTGTGCCAAGAAAAATGATGCGTTCCCGGAGCAGACGGGAGTAAATATCAAAGGCTCGCTCGCCACGAGGACTCTGCTCTACCACCATAGGCACAAGATTCATAATTCAGCTCCTCCAAAGAAAAAGCCGGGCAGATCACTTGTCTGTCCGGCTAATTGGCAAAAAAAATGGTTTTAGCCTAAGCCGACTGCACTTCTGCTGTTGTTTCCTCCTCTACTTCAGCAGCCTCAGTAACCTTGGCTGCATCAAGGAGAAAACGAAGAATCTTCTCATTCAGCAATTCAGCGATGAAAGGCAGTATTTCCTCTCGTCGCTGGAAATACTGTTTTACCTCAGATACTGTCATTCTATACTGGCTGGCAATTCGCTGATAGCCGCGCTCAAGATCTTCATCTACGAGCTTGATCTCCTCAAGTTCAGCTATTTTCTTCAGGATAAAGTCGCCTTTGACACGCCTTTCTGCGACTTCCCGATTCTGTTTTGCCAGTTCCTCGACTTGAATTCCAGCAGTTTCCAGCGTCAAACCATTCCGCTTCAGCCGCTCTTCAGTCTGCTTGATCATTTCCTGTACTTCATAGGCAACAGCCCGCTCTGGCACTGGAAACGGATTCATCCCTATCAGCTTCTGCATCAGGCTATCAGTCAAATAACCTTCAAGAGCTGCCTCACGCTGCTTGCGTAGTTCGTCAGCAATTCCTGCGCGCAAATCTGCTAAAGAGCTATATTTTTCATCCACATCCTTGGCAAACTCATCATCCAAGTCTGGTTTAATTCGCTCTTTAATCTCTTTAACATCAACCTTGAACTCAATGGTTTTACCCGCCATCACTGGATTCGGATAATCATTTGGGAAGGTGGTTTCGTAGAGAGCTGAGTCATCTTTTTTCAGGCCAATAAGTTGCTCTTCAAATTCAGCACCTAGCCTTTTTGCGCCAATATCAATGGAATAATTTTCATTGTGGACCTGCTTCATTGGCTTTTCGTTGTGAAAGCCTTGGAAGTCAACAGTGACAACATCATCTTCCGTCACGCAGTGGTCTTCGTCCGTTGTTTTAAGGACAGCATGTCTACGGCGTAGTTCTTCCAATTTAAGGTCAATATCAGCATCCGTGACCTTGGTCGCAGGCTTTTCAATCTCAAGGCCCTTGTATTCGCTGATCTCAAAAACTGGCTTAACGTCTACTAAGGCAGCATAAACAAAGGTACCATCATCAGCAAAACGAGTCTCTTGGATTTCAGGATGGACAACCACATCCAGCTTTTTCTCCTCGATGGCATCGAAATAGGTATCCTGTACCAGCTTTTCCGCGACCTCGGCCTGAACCCGATCTCCGTAGTTCTTCTCCAAGATTGACATAGGGGCTTTGCCCTTACGGAATCCTTTGAGATGAACGTCTTTTTTTAATTTGCCGTAGGCTTTATCTAGCTCCTTGCGCACAGCCTCCGCAGGCACGGTGACGATCACCTTCCGGGACAGCTCGCTGAGTTCTTCGACTGCTATTTCCATTGACTCAAATACCTTAGTTCGGGTTGCCTACCCTGGGCTGAAATTTTTTAATCCAGAGAGGAGCGTTTTGCTTCAATGCTGCCCAGATGGGAGCTTGTTGACTGAGAATTTTATTGGTGCGAGAGGGGGGATTTGAACCCCCACACCCAAAGGCGCTGGATCCTAAGTCCAGTGCGTCTGCCAGTTCCGCCACTCTCGCAATGTTAATTCAGTAGTATTAATCAATGAACGCATATTCGTCAAGGGTGAGACAAAAAAATGTTTTCTCTGTAACGAGGTCTTCCCATACAGCACGTTAGGGCTTACGCAAAATTCATCTGAATAGCAAGGGGTTTAAGCTACTGCGCAACCAAGAGGAAGAGCAGACATTCAGACAATGGTTAGAACGGAGCTATAATTTCAGCACCTGTAGATTGGTCAAGCAGAAATCAGCAGGGCTTGGCTTAACTTGAAGCTGGCGTGAGAGCAGTATCTCTCTCGGAACTGTTTGTTTCTGCCTGATGGAGCGTAAGCTGCATAAAGGGAATGCTCCAGCCATATTTATTGCAGGCATCAACTGCTGCCCGCTGGAGGAAGCGCGCAATGGCGAAATAGTTGGAGGCTTGGCTACCGGGAAACTTGACCGCAAGGAAGAGGTTGAGCGATGAAGCGTCTGCTTCCTTAAAATCCACCAACAGATCAAGCAAATCAGAGCCATACGCTTCTTCAGCCAACGCTGCCATGATATGCTCGTGCATCAGGCGAGGAATAGTCCGGGTAATCTCCGGCTGGCAGTCATAATCTACACCAAAGGTCACAAATACACCAAAGGTATTGGCTGAATAGTTGATTGGGTTGAGGCCAAGAAAGGTTAGAGTTGGATAGGTCTTAAAGCAACCATTCCGAGTGTCTAGCACTACTTGCTCAGGAGTCTGCACGGAGATCGTGCCAATTGCGCCGTCAGACAGCTCGACAAAATCACCGGTTCTGGTCGGGAACCACGGTTCATCCTTATAAAACGGCCGTGACTGGAGGCCGAGCAGCGAGGAAATCGGCAGCCGGATCATGCCACCTTTCAGGTCAGGATTATGCAGCTTCGTATAAATATTGATGGGCAGCACCCGCCACGGCAGGCCCTGATAGATAATCCGTTCTCCTTCCCGAACCGTACTCAGGTTGAGCAGCATCTTGATCTGCTCCCAGAAAAAGGGCAAAGCCTGCTTGCCGGCCCAAATTAAGCCAAAGAGCAGGAACAGGCTCAAGCCAAGCATTATCCAATCTTCTGACAGATAGAGAACCAGCAGAAAGGCGATGATTGAGGCCAGCATAGTGAAGAGATAATAGAAGATCTCTGCCAGCCGAAGAAGAAAGGAGCGATGCGTACCGAGCCTGCCTAGTCCTGTTTTACGGTAAAGCTGCTGCTTGCCGTAGTTCATGAGCAACAGGACTGTGACTAAGGCAACAAGAGCCAAGCTAAAATCCATGCCCTGGTGGCGGAAGGCATCCCGAAGGGAGGAGAAGACCAAGCCGTCCTCCTTCTGTTTTTCAGCCAACTGCTGCTGGGAAACGGCCCAGCGGCTTTTCAGCTCTTCACTGCGCCGCATCCAAGACTGGAGCAGAGCTTTCAGCTCTTTTTTCACCAAGGCTGAATCAGTGTTCTCAAGCTGCTGGCTAATATTCTGCACGGCACTTTCTGTCAAAGTGATGCGTTTCTCGGTGAGAGCAACCTGATGCCGCAGCAGTTCCAGATCGCGAGGGCGGGCAGTCATTTTCTTTAGCCCGTCGATGATCGGGGCGAACAGCGATTCCAGTTCTTTCTGCCAGTCAATCTTTTCTGTTACGCCATCAAACTGACTGACATCAATGCCAGTGGCAAGATTCTTAAAGTCTTTATCTAGGGCCTGAACTCGTCCACTCAGTTCCTCAACAGTCTTGTGCAGGGTGTTCTTTTCTTCTTCAGTTTTCGCTTGGTTAAACTGCCTATTAGCAGCATTGAGTTCTTCTTGCAGCGATTCTTTGGCAAGGATGATCTGATTGAGCGTTCCTACTTCTGTCTGTGGCGTAGCTTGCTCAATCTGGGGTACCTCCTGAGCTATGGCAGGAAGCTGGCCAAGGCAGAGCAGGCAAAGCAGTATGTGGAGCAGCAGAACAGGTCTGCGTAAGACAAGGTAACATGATGGAGTCATAAGAAAACCTCCTTAGATGGAATGAAATGGATAGTTCAGCGACAGGGCGCGAGACAAACAACGGGGGAGCAACGCGAAGACGACTGCAAAGACAGGCTTGCTTCAGAGCGCTCCTGCGGGCATGTCCGGCACCTGACTGGAGCCAAGAACAAAGCCGCCGTCCAGCCGCAGTGTTGAGCCGGTCATGAACTCTGCTTGGAGAAGGAACATGACCGCTTCTGCGGCCTCTTCTGGACTGCCAGTGCGCCGCAGGAGCGTATGGTTTAACAGGGCTTCCTGCTCTGCTGGCCTGAGCAGGCCCCAGCCGCGTGTGCCCGGCCCGTGCCGATGGTCAAAGAGGCCGAGCATCAGCTCGTTGACCCGAATGGTCGGCGCGCCGAGTCTGGCCCAAGTTTCGGTGAGCGAGCTGATGCCGCGATTGGCTGCTGCATAGCCGTCGCTGAAGAGCAGTCCTGCCGGGCCAGAGCGTCCGGTCAGGGCGGCAATGGAGGAGATGTTGACCACAGCGGCCTGCCCGGCCCGGCGCAGCAGGGGCAGGCAATGATCAAAGACAAGCTGCTTGGCCCGGAGCGTGGTCTCCATCTCCAGCTGCCACTGCTCGCTGTTGACGGGCCGGTCATAGCTGCCATGCACCACTGGCATTCCGCCCCGCTCAATGTTGTTGATCAAGACATGGAGGCAGCCGCATTCCTCCTCAATCTGCCGGGCCAAAGCCTGCACGCTGTCCGGGCAGCGCAGGTCAGCTTGCAAGCTCAGATGGCCAGCAAATTCCTCCTCCATCTCCTGCACCGACTCTGGCCAGTCATGCCACGGCAGGATGAGCCGCGCCCCTTGTCCTGCCAGGCGGCGGGCAATGGCCCGGCCCATGCCCCGGCTGGCGCCCAGCACCAACGCATATTTGCCTGTCAGTTCCATGCAGCAGGCAGACATTATTCCCCCTGCTCCAAGAGAATTCTGGCATACAGACGAGGATGCAGCCAGAAACGCGCTTCGTCACGCATGGCATCCAGCAGCGGCTTGACCGCTGGAATGATTCCAGCCCGTTTTGCTTCAATGAGGCAGCCGATTGAGCCGGTGAACACAAGATTGTATGACTCAGCAATTGTCCGCCCGGCGATTTCATCAAGCAGCAGGAGAGCGGCCTTCTGCTCAAGGGCCAAGGTGATTGCCTCAGCTTCACCCGGATCAAGCTCAAGAAGCAGCGCGTCCCGCAGCATCATATTGGCGATGTCATGCCGTGCAATGCAGGTTGCCTCCCGGACAGCGCTCATGCTGGGATACTGATGACTGCCTTCAAGGACTTCATAGGCAACAGCCGGAGGGATGACCACTGTGCCGAACAGCCGTTCGAGGATATCCAGCCGGTTGATGGCGGCGAAGTTGATCAGCGGCGTTGAATTGGAGACAATCATTGCGCCGCCTTCCATCGGGCAAGGTTCTCCATATCCTTCTCGCAGTCCTCCACATCATACTGCCTCGGTATCTGCCGCTCGCCGAGCAGATAGTGGAACTCGATCTTGCTCATATCAGCCATGCGGTGCGCATTGGCAAAGGAGATCATCTGTTCGCGGTAGAGCTGAAGGGCCAGCTCCCGCTTCAGGTCGCTTTTCAGGCGGGTTCTGGGAATCTTCACCCCGGTCAGGACTGCTTCGGGTATATCCAAGGTCAGCGTTCTCATAGCTCTCTTGGCTACGCGCCTGCGCTGAGATTGAGAATATCGACCAGCCGCCCGGCATAGACATTCTTGACCAAGGCGAACAGGCTGTCATAGTCGGCAATTGTCAGGTCCAAGCTGGTCACTGCGCTGCCAGTCCAGCCGGACAGCGTCTGCGGCCCGCTGGCACTGACCGCCACCTCCGGGCCTGCCTTGCCGCCCTCCTCCATGTCCAGCAGGCTGAGGCGGAGATCGCCAGTCTGGACATTGCGCACCGCCTGAATCCGCGCCCGCGTTGCTGAGGCCGTCAGCGCGCCGCCCGTGATCGTGACTAAGGGACTGGCCTCCTTGCTGCTCAGGATGCCGGTTTCCGGCGGGTTGGGATGGCCGCCGATAGTCACTGGCAGCGGGCTGCGCAGGAGTCGTTTGTAGATGCCGGTGCGCGGGCTGCCGTTTTCCGTGTAGCGGGTGGTGACAGAGAGCCGGTATTCGTTGTTCCACGGCTCAGGCTGGCTGGGCACGTCAGGCATCAGGACGATCTCGCTGTTGGAGATGCTGCCGACCCGGCTCTGCACCGCGCTGCCGCTGCGGGTGCCCTCAATCAGGCAGTGCGAGGCACTGTCCTTGCGGTCAAAGGCGAGATTGTTGCCCGTGATGCGGAGCATTCCATCAGCCCGCAGCACGTCGCGCAGACCAAGCACTGAATCTTCCGCCGAGCTGATGATTGGCAGCTTTTCCGTCATGGGCAACCGTTCAGCCTGCGCATTCTGGCGGAAGTCCTCGATAAAGGGAGCCGAGATGCGGACATTGAGATGCAGGCACTCATCCAGCGGCGGCAGCGGTGCATCCGGGCTTTCCAGCCGGGCCGTGAAGGAGGGAAACCAGGTGCAGCAGCCCTCCTTGGTCACCTGCTCGCCATTGAGCAGCCGCAAGGCAATGACCTCGTCCTCGGTGTCGAGAATGGTCAGGATATCCTTTTTGCTGAAGTTGGGATGGCGCATGGCAATGTCTGCGGCAATGTCCTCGCGGCCTGCCGAGCGGCGGGGCATGAAGCGGACGCTGTAGGATGGGGGCGTGGTCAGCAGATTCTCCTCGACTTTGTACGGGATGGACATGGCGGTTCTCCGTGGAGGTTTGGCGGGTGATGGCGGCCTGTGGATGCCGCCCGCCTGAGTATAAATATCTGCGCGGATTTTATCAAGCAGACAGTGCGCTAAAGTGTCAGCAGGGTGACACGACGGGAGTCAGCAGGCTGGTACAGCGGGAGTCAGCACGGTGACACCGGCCGAGTCAGCATGCTGGTACCGATGGAGTCAGCACGGTGCCTCATAAAGGCGGTTCGCAAAGCGTCCCTACTTGCCCCGCAGCTTGGCGCGAATGTCTGCCAATGCTCATCAGCACTGACACCCTAAACAGCTCTCAGGATGCGCTCAGAATGCTCCAGCTGCCAGAGCATATGCTTCGCTTGTCTCATGCCGCCCGCGCTCCATATAATGTCATCCATGAAGTTTATGGCTTCATTGCCGCCATTCTCCTGTCTGATCAGCTCGCGGCAGCGCAGGAAACCCGGATGATCGCCCTGCACCCCATGAAGATAGAGCATGGTGTACAGCGTCGCCACTCTCTGGTTTCTGTGGCCGATCTCATGGCTGATGCGCAGGCTTTGCTCAAGATGACTCAGGGCGGCGGCATAGTTGCCCTGTTTCCTGTGAAGACAGCTGATGTGGTTGAGCGTCGTCCTTTCCTGCTTCTTATCGCCAATCTCACGGCTGATGATTAGGCTCTGCTCAAGATAGTTCACGGCACCAGCATAGTTGCCGTGGTTCTTGTGAAGATAGCTGATTCTGTTCAGCGTCATCCGTTCCTGCTTTTTGTCGCCAAGCTCTTGGCTGATAGCAAGGCTTTGCTCAAGATGACTCAGGGCTACAGCATAGTCATCCTGCGCGACGTTCTGCTCACCAGGGCCGCTGCTGTGGAAGTGGTTGTTCATGTTTTCCCTCCGGCTGTAGGGGTCGCCCCCTGTGGCGACCCTGCGTGTTCCCCGTCATGGTGGTGAATTGCAACAGAGAAGGCGCGGGGAGGGCATCCACAGGGGGATGCCCCTGCATTCCTGCCCCTCACGGCTCCTGATACTTGGGACACTGCCGCTGCGGATCATAGTTGCGATAGACCGGATCATCATAGCTCGTGTGGCAGGGCAGACACAGCCCGACCCGGAGGATGCGGCGCAGCTCCTCGGCATTGAAAGGCCGCAGATCAGGCCGGGAGCCATGCTGGAGCTGCTTGCCGTCAATGGTGACAAAGGCATCCAAGGGCACGGTGCGGCCATGCAGAGTCTCCACGCCCTGATCAACCGGAGAGAACTGCCACTTGCCATCCTTTTTCGTCACCGTGCCTTGGCCAAGGCCGATGGTCTTGGGGGCGGCATGGCAATCCTTGCAGGGCCTGCCCTTGGCCTGGGTGGTGTGCGGATTGATCGCCGCCATCGTGAAGCGGTTGAAGCCACCCGTAATATTGCCTTCCTTGTCAATCAGCGTCACCATGTCCTGACAGCCGGGCGTGACGATCACCACCTTGTCCTGCCAGACCGCCAGCATGGGCTGCTCATAGCGGATGTAGGAACGGCCTTCGTGCCACCAGCCCGGTGTCTCCTTGACGGTCAGCTTGTCAAGATGGGTTTCGCGGGCATCGCGGCGGGCATGGCAGCCATAGCACTGCGGCACCCACGTCGCATGGCAGGACTCGCAGGAGAGCCGCTGGTGGCCGGGATAGGCGCAGGCTTCCTGCTTGGGCGGTTTGAGCGGGCGCACTTGCGCATCATTGCGGCCTGTGAGGACAAACTGGCCGTCCTTGTCCTGGCTGACATTGGTAAGCTCCCGGCCCTTGCGGGTCAGGCCCGGCTTGTCGCTGTGACAGCCGGTGCAGCTGATCTCCAACTGTTCCTCGTAGTGGGCGTACTGGGTGCCATCACCCATGATCTCCTCGCGGGTGTGGCAGTCAATGCAGGACATGCCCTTCTTATGATGCACGTCCTCAGCCAGCTCCAAATAAAAGCGTTCACCCGGCAGCCGCTTGGACGAGAGCTTGCCCTCCTCATACGGGGTGCCGTAGCCTTCCGCCTCAAAGATGCCGGTGTAGGACACGCCAATCCGGCCAGAGCGGTTGTGGCAGCGGATGCAGTTGTCGTCCGGGACTTTCTTGCTGATCAGCGGATGCGGCTTCTTGCCGCTTGTCTCCTTGTCCTCAAAATCCATGACCGTGGTCTGCGGATCCCCCTTGACCGGAATATAGTGGCAGGCCGAGCAGCCGCCGCCCTGCTCATTGTAGAACTGGGGCACACCGGGCAGGTTGTTCTTTGGCTTCCAGAGATGACAAGTGGCACAGAGCTTGCGGTAGTAATCCAAGGCCAACGAGGTCTCGCCGCTTTCGATGAGCTGCTCCACCGTGATTTCGGCGTTCTGATTGTCCCGCTCGCCCCAGTAATAAAGCAGGGTGGCGAGAATGCCCCGGTTGGTGGCCATGAGCGAATTCTTCACCTTATGGACATCAGCCGGGTGGCAGCCTTCCTTGCCGCAGGTCTTTTCGACCACGCGCAGGTCGCCGGGATTAAGCACCATGCCCTCATGGGCCTTGTCCTTGCTAATGGCTTTGGCATCACCAAGATGGCAGGGCGAGCAGCCGAGCATCTGGGCCGCATGGGCAGGATCAGGCTTTTCGTCCTTGTGGCAGGACAGGCACATTTCCAGAAAGCCAGCAGTGGTGACTTCAATCTGCTCAGGCCGTTCAGTGCGCTGCTCTTGATAAAACAGATAACCAAGCAGGGCGAGGACAACGAGCAGGGCGGCAGCGAAGCGGAAGGCTTTGGGGGATGACAGCATGGCTATGTGGAGAAAAAGAAATCAGCTTGGCGGTGGCAGCTCTGTTTGCTCTGCTGGGGCAACAGGCTGATCAATAAAGAAGCGGACAGCGTTGAGTAGCTCAGGGAAAGTGTAAATGATGTAGTCAGCCTCAGTATCCTTATAGTCCTGCTGGCCCTGATTGGATTTGAAGAACACGGTTTTCAGGCCAAACTGTTGTGCGCCAAAGACATCGCGGTACATGTCATTGCCAATAAAGAGTACCTCTTCTGGCTGGAGCTGCATAGCTTCCAAGGTCATGGCAAAGAGCCGCTGATCCGGCTTGCGGAAGCCGTGGTCGCCAGAGACAATCACTGGGCTGAAGTAGTCAAGCAGACCAACTGCCCGCAGCTCCGGTATCGCCCAAGCAGTTTGCCCGTCCGAGAGAGCCGCTAACTGATATTGTTGATGCAGCTCCTTGATCGTGGCTGTCACTCCTCGGTAACGTTTCAGACGGAAGAGTGCAGCAGCCCGAAAGGTTTCAGCTAAGAAGAGCGGTAGCTGGTTCAGCTTTTCTGCTGGTAGGCTGCGGGTGTATTCTGTTGCGTGCAGGTCGATCATCTCCCGGAAAATACCGGTCGCGTTAAACTCAGGATGCCGCTCGCCTCCCGCCTCCCGCTGGCTTTTCAACAGACGATTATACAAATCGCGCAGATCCTGTTCGCTCAGGGAAATGCCCTGATAGAGGAGCAGGTTACTGAGGACACGGTAAATCTCGCTGTGCCCTTCATTGGTGTTGATGTCAGTAACCGTACCATTAATATCAAAAATCAGGCCCTTGATGATCACGTAACCCTCCGTAGGCATTCTTTAGCCTCGTGGATTAAACAGCGGCGGTAATCCTGAGCGATCCAGCTATTGCGGGCAATACGCAGCAGGGTGATACCCATGTAAAACGGTACTCTTGCAGTAATGGAGCGGAACGCCTTATCTCTGTCAGGAAAGTGGCAGGCGTATTCCCAGAGAAAGTGACCGATAAAGGGTTCTGCGGCCTCTTTGCTGCCTGTATCACGAAGGAAAAAATGCTTTAGCTCGCCAGCAATGCGGCCCACATCAAAGACGCGGTCGTCCCGATGCGCACGCTCCAGATCAAAGGTGCTCACGTTCAGGCCGCCGGCAAACTTAAAATTCTCCGGGGTAGCATCGCCATGCACCAGTACCTGCCGATCTTCCCACATTCGTTCCTGCTGCCGCCACTGATCGCGCAGCCAGCGCAGTTCGTCTGCTTCTTTGTCCTTGAGAGCATGAATCCGCAGCAGTTTCTGAATCAGATGCTCTGTATAGTCGCAGCTCGGCCGGAAGTCAACCTTGCGGCCATTCGCTGTACGGTTGTGGAGATGCGCGAAAAAATAAGCCAAGGCCGTAAGCCGCTGGAAGAGTTTTTCCCGTTCGCCGTCATGGAGCGCCGCCAGAATCACCTTGCTCAACAGCTCGCCTTCACAGATTTCTGTGACCAAGAGGGCATTAAGGGCGTAGTTCTTTCCTAGAGGGCGGGCCACATTATGAGGGGCACCGTTCAGGCCGCAGCCGCGCATGGCCTGGAGGTTGTCAAACTCATGGGTCAGGCGGGCAGCAGCTTTGCCTGCATCCTTGGTACGGTCGCAGCAAAAGAATTTACCTATGAACTTTGCGCCGCTGTACTTTTCTTCATAGAGGAAAACGTCATTAGAGGCGTTGAGGCGGAAGACGCGGTATTTTGCCTTGTCAGGCGTTCTGCCGGTTTGCGGCTGAATTTCATGCCGCAGGTAGCTGTAAAGCGGGTCATCCCTGCGGACATGGCCAAGATATTGCCCATTGCTCATGATGTTCGGTCCATTTGCACGGTTGATGTGGATCATTCACCAAGTTGTAACATATTCATAACATATTTTATGGACTGGATTAAACCAGGTACAACCAGTAGTGTCTGGTTAGTTTTTTGCATACGATTTTACGGCGAGTGTCGCACTGGACCAAGTTCCGCCAGTATTTCGTCCCGCCGTCATTGATTCATTTTCGTTCAGATCGGAAATAAGATGCCTTGCCGAATCATGCTCCTGTAAATGGAACCAGATCAACACATCAAGCTAATTCTTTTTGATTTGCTTTGGCAAAGGCGGCGATCTCCCGATAGCGGGCTCATTATACTCATAATCATGAGCAGCAGCACGGAAAGCAATGGATAACGAAGTCCCTGCTTCCTGCGAAAATCAGGAATCTGTTGAAAATATTCCATCAAAGTCATATGGTTGGTCGACGGAATTTGCGGATTTTCTCCTTGAGGAGTGACGCGCATCTGAAACATAGCCATTTCTGTCAAAAGAAAATTCGTGAATGTCTCTATTTTACAGGATTATTCATGCTTTTAAAAGAACTTAACGGCCCTACGCCCTTTTCCCCGTGTCCCGCAGAGCCAGCCGATGACTGCCAAAGGAACAGCAATCGCAACCCCGCTGAACAGCCATTCCTTATTCTCCATAATCCAAGCAAGCATGGTGTCTTCTCCTTATGAACCTGCTGCATCTATTCAGTTAATCAACTGACATTGCTCAATCGCACCCTGCCAAGATAGACCTTGCTCTCTTTTCAGGCAAGAGAAATCACGCCTGCCTGCACTGCCGGAAGGTGAAGTCCACGAATCTCTTGACATGCCTGCGGAATTGCCGGTACCATGCAAGGCAGCAGACTGCCCTGAGTTCCGAGTTCCAGCACATCCACCCGTCTAGGAGAAAAGCGCATGAAGCTGTTCCGTCTGGCTGCACTCATCACTGTTCTTGCAGCCTTTGCTTTGTCTGGCTGTGATCAAAACCAAGCTCCTCAGCAAGGGAAAAAGACTAGCTCCCTTCCCCCTGCAAACAGTACCTCCTTATCCATTGTCTCTGGTTCAGAGAACAGCACCCTAGAGCCGCTACTTCAGCAGTTTGCTCGCCAACAAAACATCAGTATCCAGATCAACTATATGGGGTCTGTGGATATTGGCTTGGAACTGGCTAAAGGCACAGCCTCGCAGTTTGATGCGGTCTGGCCTGCTTCCAGTCTCTGGCTCTCGCTTGGTGACAAGCAAGGCGTGATCAAGAATGCCAAGTCGATCATGCGCAGCCCAGTGGTCTTTGCGGTGCGCAAGTCCATTGCTCAGAAGCTGGGCTGGGACAAGAAAGATGTTACGGTCATGGAGATTCTGGAAGCAGTAGAGAAAGAACACCTCCGCTTTGCTATGACCTCAGCCACCCAGTCTAACTCTGGCACCTCAGCCTTTCTTGCCTTTCTTAACGCCTTTGCTGGCGGCCCAGAAGTCCTGACTGCCGAGCATCTTCATGACCCAGCCGCAGCCGACAAGATCAAACGCTTCCTGCGTAGTGTCAACCGCTCCTCTGGTAGTTCTGGCTGGCTCAAAGACATGCTGCTCAAGGATTATCTCTACTATGACGGCATGGTTAACTACGAGGCTATGGTGATTGAGTTCAACCGCCAGCTTCCGCCCGGCCAAGAGCCGCTCTATGCCGTGTATCCAGTGGATGGCATTTCCATTGCTGATAGCCCGCTTGGTTTTATTGCTAAGGGTGATGCCACGAAGGAGGCTGCCTTTACTAAGTTGCAAGACTATCTCCTTAGCCCAACTATCCAGGACAGCATTCAGGCCCAAGGCCGTCGCACCGGCCTGATTAGCATGGACGTTGATCCAGCCAAGAGCGCAGCCCTGCGCCCGGTCTTTAATCCTGACTGGGGCATTGATGTCAGCCGCATCCTTACGCCGATCAGGTTGCCTGCGGTGCCAGTAGTTGCTGATGCCCTGAATCTCTATCAGACGGCTTTCCGTAAGCCCTCGCTCACAGCGTATGTGCTGGATTATTCGGGCAGCATGGCAGGTAAAGGCGTGGATCAGCTCCGCAAGGCTATGCGCACCCTGCTGGATCAACGGGTTGCCAAAGAATACATGCTGCAAGCCTCACCAGAGGATGTCACCATTGTTGTTCCCTTTAACAGCAGTGTTGTCACCTCGCTTGAGGCCAAAGGCAATGATCCGCAAGTGCTCGGTGACCTGCTGGCTAAGATTGAGAACTTAGAGCCAGGCGGCGGTACTAATATGTACGTAGCCGCAGCAGAGGCGGTCAGAAAGATGCAGTCTTATGCTGAATCTGGCCAATATCATGCCTCAGTGATTGTCATGAGTGACGGGATGAGTGAAGGTAGTATGGCACAGTTTAATGCTACGATTGCTGGAACAGGAATGGGCAAGGATATTCCGCTCTTCACCATTCTTTTTGGTGATGCGCAACCAGAGCAGATGAAAGCCTTTGCTGAAGCCATGTCAGGCCGGATGTTTGATGGCCGGGTGGACGTGGTGCAGGCTTTCCGGGAAGCTAAGGGCTATAACTAAATGCTTGTCTCTGGTATTTAGATACGACAAAAAGGAGGAATAGATCATGCCTGACGCAGGATTGCTGAGTACATTAGTTAAGCTCGCCAATGTAGGCGCAAGTGGTGTTGCTATTTTCGCTATCTTCTGGATAGGTTGGCTGCTTCAGAAATCGGATGCTACCAAGAATCCAGAACGGCAGCATACCATACGATACTATATGTGTTTCTGCTTCGCGATCATAGCAATCCTGATTGTTCCTATATTCTTAACGAGCGGAAACGATTCGTTACAGAAAAAGCTGGCGGAATGTAATGCGAAGTCTCAGATATACACAGTAAAAGGCGTGGTGCAGAAAGAGGACGGAACCAGCCCAAGAAATATTTTGATTACATCTGGTTATCCACCATCAACTCCAGACGGCAGCGGGCGAATCCATTTCAAGGTACAAAGGGATATAGATGATAAACTGCCCGTCTTGGGCTTTACTGCCAATGACTATAGCTATAGTGTGTCACTCGAAGATTTTCAGATAACTGATGGCAACGTAATTGATATTGGAACAGTGCCATTGCAAAGGTTGCCACCAGAATAGATAATAAGGACAAAGAACATGAAAAACAAACTCCTTGCATTTTTTGTAGTTACGGCCTGTTTGTTCGTCGCTACTTCTGCATTGACCGCCTCATGGTTTTTGTATGGAAAGGTGACTTGGGGGGACGAAACAGCAGCAGTTGGTGCAGAGATACGTCTGCTACAGAATGGAAAACAAAAGTCGGTTGTCTATACAAACCAACAGGGACGTTATGGGTTTATAGTAAAAGAAGAACTACAAGGAGAACCGTCTGATTACACCATAGAAGTATGGGCTAACAAGCAGAAGGTCACAACGCAGTCTCTCTCTGGTATTCGACGGGGCGAGAAACAGGACATCAAGTTACACTAAACGACAATATTCTTTATCTACATGATCAAAGAACTTGCCTCTGGCATTGGGGCTGCACTGATCTTCTTAGGCTTGTTGTTTAAGGGGCTGTTCTGGTGGATGAGTCTGCTGCTGGCTGTGGGCAGCTATGTGGGGATTCGTCTGCTCTTTCCACCAGAGCAGCGGCGCGTTTTGGCAGAACTGCCAGATGGTGTTTCACGGGAAGACTTTCTTGAGTATCTGGCCCAATGTCGTCTGGCCTTGTCCTTAATTCGTGAGGATGCCGCCGCAGTCAGCAAGTCATCTTTTCGTCAAACCGTGCTCCATCTCTGTGGATTAGGTGACGAGCTGCTGCTTAACTTTGAAAAAGACCCGCAGGATATACGGATGGCCCAAGCCCTGCCAGATCGTCTTCAGCGGCTGCACGAAATCATGACTGGCTACAACGACCTTGCTGGCCAGCGCAGCCAGTCGCCGCAGACCAGCCGGGCTTTAGAGGAAACAGAAAAAGCAGTTACCAAAGCAGTGGCTAAGTTTGAGCAGATGCACCACCGCTTGCTGGAAAATGATGCAATTGACCTCAGCACCAGCGCAAAAACCTTTGATAATCTGCTGGACTTTGACTGAAAGCGCAAGGAGAAGGATATGCAGAAGTTTCTAGGACTGATCATCCTGTTGGCTGTGGCTGCGGCTACAGCCTTTTTTATGTTTGGTAAGGACAAGGTGGCTTCCTTTAGTAGTGGTAGTGCTTCCACAGCGAATCTCACCTTAGTGACAGGTAAGGCGGGTTCAGAGAAGATCAATTTTCTTCAGTCAGAAAATGTGCAGCGGCTTCTTGCCAAGCAAGGGCTGCGGGTTGATGTGCGCAAGTCTGGCAGCGTGGAAATGGTGCTGGAGACAACCTCAAGCGGCGAGGACTTTCTCTGGCCAGCCAGCCAAGTCAATGTTGAGTTCTTTAAGAAAACAGGCGGCAGCATCCAGCAGTCAGCAGATGTTTTCAACTCGCCGATAGTCCTTTACTCTTGGGACATTGTTACTGATGCCCTGATTAAGGCGGGGATAGTTCAGCATCGGGACGGAGTGAATTACATCATTGATCTACCTAAGCTGCTGACCCTGATCATGGAAAAGCGGCAGTGGAAAGAGATCAATCTGCCCCAGCTCTATGGCAGCATGATCATTCGCACCACGGATCCGAGCAAGAGCAATTCTGGCAGCATGTTCGCTGCGCTGATCGCCAATACTCTAAATGGTGGTGAAGTGGTCAGCACGACAAGTGTGAGCAACGTCCTGCCGCAGGTCACGGATTTCTACGCCCGGCTTGGTTATATGGAAGCATCCTCTGCCGTGCTCTTTGAAAAGTTTCTTCAGCAGGGCGTTGGTGCCTATCCTTTGATTGTTGGCTATGAAAACCAGCTTGTCGAATACTCGCTCATGCACAAAGAGCATCTTGATCTGCTCAAATCCAAAGTGCGGGTACTCTATCCAGTGCCGACTGTCTGGGCCAGCCACCCTTTAATTGCCCTGAATGAGAAAGGCAAAAAGCTCTTAACCGCTCTCAAAAGTCCTGAAATTCAGAAGCTGGCTTGGGAGGAGCACGGCTTCCGCAGTGGCCTACTAGGGGTTGAAAATGATCCCTCGGTCTTGGATGTAGTTGGTCTGCCCAAGACTATTGACGCAGTCATGCCTATGCCGAGCGCAGCAGTGATGAAAGAAATTACCAAACAACTCAGCAGCCTTTAGACAGATAGGAGGGAAAGACAATGACAGATAACTTGCCAGTTCTGGCTTTAACCGAACAGAAAAGCGAGCGGCTATGGCAGAAACTGGAAAAAAAGGCCCCAGACAAGCTCAAGGCAGCGCAAGCAATGGTGCCAAACCTTGACTTCAGCCGCACCCAGTCGGTGCTGGCCTTTGGCGTGAGCAACCAGAAAGGGCTGGTTGATTTTACCGATTCAGTATTAAGCAATATTCGCTCTGGTGATGCCGGACCTACTGGCCAGCTCATGGCTGATCTGAAAGGCAAAATCCTTGATCTTGATGTACGGGGTCTGCCCCAAAGCGCGGGTGGCGCACTGAGCCGCTTTGTCGGTTCACTGCCTTTGATCGGCGGCTGGTTAGCAGCGCAGGTGGATGCAGCGCGGGCCTTTATTCGCCGCTACGAGACCCTCAAGGTGCAGATTGACGACATCACCAAGAAATTAGAGGCAGAGAAGACCAACCAGATCACTCATCTTAATCGTTTAGACACCCTGCATGAGCGCAACGAAGAATACTTTGATCAACTTGAAGTGGTGATTGCCGCAGGCGAGCTGAAACTGGCTGAGATGGAAAAACTGTTTGAGGAGCAGCGGCAGTCTTTAGCAGCCCAGAACGGGGTGGATGCCAAGGATCTGCAAGACTTGAAAGACTTTGGCGACTGCATCCAGTCCTTGGATCGGCGGCTCTACAATCTTAAGTTGGCCCGTGCCTCAGCACTCACTTCTGGCCCAACGATCCGGGTGGCCCAACAGGGTTCCAAGGCCATTGTTGAGATGATTCAGGATTCCATCTTGATGATGATTCCAGAATGGAAGAAGCAGCTTGTGATTGCCATTGCCCTGTTTGACCAAAAGCGGGCTATGGCAATGGTCAATGAGACCAGAGATATGACCAACAGCATGATGCTCTCCACTGCGGAGATGCTTGGCGAGACCCAAGCATCTGTGAAAAAGGCGCAGGGCGAGGGCTTTGTTAAAGTCGAAACCTTGCAGAAGATGACTGACAAGCTAATCCAGACTATTGATCAGGGTATCAAAATGGATGTGGAGAATAAGCAAAAGCGGGCTGAAGGCTTGCAGAAGCTGGCCGAGGCTGAGGAGAAGCTGAAATCAGCCTTGCAGTCTGCCAGCGAGGCAGTGCTGGGGTGAAATCAGGTTTCCCTCTGCTTGAACTTTCCCTTACAGAAGCCTGCGAAGCTCTTGCTGCACACCTTTCACCTTTACCATCTGAGCGCGTCTCGCTGACCAAGGCCCTTGGCCGAGTCAGCGCGGCGACAGTCAGTGCCAACCGTCCCAGTCCTACCTTTACGCAAGCAAGCAGAGATGGCTTTGCCGTAGCTGATCATGCTCTTGCTGTCTTTCAAGTCATTGGTGAAACTGCGGCAGGCTGCGGCGAAGAAAAATCACTTGCAACCGGCCAAGCCATGCGCATCATGACAGGCGCGCCGTTACCCGCAGGAGCAGCACGAGTGTTGCCTTTTGAGGTATGTCAGGAAAAAGACGGAACAGTGCAGGTGCCACTGAACAGCAAGCAGGATTACATCCGTCATCAAGGGCAGGATATTCAGACCGGGCAGATACTAGCTGTGGCTGGAACGCGCTTGCAGCCAGATCATCTGCTTTGGCTGGCAGAAAACGGCAGCCAAGAAGTAGCAGTACGACGGCAGCCAAGGATTGCAGTCATCTGCACTGGCAGCGAGTTAGTCAGCGCAGGCGAAGAGCTGCTGCATGGTCAGAAGATTTCCAGCAACGGAGTGCTGCTGGTTGCTTTGCTGCACGAACAGCACTGCCTCTGTGTCCGCACAGTTACGGCGGCGGACAAGGTTGAGCCGACCGCCGCTCTGCTCCGCAAGATTCTTGCGCATGACCAGCCCGACTTACTGATCAGCACTGGCGGTATGGGGCCGGGCAAGTTTGATCTGACAGAGCAGGTCTTCTCTTCCCTAGGAGGCAAGGTACTCTGTAACCGTCTCCGCTTGCGGCCCGGCAAGGCAACGCTGGTTGGAATGCTTGGCAATCGACCTTTCTTTGGTTTACCTGGCCCGCCACCTGCCGTGCGCCTGCTCTTTCATGAACTGGTCGTCCCTGCCCTGCGCAAATTAGATACTGAGATTGCTTCCAACGATTTACTTGAGGCAATACTTGACCAGCCGCTTGCAGTCCATCAGAAAGACAAAGCCGAACTGGTCTTAAAAGGTGGCAGAGCTTGGCTGGATAACGAAGGCCGACTGCGGGTGCGTCCGGCAGAAACGCTGGAGCCTGTCAATGCCATCATGCACCTCAGTACGACTGTGGCCAAGACGGTGAAAGTCCGTTTACTCAAGTCATTCTAATAATTCTTGGCAGCTTAAACAGAAAAAGGTCGCCCGACCGCCAAGCTGTTCCTTGCTGATCTTCTGGCCGCAGACCGAGCAAGGCTGCTCCTGCCTACCGTACACCGCCAATTGAAGCTGGAAAAGGCCCGGTTGTCCACTGGAGCCAAGAAAGTCACTGATCGTTGAGCCGCCTGCGGCAATAGCTCGTTTCAAGATCATCACGGCGCAGTCAGCAATGCGCTGCCACTGGTTCACGCTCAGACTGCCTGCTGGTGTCTGCGGATGAATCTTGGCGGCAAACAGGGTTTCATTGGCGTAGATATTGCCAATGCCACTGATGCGCCGTCCATCCATGAGAAAGGTCTTGATCGGCTGTCTGCGTCCTTCGGCAAGTCGGGCCAGATGAGCGGCAGTGAACTCTGGGCTGAATGGTTCCAAGCCCTGACTCTGAGTAAATATTTCCTCCATCTGTGCCGCCTCCGCACTCGGCCAGAGCATGACGCTACCAAAGCGACGGGCATCGTTGAAACGCAGCTCCAAGCCACTGTCAAGTTCCAAACACAAATGATCATGCGCCGCCCGCGCCGCTGCTTTTGGGAACAGGCCCAGCTTACCAGTCATGCCAAGATGCACAACCAGCACACTGCCATTGTCCATGCGGATGAGCAGATATTTCGCGCGCCGGGCAAGAGCGGCAATGGTTCTGCCACAGATATGCGCTTCGAGTGGTGGCATTGGCAGGCGCAGCCGCTTTCCAGAGCAGAACAAGGTGACAATCTTGCGGCCCGGCAGATGCGGCAGCAGGCCCAAGCGGGTGACTTCAACTTCTGGTAGTTCAGGCATAGGTGTTGTTTGTGTATCAAGACCCGGATGATTACTTTCCGATTTTTTAAACAAGTCAGGATGAGTTTTCCTCCACTTGCTGAGAGCCTCCATTGGCGTGACATGACCGAGGTTTCTTTGAGGAATATTCGAGTTGTAAATATCAAGATATCTGATCAGGGTTTCTTCAAGCTGTTGGGCTGATTCAAAGCGAGTCTGCTGAATAATTTCTTTGATTCTGCCGTTGAAGCGTTCAGCCATGCCGTTTGTCTGCGGTTTTCGCGGTTTGATCAGGCGATGCTCAATGCTGTGTTCCGCACATTCCTGATCGAAGAGATGTTTTCC
>JAPEVH010000066.1 GCA_026645415.1 Candidatus Electronema sp.
AGCAGAGCCGTCCGCAGCTCAATGACGACCGCCTCTTGGGAAGGCGTGAGACTCGTGTTCAAATTATGCGGAGTGTGCGAATAATCCTCAACCGTATCGCGCCGTTTCCACTTGCGGACCGTGTCTCTGCTGATGCCATATTTCACTGCCAGTTTCCGTTCAGAAAGTTCAAATTGCTGAATTTCTCGACGGATTGCAGGTGTCGTCCGCGCTCTTTTATGTAGTGTGATGTTCATGATGACAAACCGGACTGTTCTTGTTCTGACAATATCTTGCTGATCCGTTCCCAAGCTCGAAACAACGGCCAGCTCCTTTCTGGTATATTATCATACGGGGCTTGACAGCTACGAGCTTGGGCGCACGCCAGCCAAGTAGCCAAGCAGGTCTGCTTGAGTACAACGAAAGCGGGCAACTCATTCTCAAATTGTCTGATTTCCTTAACACTCAAGCAGACCTACGAACTACAAGCGCGGCGAGAAGGGAAAGCTCGATAACAAATTTCAATAGACTTCTGGGACGTAATTCAGCTCGGAAACCGTGGTGGATTGAGCGATATCTTCCGCGTGCAATTTTGGCAACTTGATCGGCGTACCCATTTCAAAGTGATAGGGAATTTTACTCAAGAGATGCGCGATGCAGTTCAGCCTCGATTTCTTTTTGTGGTTGGCATCCACAATATGCCAAGGGGATTGCGTGGTGTCGGTTTGTTGAAACATAGCGTCACGCGCCGCAAGATACTCATGACGTTTTTCTCGAGATTCCAAGTCTGTTTTGCTAAATTTCCAACGCTTCAACGGATTGCTGACACGCTCTTTGAAACGCTCTTCTTGTGTTTCATCGCTGATCTCGAGCCAATATTTGATCAGGACAATTCCTGAACGGATCAGCATCATTTCAAATTCGGGGCACGAATGCAGGAATTCTTGGTACTCTGCTTCCGAACAAAATCCGAGAACCTTTTCTACGCCAGCCCTGTTGTACCAGCTCCTGTCAAAAAGAACGATTTCTCCTGCCGCAGGCAACTGTTGCACGTATCGCTGAAAGTACCACTGGCCTTTTTCCCTTTCCGTCGGCACACCAAGCGCGACGATCTTGCAGAACCTTGCATTGAGCCGGTGCGTGATCCGTCGTATGATGCCGCCTTTTCCAGCAGCATCCCGGCCTTCAAAAACGACCACGACCCGCTTTCTTTCTTGTTTGACCCACTCCTGGAGCTTAATCAGCTCGACCTGCAATTTTTCCAGTTCATTTTCATACTTTGTACGATTCATTCTGTTTCCTCTGAAAGACTTTACTTTCTTGGACTTGAGCGCACACCAGCCAAGTCGCCAATCAGGTCTGCTTGAGTACAACTAAGGCGGACAACTCATTGCTCCAATTGTCTGAGTTCCTTACACTCACCCCGACCTACGCAACTCAATACGGCAACAGGACAACCTTATTCTCTTTGAACAAGGGAACTAGGAGCAGATTGCGCTTGGTATCAAGGCCAATGTCAGCAGGTGACTCCAGCCCATCAGCCAACGCAGTAAATTTCCCGTCCTTGTCCAGCACGTACAGCGCAGAACCTGCCCAGCTCGAAACAACAAAACGCCCGTCCTTCAGCTCAACCAGACCATCCAAACCACCTTTAGGCGGCTTGGGCAAGGCGGTCTTGTTGCCAGCAGCATCCAGACTGAATAGCTCCTCTGTGCCAAAGGTGTTCACAATAAGGCGACCATCGTCATACCAAATGCCGTTTGGATGGCCCATTTCTTTATCTTTGGCAATCGCCTTGTACGTACCATCAGCCCAAACCTGATAAATAGCATCTGTGCCAGAAGGAACCATTCCACCCGCATAGCCGCTGTCTGTGACATAAACAGAACCATCTGGCCCTAGCGTTACCCCGTTCAGGAAGGTACTCCCTTCAATGGTAATTGATTGTATCTGCTTGCCGCTGGGCAGCTCAAAGACCTGCACCTGACTAAGATCAGCAACAAATAAGTTTTCGCCCACCACTGCGGAACCCTTGGGCGCATTCAAGGTCACGCCTTCCTTTGTGCCATCAATCCACTTCAGGTCAATAACGCTGCCATCAGGCTTGAGCTTGGAAATATACCCGTTGCCATCAGCTTCGCCGGAACTGCCGTTGATGTTGCTGACAAGATAGACATCTTGCTCAGGGTAATATTCAACAGACTCAGGGGTTGAAAGGCCGATCTCGCTGATGACAATCCGCTGCTCGATTTTATCGGCAAATGCGTCTCCTAGCCAAAAGATAGCTAAAAGGACAATTGCAAGACCTTGTACCTTATTTGCTGCGTTCATAAGTACCTCTCAAAAAAGTATTGAAAAGTTAACGATCTAAGATGATGCCGTAAAATGCTGTGGCATTATCATGCAAGACGTGCTGGGCCTGCTCCTCTCTCAAAGAAAGTCGTTCAAGTTCTTGGACGATATTCATAGACGCTTAAAAAAGCCCATCTGTCCTATTAGTTAGGATTTTTTTGCTTGCTCTTCGGAGTTTGTCCGGGGATTCTTACTTTTATTTTCTCGTTCCATAAATTGAATCATACAGGACTTCCTGTGCTGGCAGTAGTCAGCCGGATGCCGACAAGCTGCTCTGTCTGCATCCATTTTTTCCCCGTATTTAGCGCATTCAAGTTCCATAGCCAACTCTTCGTTTTTTTCACGGGCGCACCACAGATGGCACACCCGTTCCATACCATTACATTTTGATTCCTAAAATCCCAATTATACCAACCACAATCAGATAGATCGCTACAATATAATTCAAGAGTCTTGGGGTAATAAGAATAGCTACTCCAGCAATAATTGCCAATACGTACTCAATAGCGAAATGCAAATGAAGCGTCATGGAGTTCCTCCTTATGAATTTTTTCAGAGCAGGCAGCCTGTCTGTCTACTCTGATGCAGCTATTATTTTTTTGTTTTTGCAGAGAATTGTGCCTGTTTTTTTGCTGTATCGTTACCTGCCAATGCTCCCAAGAGATGAAAGCCCCCTTCCAAAAGAGCCGCCTTTTCCTGTATCCCGCTGCACGTCTCTGCTTTTTCAACCCGCTGGTCTGGCAATTTCTTCTGCATTCTGCTCCTCATTTTTTATCGAATCAAAACTCAATGATACAAGTATTGCAAAGGAAAAGCAATGCTGGCTGCGGTCACGAGACTTGCCAGTGTGCAAATATTTTTTTATATAGAGCGGGCAGAAAACGCTATCAATCAACAATAAGGAAAATTATGCGTCCTGTAGCTCTAACTGATACCGTCACCATTACCTATACAGCTGTCTTAGAAAATGGTGAACTGATTGAACAAACTGACAAACCTCTGACTCTGCCTATTGGCAGTAGCACGGTCTGTCCGGCTGTCGAAGCCTGTCTTTTTGGCATGGAACCAGGCCAAACCAGAGTAATCCATGTGCAGCCAGAAGATGCCTATGGTCTGCACGAGCCAGAATTGGTCCAAGATATTCCTCTAGCCAGCTTCCAAGGTAGATTTACTCCGCAACCGGGTATGATTCTTTCCCTGAATGTGGCACAAGAAGGGCAGGTTTGCAAGGTTCCTGCCACGGTCACAGCCGTAGGAAGCGATACGGTTACAGTTGATT
This sequence comes from Candidatus Electronema sp., assembly GCA_026645415.1. Taxonomy (GTDB): domain Bacteria; phylum Desulfobacterota; class Desulfobulbia; order Desulfobulbales; family Desulfobulbaceae; genus Electronema. The sequence continues at coordinate 3,611 of JAPEVH010000066.1, forward strand.
ACAACCACCCGCTGGCTGGCAAGGTCGTTGTTTATACTGTCAAATTAATCAGTATTGTTGATTAACTTTGCGCTGGGAATACGGCTTCTCGTTCTTCAACAAAATAGCAGAATCTGTCCCAAGTAAATTCCCGCCCAGAAACTGGGCAGCGGAGCTGTATTTTCCGTTCGTCAATGCCAATGACCAGCCAATCGCCTTGGCGTGGGCCGTCTTTAATGTGAACTTTTTGGCCTAGCGTAAAAAGATACGATTGAAAAAAGACTACCTTTTCAGTCATAGCAAATGCTCCTCATGTTCAAAAAATTATGCCTGCTCCACCCTTTCTACGACTGGAAGAAATTGTCCGTATTCTCCGTTCAGAACGTGGCTGTCCTTGGGATCAAAAACAGACCGCTGCCAGCCTGAAAAAATATCTGCTGGAGGAAGCGGCAGAGCTGGCTGAAGCTATTGATCAGGGCAATCCTGCTTTAATCTGCGAAGAGGCAGGCGACCTCCACTTTGTTCTGGCCCTGCTCTTGGCTATCTGCGAAGAACAGGGTGGCTGTTCTACTGCTATGGCTCTTGATGCTGCCTGTGAAAAAATGCTGCGTCGCCATCCGCATGTCTTTGCTGCTGAAGACGGGACAAAACTGTCTGAAGCGCAACTGCAAGCGCAGTGGGAGCGAATCAAGCAGGAAGAAAAGCGAAACGCTTAGATGGCCAGCATTCTGTCCAAGCATTTTTTTGCCTGTGCTGCTATGTGCTCCGGTACTTTAATCTGATTCACCACCCGGCCCTCGGCCAGATTATCCAGCACATACAAGAGGCTAGACGGGTCGATCATTGACATGGTCGGACAACTACAGTTTGGAGCCAGCGGCTGAATAGTTTTGTCTGGGTGCTGGCGAGCCAGACGCTCCACCAAATTTAGCTCAGTGCCGATCACCCAGCGGCTCCCAGATTCGCTCTTTTCTACAGCCGCAACAATCTGTTCTGTGGAGCCAGACAGATCAACCAGCTCTACGACCTCGTGGCGGCATTCAGGATGAACCATGATCACGGCTTGGGGATCACGAGTGCGCCACTGTTGCACATGATCAGGAAAAATGCGTAAATGCACCTCGCAGTAGCCATCCCAGAGCACCACTTTTGCCCGCTGTAGCTCCTTCTGTGTACAACCACCCAACGGCTCCCCTCGCCGCCAGAGCGCGACCTGCTCGTCTGGCAAACCAAGGAAGGATGCAGCGTTACGGCCCAGATGCTGATCAGGAAAGAAAAAAACAAGCTCACCCTGCTGCAAAGCCCATTCTAAAACTCGCTTGGCATTAGAGGAGGTACAGGATGCGCCGCCGTGTTCACCAACAAAACTTTTAATCGCTGCTGAAGAGTTGATATAGGTAACTGGCACCATCCGTTCTTCTGGCAGGCCAGTGGCTTGATGCAATTCTTTCCAAGCTGCGACTACCGCAGACTGGGAAGACATGTCTGCCATTGGGCAACCTGCGCTTAAGTGGGGCAGGATAACCTGTTGCTCCTGAGCAGCTAAAATATCTGCGGCCTCGGCCATGAAATGCACCCCACAGAAAACCAGAAACTGCCGGTCTTTGATCGCCGCCGCTTCACGCGCCAGCCGAAGTGAATCACCAGTTAAATCAGCAAACTGATACACCGTTTCCTGCTGATAGTGATGGCTCAAAATAAGCAGCCGGTCTGCCAGCTCTGCCTTGCGTGCGGCGATGCGTGCCAGAATTTCCTCGTTGTTCTGATGTGCAGGAATGAATGACGACATGATCAGCTCCGTTCTGAATTGCTCTTCTTTCTCTGCCATCAAACCAATTTTCTACTGCTGCGACAAGCAAAAAAGAAAGCTCCTGCCGTAATCGACAGGAGCTTTTCATGTACTGCGGAGAAAGAGTAAAAGCGTTAGGCAGCCTTCACCCAAACTGCTTGTAAGCCTTTGGCACCCTCTTCCATTGCCAAGCTCACATCTGTCCCTTCTTGCAGATCAGTTATGCTGATGTCCTTCAGCGAGTTGGCATGAAAAAAGACTTCTTGGTCATCCAAAGTCATAATGAAGCCATACTCATCAAAGACCCGCTGCACTGTACCTTTGGTATCGCCGCCAGGAACGCCGCCTTGCGTTTTGACGCTGGCCTGATTCTTGTGATTCTGCTTCTTTCTAACAATATCTTTGAGCTGTAGACCAAGAACGTCAAAGGTCTCCACCAAGAGGGGATGCACTTTCTCGCCCCAGCGCTTGACAACTACAGTGTCATTGGGCACTGATGCAACAATGCTGACCTCATAGCCGCCTTCCTTATATCCGGGAGTGGCTTCAATGCTGACTCGCAGATGAAGCACGAAGTTTGCATAATGCCGGACAAGTTTGTCTCGCTCTTCTTCGATTTTCTCCTGCCAGCCGGCGCGCATGTCAAGATTTCTGGTCTCAACTTTCAGATCCATTATTTCCTCCAAGTTTTCAGCGTCAGCGACCCCATGCCGCTGCCTTGTTGTGCAGCAGGACTGCTGCCTCCGTGCTTATTGCAATCGAACAACCATAGTTGCGCCCTCCTAAGATGCCTCAGCCTGCTAGACTGAGGATGTGGAATCTGGAAAAAGGACAGAACAGGGAATGATTGCGCGGCACCAGCGGAATATAGCCGGTGTTCGGCGGTGAATGTCAGTCTTACCATACAGTTATTATAGACATTGAACAGGGAACAGGCAAGACTTAAAAACGACATTTGCTTGACGTTGGCAGTAAAATCCGTGTACTTTGTTAGCATAAATTGTGGAACTGGCACAGGAGACAAAAAATGAAAAGAAAAACCGGGGTACTGCTCCTTAACATGGGCGGGCCACGACGGCAGAAGGATGTGCTTCCTTTTCTGCAAAATTTATTTTCTGACCGGCAGATCATCCGTCTTGGCCCGGCTCTGTTCCAGAAACCACTCGCCTCGCTGATAGCCCGTCGCCGCGCTCCAAAAAGTATGGCAAACTATCAAAAAATTGGTGGTGGCTCACCGATTGCCGAGATAACTAGCCGCCAAGCTGCCGCTTTAGAACAAATTTTGGCCGATGACGGGGACTTCATGATCCGCCCGGCTATGCGCTACTGGCATCCTTTTACGGCTGCTGCACTCCGAGAAATGGCTACTGCTGGAGTAACTCAACTCCTTGCTTTACCACTTTATCCGCAATACAGCCGCGCAACCAGCGGTTCTTCGCTCCTTGATCTACATGTTCAGAATCGGAAACTCGGCCTGAATCTGCCCTTGCAGGAAATTCGTTCTTGGCCGACTGAACCAGACTACATTGCCTGCCTTGCAGCCCGCATTCAGGAAGGGCTGGCCCGCTTTAGTGATGGCCAAGTGCAAATAGTGTATAGTACGCACAGCCTGCCACAAAAATTTATTGACGAAGGCGATCCTTATCTTGATGAACTGAGGCTAACTATTGCCGCTTTAGAGCAGCAGACCGGCCAGCAAGGTAGGCTTTGCTTTCAGAGTCGCAGCGGCCCGGTACGCTGGCTGGAGCCATCCACCGAGGACATGCTGACCAGTTTGGCGGCTGAGGGATGCAAAAATATTCTTATGATGCCTATTGCCTTTGTCTCCGATCATATTGAAACCTTGTACGAAATAGATATGCTCTATAAAGATAAAGCCAAGGAACTGGGTATGCGGCTCGAATCCACCAAAGGATTAAATGACGAGCCGCAGTTTATTCGAGCCTTACGCAATCTGGTTTTGGCTGCTCTCTGATCCTGCTCAGGCTGCTTCAGCCATCATTGCCTGTCGCTGTTCTGCCAGCAGTGGCCAGCCCATTGCCTCACGTTGGGCTACATAATTTTGTGCAACTTGGCGAGCAATGTTGCGGATTCGGCCTATGTAGCGCGTCCGTTCAGCCACACTGATGGCCTTGCGGGCATCAAGCAGATTAAAAGTGTGTGAACATTTGAGACAGTGATCATAGGCAGGGAGAATTAAATGTTTTTCCAAGAGCTTAAGCGCGTCTCGCTCCCAGTTGTTGAAGTTGGTAATAAGATCTGGAACATTGGCCTCTTCAAAGTTGAAGGCGGAAAATTCACGCTCGGCCTGAAGGAAAATTTGGCCATAGCTTACTTCCCGGTTCCACATAATATCATAGACTGACTCCTTTTTCTGGAGATACATGGCCAGCCGTTCCAAGCCATAGGTGATCTCCACAGTCACTGGGTATAGCTCCAACGAGCCAGCCTGCTGAAAATAAGTAAATTGGGTTACTTCCATGCCATCCAGCCAGACTTCCCAGCCTAAACCAGATGCACCGAGGGTTGGTGATTCCCAGTCATCCTCAACAAAACGGATGTCATGCTCCAGCAGATTAAGACCAAATTTTCGCAGACTGCCTAAATACAGCTCTTGAATATTGTGCAGTGACGGTTTAATTACTACTTGGTATTGATAGTAGTGCTGGAGACGATTGGGATTCTCACCGTAGCGGCCATCGGTTGGGCGGCGAGAAGGCTGAACATAGGCAGCCTTCCACGGCTCCGGTCCCAAGGCTTTGAGGAGAGTGGCAGGGTGAAAGGTGCCTGCACCGACTTCCATGTCATAGGGCTGCATAATTACGCAGCCGACAGATGCCCAATAGCTGTTCAGAGCAGCGATGATTTCTTGAAAATACATGGCTAAAACGCCTCCTGCCGGTTTAAATTGACGGTCTGCGCAGCGGGCGCAGTGTGCAGCACAGTATTATGGTCTTTTTGCTCCTTTGTCAATTATGTTCCCTTTTTTCCCAGCACCTGATCTTGTTCGTTTGCTCCGAGAAAGCCGCACCGTGGCAGTTGTTGGCCTTTCGCTAAACCCGCAGCGGCCCAGTCATCAGGTTGCTCGCTTTTTGCAAGAGACTGGGTATCAGATCATTCCAGTCAATCCCGGCTATAATGAAATTTTGGGTGAGCCGTGTTGGCCTGATTTGCTTTCTGTGCCACTGTCGGTTGATATTGTCGATATCTTTCGCAAACCAGAAGAGGTTGAACCGATAGTTCGCGAAGCGATTGTTGTGAAGGCAAAGCTCATCTGGATGCAGCAGGGTATTATCAACAAGGCCGCTGCCCAACTGGCAGAACAGGCGGGCTTGACGGTGGTCATGGATCGCTGCCTGAAAGTAGAGCTGGCGCGACTGCATCACTGATGCGCTTTCCCGTTGCCCGTTGCTGTTATCTGGCGTATAGTTTCCAGCAACTTTGTTAATTAGGAAAGAAAGCGTAACAGCGAGGTAGAAAGTATGAAAGTAGTAGCAGTTAACGGCAGTGCCCGCAAAGGTGGCAACACCGAACAGTTGATTACGTATGTGTTTGAGGAACTGGAAAAGGAAGGTATAGAGACCGAGCTGATCAATTTGGCAGGACAGCATCCGCACGGTTGCATTGCCTGCTATCAGTGTTTTGCTAAAAAAAATCGACGTTGTGCAGTGGAACTTGATTGCATCAACGACTGTATTGCCAAGATGGATGCAGCAGACGGCATTATTCTTGGTTCGCCCACGTATTTTGCCGACATGAGTTCTGACCTGAAAGCTCTGATTGACCGTACTGGTATGGTCTCACGAGCTAACGGTGACATGTACCGCCGCAAGGTTGGGGCAGCAGTGGTGGCCTGCCGCCGAGCTGGGGCAATTCATGTTTTTGATTCCATTAATCATTTTTTCACCATTGGCCAAATGATCACGGTCGGGGCTTCCTACTGGAATATCGGCATGGGACGCGATAAAGGCGAAGTGGCCGCTGATGCTGAAGGTGTAGCAACAATGCGCAATCTTGGCCAGAATATGGCGTGGCTGCTGAAAAAACTCCAGAGTTGAAGAGCTGCTGGGCTAAAAAAATAACCATTGACCGCAGGGCCTTCCGCGCCATATAACGAATAGAGGGGTCAGCACACAGTCTCTGTCTAAGGCGAGTGATGCTGGAGGGATTTTTTTGCGGAAACAGGCGGGGAGGATTGTCGTCATGCTGGTTATCTGCGAAGACTGCGCGAAAAAATACCACGTTGACGTAGATAAGATCAAAGGCATACGGGCAAAATTTGCCTGTAAAGCCTGTGGTCATATCATCGTGGTAGAAAAACCAAAGCCAGTTTCGCCGCCTACTGCTGCATCTAGCTCTGGTACCTCTGTACCTGCTGGAGAAACAAAGGCTGAAGCAAAACCTATGCTGCCGTCAGTTGTTCCTAGCGTAGCAAAAGGCAGAGGTCGGCCTTTTGTTTTTTATCTACTGATTGCAGCAGTTATTGGCCTTTTGGTAACAGGTAGTTCTTTTATTTTTTTATATTTTAAGTATGTTCCCAAACTGGTCTGGCAACAAATGGAGCTACGGAGTTTAGCGGTTGCCACCTCGTTAAAACAAGCTGTATCGTTGCCTTTAGTGCGAAAAGATTACCTGTTAGTTAGTCAAGCGACGCAGCAGGCTGCTCAATTACCAGGCATAGCCTATACCGCAGTAGTTAATGAAAAAGGTGTTGTGGTAGCTGGTTTTTTTCATACGATGAATAGCTTTGAGAGCCATTTTAGCCAACAGGTTCAGGAAAAAGGATTTCCTGTCGAAGTATTAGCTCTGAACGGCCTTAAAGCTGGAGCTAAAGAGGGCAGTATCCGTATCAATATGGGTGGACAACCAGTACAGGATCGAGTCCTAGCCCTGACAGAAATTGATGGCGAGGTGCATGTCGGTCTTTTCACTACAGAGGCAGAGACAGCCTTGCGGCAGACATTACTTTCGCCGTTATTCTTTGTCCCGGCGGGCCTCGCACTATTTTTTGTCTTTTTGCTCACTGTATTAATCAACGGGCTTATAACGCGGCCAGCGCATAGTTTAACAGGCACTGCTAATCGAATCAGTCTTGGCGAGTTAGACTTAGCCATTACTACTGAAGGCAGCCGTGAGATTCGCGAAATGAGCATGGCCTTAGAGCGAATGCGTCATTCTGTGAGAACCTCTGTCGAAAAGTTGACCAAGTCGTCTTAACAACGATGAAACAAGGCGTTCTTTTTCTGCTGTTTTCATTGTGTTTTTTATATAGCTCTGCTATTTTTGGCAGTGAGAGCTATACGCTGTCCATGTTGCCCATTTGGCCATCGGAAAAGCTGATAACGCTTCTTACACCACTCGCTGCTCATCTTAGCACAGAAACTGGCAACAATATCCGTCCAGTGTTGACTAAAAACATAGCTGAGTACGAAGCAGAGCTATTACGGGGTGGCATTGTTATTGGCTATGAAAGCCCTATGACCTATGTCAATGCTTCGAGTCAGCATCAGGTCTTGGCAACTGCTGTTCAAAGAAAGAATGGTGCCCAGCTTCGAGGCATCATCATTAGTCGGCCTCAATCTGGGATTACCAATCTGAAAGATCTTAGAGGCCGAACGGTCATGATCACCAGCACTGCTTCTGTAGATGGATATCTCTCGCAAAAAAAGTCCCTTCAGGATGCAGGGCTTACCGTAGAACAGGATTGCCATTTGAGCGAGGCGACCGAGGGACGAGGAGAAAACGTAGCTCTTGCCGTGAGTCTTGGTGATGTTGATGCTGGTTTCCTGAGTGAACTTGCTCTCCAGCGGGCAGAGGCATTCATCAGGCCGGGGTCTGTTATTGTTGTCACGGCTACTGCACCCCTGCCAAACTGGGCCGTATCAGTCAGCCGAGACATGCCGCAATCTCAAAAAGAAGAACTTCGCACAATCCTGACGCAGTTTCCCAAAGATGATCCTATTCTCCAGGCATTAGGGATCACCGCTTTCAAGGCTGCTCAAGATACTGATTACGATATCATTCGCCATCTCGCTGAATAAGGAAAGAACTGACAGATGCTTCTGCCACGGGAAAAGCCCTTTTTAACCGGTCTGAACAGTTACTATTTAGACATTGAAAAATTTATTCAGCATCTGCAAGGAGAAATTGGCAGCGGCTGTTTGTACGGTCAAGGTGCAGCTCAAGAATTGATGGTCTATTTTGATGAGTCAGATATTGTTCGAGGGCTGACGCAAAACAAAGGTGAACATGCCATTGCCTCAGAGCGAATAGATCATGTTTTAGCAGCCTTGGCAAAGAGAAATTTTCAAATAACTGTCTATTTTCTTGATGCTGACTCGATCTTCTTCTGGGGTCAGCTTCCTGCCTTTCGGCGAGCCAGAGAGCGGCTGCCGTCTACCAAGGTTGGCCTCCCAGACCTTGTCTTCCGACTGAATAAGAAAAATTTTTCCGGGTTTATTGAAATTGATGTAAAGGGTCGATCTGACTGTGCTGTTCTCTTTTTTCACCAAGGCCAGCGGGGTGGAGGTTCTTATTGTTGGGGCACAGGTGGTCTTAGTATTGCTGATGATGATTACAATACCTTAGTAGCAATGCTTCAGAAAAGTGGCGGCACTTATGGTTTAGGCTATTTTATTAGTGATCCTCTCGAATCAGCACCGGCAATTTCTGAAGAAATTGTTGAGACTGAAGATTCTCAAGGCAATACCCAAGAACGAAAACTCACAGAACTTGATCGAGCAATAAGCGAATTTGTACATATTTTTGTGGAAGTGGCTTCCAGTAAGAGTGGCGTTGAGCCGTTACTGGAATTGAAATTAAAATTCATTGATTTTGTCTCTATTTATCCGGTTCTTGATCCTTATGATAAAATCTGTGTACTCCATGAAGATGGCAACGTTACCTTTGTCAACGATCTTGCTGCAAGAGAGGGTGTGGAAGGTATTATAGACTGTGCATGGATGGTCATTGAAGAGCATAAACTCCATAAAAAGTTTATCGCAGCGTTGAAGAACATGACAGATAGAGATGTTCTTGAGACGCAAGGTATCTACTTAGAACGCTAATTCGACAGGCAGTACGAACTTATAGTAGTACTTGTTGCGTGTCCCGCATGATAATATACCAAGAAGAAGCTGGCCGTTGTTTCGAGCTTCGAAAACAGTGGAGTTAGCTCGTTCTTTTCTGAAGAATCTCAATAAATCTCCGTTCGTCATCTCAAAAATTCTCACTGACAACGGCAAGGAATTCACCGATCGTTTCTGCCCGTTAGGAGAACGGTTGCCGACCGGAAAGTACCTCTTCGATCAGGAATGCGCAAAGCACGGCATTAAGCACCACCTCATAAAACCCCGCAAACCGCAGACAACCTGGATGGTTGAACGCTTCAACGTTAGAATTAAAGAGGTTGTTCAGCAGACCCCTTTTGAATCAGCCCGGCAGCTTGAAGAAACTCTGATCCGGTATCTTCACATTTATCACTCCAACATTCCTCAGAGAAACCTCGGTTATGTCACACCGGTCGAGGCTTTGAAAAAATGGATAGAATCAGGAGTTGAAAGCAAGTGACATCCAGTTTACAATGTAGCGTTGTAATAAGGCTATTTTTGCCCCATGTTAAAAGAAGATACGCAACATTGACAGTCAGATAGGGTACCGGTTCTCAAGAACCGAAGGACTATGCCATGACCAGCCCCTCACCGGAAGAAACAGTCAGTTTACTGGCGAATATCCATTCTCCTGAGGATGTGCGCGGGTTGAATATGGAGGAGCTATATCTGCTCGCCGCTGAAATCAGAGAAAAAATTATCAACACCGTAGCTGTGACTGGTGGTCACCTTGCCCCCAGCCTTGGAGTAGTCGAGTTAACCTTGGCTCTCCACTATGTCTTTAACACGCCCCAAGATAAGCTCATTTGGGATGTAGGGCATCAATGCTATGCGCATAAATTACTCACAGGCCGCCGAGATAAATTTCATACTATACGCCAGCATCAGGGCCTTAGCGGTTTCCCTAAACGCTCTGAAAGCGAATATGATGTGGTTGAAACTGGCCACAGTTCCACGTCTATTTCCTATGGCCTTGGTCTAGCCGCAGCGCAAGATCTACAGGGTGATAGCAGCCGAGTCATTGCGGTAATCGGCGACGGCTCTATGACCGGTGGACTAGCCTTTGAGGGACTTAATCATGCAGGCGATCTGCATAAAAATCTGATAGTCATTCTCAATGACAATGAGATGTCGATCTCAGCCAATGTTGGCGCGCTGTCCAGCTTCCTAAGCAGAAAGCTGTCCTCAAAGACGATGCGCCGTCTCAAGGATCAGATCGAAGAGGGTTTGAAACTTTGCTCTGTAGGTGAAAACATTCTCAGTGTCCTGCGTAAATCTGAAGAAAGCCTGAAAGTTTTTTTTACCCCTGGGATGCTTTTTGAAGCCCTGAAGTTTGAATATATTGGCCCTATTCCTGGTCATGATTTAGAAGCTCTGCTAGAAACTTTAGAGAGTGTTCGCGACAGCAGCCACGGCCCGGTCTTAGTGCATGTCCTGACCACGAAAGGCAAGGGCTACGAACCTGCTGAAAAACATCCTGGTGATTATCATGGTCTGGGGCCATTTTCCATTGCTGATGGCAAACCGCTGTCGCTGGCCGGGCCGCCCTCTTACACCTCAGTGTTTGGTAAAACGCTGTGCTCTCTCGCAGAAACAGATAAACGAGTAGCGGCAATTACAGCGGCTATGCCCGCAGGCACTGGTCTGATCGACTTTAGTCAGCGTTTTCCAGAGCGTTTCTTTGATGTAGGCATTGCCGAACAGCACGCCATCACCTTTGCTGCTGGACTGGCTTTGGCTGGAATGCGGCCAGTGACTGCAATCTATTCGAGCTTCATGCAGCGAGCCTTGGATCAGGTTATTCATGATGTCTGTTTGCCTAAACTGCCGGTGACTTTTGCCATTGATCGAGCAGGCGTGGTTGGCGATGACGGCCCAACCCATCACGGGGTCTTTGACATTTCCTTTCTCCGCTTTGTTCCAAGTCTAACCTTGATGGCTCCCAAAGATGAGAATGAGCTACAGCACATGCTCTATACTGCTCTTAATCATGACGGCGGCCCTTGCGCTCTTCGCTATCCGCGCGGCAGTGGTGAAGGAATAGCTCTCGATGACGAGCTAACATTACTACCAATTGGCCAGGGCGAATTACTGCGAGAAGGTGGAGATATACTCTTGCTCCCAATCGGTAACCGGGTTTATCCAGCCTTACAAGCAGCAGAGGGACTGGCAAAACTTGGTGTCGAAGCAGCAGTAATTAATCCCCGTTTTATCAGACCATTAGATAACGAATTAATTAGTGATTGGGCAAAACGTTGCGGCAGAGTGCTGACTGTAGAAGACAATGTCAGAAAAGGCGGCTTTGGCAGTGCCGTTCTGGAACTGCTCAATGAACTCCATCTTCTCGTTCCAACACGTATTCTTGGTTATGGCAATAAATTTGTCGAGCAAGCCTCGCAGCAGTTGCTTTGGAAAAATGCAGGCATTGACACTGCTGGGATTATTAAGGCAGCTTTAGAATTGATGAAGTAGGGGAAATTGTGGAACTGATTGCTGACACCCATCTCCATCTCTATGCCTGCTATGATTTTGATCAAGCCTTTTCCCTCTTGCTTGACCGATTGGTAGCACAAAATCCACAGGCGGTCTTTGCCGCCTGTCTTGCCGAACGTTCTGCTTGTCATTTTTATCAACTCTTACTGAGGGACAATCTTGCTCTTCAGTATTTTTCTGTAGAACAAGCAGATAACCACCAGCTTGTTTTACGAAGAAACAGCGATGACAGATCCTTGTATCTACTACCAGGCCGCCAGATCGTCGCAGCAGAAGGGATTGAAGTGCTTGCTCTTTGCACAGACGCACTCTATGCTGATGGTGTTCCGGCGGCAGAACTAATTCAATCAATCCTGAAAAAAAATGGTGTCCCTGTACTCCCTTGGTCGCCGGGCAAATGGTTTTTCCAGCGGGGCAAAGTTATTGCCGCTTTGCTGCGAGACTTTAGTCCTCAAGATTTTTTGCTTGGCGATGTCAGTTTACGCCACCAAGGTTGGCCGCTACCTCTCCTGATGCGGCGGGCTAAACAGCTTGGTTACGCAATCATCCAAGGCTCTGACCCGCTGCCTTTTAGCGGTGAAGAAAAGCAGTTTGCTAGATATGGCTCTCGGATAGTTTCAGAGAGACAAATTACAGCACCAAGTACGATACTGCACCAAGTCCTAAAAGGTCAGGCGACAGTCTCACATTTTGGCAGCCGTTCTAACTTACTTGAACTGCTAAGAAGGTTGCGCTATAATGCTGCCGCTCGTAAACAGACAAAAAAATAACATTCACAGCACATTATGAAACCTCTGAGCTTTCTCGAAACCGCTGACATCGAAACTGCCTCAGAAGGTTATGCCAGCCGCTTCGCTGGGCCGGTCGGCGCATATTTTCTCCAGATGCAGTTAGACATTCTCCTTGAGTTGCTCCAAGCCGACTTTAGGCCGGGCGCAACAATACTCGATGTTGGCGGCGGCCATGCCCAACTTGCTGTACCGCTGGCTGAACGCGGCTTCAAGGTGACCGTGACCGGCAGCAACGAGAGCTGCAAGACACGGTTGACTGAACGACTGCCAGAAGGGAGCTATGCCTATCAGACCTGCGACATGCTCCATCTCCCTTTTGCTAACAATTCTTTTGATCTGGTTATTGCCTTCCGTCTGGTCCCACACGTTGACCGTTGGCCCTTGCTGCTGGCCGAGCTGGCGCGGGTAGCTACTCAAACGGTCATTATTGATTATCCTGATATCCGCAGTGTCAACATTTTGAATTTTCTATTTTTTCGCTTGAAAAAAAAGCTAGAAGGGAATACAAGAACCTTTGGCCTTTTTAGCAGGAAACAGATTCTCAACGAGTTCGCTCAACATGGCTTCGGCCAGCCACAGCTTAGACCAGAATTCTTTCTGCCCATGGTATTGCACCGAAAGCTGAGGTTTGCTGGCCTTTCCCGTTTTCTTGAGAGCTGTTGCCGTACCTGTGGCCTGACGCAGCTTTTCGGCTCGCCGATTATTCTTCGGGTTGATAAAAAGGAGAGATCTTATGAAAATTCTTTTGCTCGCACCGCAGCCATTTTTTCAAAACCGGGGTACGCCAATTGCTGTTCGCTTGATGGCAGAAACCCTCGGCAAGATGGGCCATGATGTACATCTGCTTGTTTTTTGCGAAGGTGAAGATCTGGTCATGGATCATGTGACCATTCATCGGATTCCCTCTCTCCCCGGTCTTAGCTCTGTCCCTCCCGGCTTTTCCCTCAAAAAAATCTTTAGCGATTTTCTCATGACAGTCGAATCATTTTGGCTGCGGAGGAAAGGTAAATTTGATTTGGTTCATGCCGTGGAGGAATCGGTGTTCATCGCCATGCTCCTGTGGATGTTTTTTGATATTCCCTATGTTTATGATCTCGATTCATGGATGAGCGACCAGCTTCTTGCCAAACTGACCTTTCTCCGTTCCTTCAGAGGCGTTTTTGAACTCTTTGAAAAAGTTGCAGTTCGCTGTAGCAGTGGCGTGATTCCAGTCTGCAAAGCGATTGAGGAAAAAATCAGAAGTTTTGATCGCGAAAAGCTGCTGCTCCGTTTGGAGGACATTAGTCTGCTTCAGGAAAACAGCACGACCCTGCCGGAATTGCTGCGGGAAAAATTTGGCTATCAAGGAAAGTTGGTGATGTATGTCGGCAACTTAGAGCGGTATCAGGGTATTGCTCTATTGCTTAAATCCTTTGCCTTACTTGACTCGGAACTTTTATGCAGTTTGATGATCATCGGCGGCACTGCAAAAGATATGCAGCACTATACGACAATGGCCCAGCAGCTTGGTATTGGCAGCCGCGTCTTTTTTATCGGCCCACGTCCTTCTGCTGACCTAGCTATGTATCTCAAGCAGGCAGATGTGCTTGTTTCTCCACGCACAGAAGGCGAAAATACGCCAATGAAGATTTATTCTTACATGGATTCTGGCAAACCGGTCTTAGCCACAAAGATTGTCAGCCATACCCAAGTGCTAGACGAAAGCATTGCCTTTCTTGCTGCTCCTGAAGCAGCAGACATGGCTGTGGCCTTGCAACAAATTCTCTCGGACAGCGAAGAGGCCAGCCGTAGGGCGACACGGGCTAAAGAAAAGGCAGTAGCAGAATACTGTCGTCCTGCGTATGAACAGAAAATCATGGGCTTTTATAATGAGCTGATGCAAAAAATCAATGCTGGAAAAAAGCTACCGTTTCAGATAACTACCTAAATGATAAAAAGAAATATTGAACAGGTTGCCCGCACTCATTATGATCTTGTCGTGATTGGCGGTGGTATCAATGGTATTGCTACGGCTTATGAAGCAGCAAGTCGTGGCCTGAAAACCTGTCTAGTGGAAGCCTCAGATTTTATGAGCCAGACTTCCTCCAATTCCCTGAAAATCATCCACGGCGGCTTCCGTTATCTCCAACAGGCAAATTTGCCAAGAATCCGCGAATCCAATCGAGAGCGACGAACTCTGTTGAAAATCGCACCGCATCTGGTGCAGCCTCTGCAATGTGTCCTGCCGACCGAATCTCTGCCTAGTCTGCGCAGTCGTCCAGGATTATGCGCCGCTCTTGCTGTCAACAGTCTGATTTCCTTTGATCGAAGCAAGGGCCTGCCGCCAGACAAGCAGATTCCTTTGGGTAACATCCTGTCAAAACAAGAACTAATCCAACTGCTTGGTGAGAAATTTGATCAGCCAGCTTTCACCGGCGCGGCTGTTTGGCATGACGGCATGGCAGTCAATTCAGAGCGGCTTGGCATAGCCTTTATTCATTCAGGTGTGCAAAACGGCCTTGATGCGCTGAACTACTGTCCAGTCGTTGGGTTTCATTTGAAGGATAATAAAATTATCGGCGTTCAGGTGAAAGATACCGTTCAGGAAAAGGAATTCACCATCTCTGCTGACTTCGTCATCAATGCCGCTGGAGCTTGGGCAGGAAAGCTACTCAAGTTACTGCCCTCGCTGCAAGAACGGGATCTGCCACAGTGCCGGGTAATGAATCTGGTCACCAAAAGAAAGCTGTTTCCCGGCAAGCAGGCAGTAGGACTTTTTGATCACGAACGAGTTTTTTTCTTTGCTCCGTGGCGGGATTACTGGATGATTGGCACTGATGAGGCGGCGTGGCAGGCAGAGCCTGAGCAGCTTCGGGTCAGCGAGGAGGAAATTGAGCAATTTCTCAGCCGCATAAACAAGGTCTATCCGGGTACGCCTCTTCGCAGAGATGAAATCTGTCTTATTCACAAAGGCTTTGTTCCAGGCCGCTTCAAGCCAGATGGCGATTTCAAGCTGCTTGACCATCAGGAAGAGGGTGTAGGCAATCTTTTTTCTTTGCAACCAGTTAAATACACTACGGCCCGGGACATAGGCCAGAAAACCATAAATCGCTATTTCCGCAAAATGGGAAAATCGTTTAAAAAATCAAGAACTGTAGAATTTCCTCTTGAAGGGGGAGTAATGGAAAGTTTTACTGTCTTTTGCGAAGAAAATATGCCGAAGCTCATAGCCGCAGGCATTGAGCAAAAAGCAGCTCGTCATCTGCTTTGCAATTACGGTTCATCGTATAAAAAAATTCTTTCTTATGCCGAATTTTTACGGCCGCTTTCTGGATCAGATGAAGTATTAGAGGCAGAGATAGTGTATGCGGTTAAGGAGGAAATGGCTCTCCATCTTGATGATGTAGTACGCCGACGTACTGATCTGGGTTCAGGAGAAAGACCAAAGCCAGAAACTCTCACTTCATGCGCTGCGTTGATGGGCAGCCTGCTTAACTGGAGCCAAGAACAGCAGGAGGCGGAAATCGCCAGATGTGCCAGCCTTTATCTATCGTAGATGCAAATATTTCTATTTTTCATCCTAGTTACAGAATGTTCTATTGGTACTTTGTTTGCTGCTGACAATTCAGTGCAACTTGGTTCAAATATACCTTGTCCTACCGGAGCTTATACAGGAACTCTTGAACTAATGCTGAACGGCAGAAAAAAACAAGATTTATTTGAAAATATGGTCTTTGTTTATGGTGACAAGGCTGAAAACATAAGCAATCATGGAACAGTTAATTTAAAAGCTGTCATGCTTTGTAGACAAGGTGAAAATTCGGTTGATATTGCTACAAAATATATAGGAACTTGTGTTCTTTCTCAACAAGGAACTTGCGATATGGCATTAAACGGCCAAGGTTTTATCAACAACAATAGTCTTGTTGAGAAGGGGACGGTAAATCTACATTGCAAAAACAGTGTAACGTATAGAGGAACCTACACCATCAAAGCAGAGAACTGATTGCTGTAAATATGACTCTATTTCGTTTTTTCTTTGTCCTGCCTATCTTGGTTTTCTTTTTTTCTCTCTCTTCCTGCGAAAAAGAACAAGAGAAGATTCAACAAGAATATTTCCCGCCGCCGCGTGAGCAGGGCGGTTGGCGAATAAACACTTCAAAAGAGTTTGTTGAGTCTTTAGGACTTAACTACGAAGCTCTTCAGCAAATTGGTAAACTGAGTGTATTTTTGCCAAACAGTGTTGTCCCTGGCTATGATTACCATAATCATTCCTCCTTTATACTGATTAAAAATGGCTGGATAGTCGGGGAACGCTATTTACGACCTGAATCCAAAACCTTTCAGCAGTATCTTTCCTCGAACGGTAAGTCGTTCGCCTATGTGCTTTTCGGTATTCTGATGCAGAAAGCCAGACAGGACGAACTGCCCGTAAAGGAATTATCAGAACAAAGCAAATTGTACGATCCGCTCTGGTTGACACACGGTTATCCTCTTTCGGATCCGCGTAAAGCTGCTATCACTTTTGAACAAGTCTTTCAGCATATAGCAGGTTTCATGCCAGAAACCACCGCAGACGGTACGCAAGTTGAAACAGGCCGCGATCATTGGAGCTACTACGGCGACTGGGTAGTTGGTCATGACGCAAAATTTCCCGGAACTGGCAAGCTCTTTTTTGATCTAGGTAAACCAGAGCAATGGCAGGGAAGTGAGACGTGGGGACAACATCAAGGTGCTTATAGCAGTATTGGCTTCTCTCATCTCGGCATTGCCTTTCGCCATATTTCCGGCCATACTGCTGACAATCTTCTCTGGTATTTACTGCTGGATCCTCTCGGCTTTGACGGGGTTTCGTATCATGCTCCACCTGGACCGGGTTATCATCGTTGGAACACTGCTGGTGGCCTGCGAATGACAGCCAGAGACTATGCTCGTTTTTGTTGGCTGCTGCTAAAAAAAGGCAAGTGGAAGAACGAACAGCTTGTTGACAGAGAGTGGATTGAACGCACCTTCCGCAGCCCGAACTATCCGAATCTGCGTTCTAATGTTGATGGCTGGTTAGGAAAAGAACTACCTAAAGACACGTTACGTATCTTTGGTTCTGGCGGCAACTTTGCCTATATTATTCCTTCTTTGGATTTGGTTGTCCTACGCTGCGGACGGACAAGTAATGAACTTGCAAAAAGATTTGAAGAGAAGTTTAAAAGGCAACTGGTCTTGATACTACGTGGAAAAAAGGCTACAGGGAGAAAATTCAAATAAAAATCTTCGGTCGAATTAGGGCGTTTTTTTCTCGCCTCCGTCATTCCCATAGCCCATCCCTCAGTTTGCATTTTTCCTGCTGAATCAAGCGCGCTGCAAGCTCTGCGGGATGAAAAAAATATTCATGCAAATTTTCTCTGTTATGGTACATTATCCCGACTGCGGTCATTCATTACTAACTATGCAATAAATTCTCGTGCAGAACAACATGATCACTGGCTGGGCCAGACCATTTTTTTTCCTTGGCGACCAGTGTCTTGTCCTCCTTGCCGACCTAGGAAGTATGGGCATCTTCTTGCTTTCTACCTTAACTGGGTTGTTCCGCCCGCCTTTCCGAGGCCGGGAGCTGCTCCGGCAGATGCGTTTTATCGGCGCAGGTTCCTTAGCGGTAATTTTTTTCACTGCTCTCACCTCTGGAATGGTGCTTGGCCTACAAGGTCATCATACTTTAAATAAATTCAGTGCAGAAGGAATGCTTGGCTCGGCCGTGGCTCTCACTTTGGTCATGGAGCTTGGCCCAATCCTTACTGCCCTAATGGTGGCAGGCCGGGCTGGTTCAGCCATTTGTGCCGAGATCGGCATTATGCGCATCAGCGAGCAGATCGACGCGCTAGAGTGCATGGCCATTGATCCCTTCCGTTACCTGATCTCTCCAAAGCTACTGGCCGCTATCCTTACGGTACCACTGCTCACGGCTATTTTTGATGTGGTTGGCATTTATGGTGGTTATTTGGCCGGAGTCAAGCTGATGGGTGCCAATTCTGGAGCCTATTTCAACAGTATGATGGTCAGCGTTACTAATCATGAAATTCGGCTCGGCATTATTAAATCCTTTGTCTTTGCCTTGTTAATCGTTTGGATCAGTGCCGGACGCGGCTATTTTGTTCACCGCATCCGAGGGGCAGGTTTTGGCGCAGAAAGCGTCAGTAAAGTGACAACCCAAGCTGTGGTACTGTCTTCCATTGCAGTCCTAATTTTTGACTACCTGCTAACAGCGGTGCTGTTGTAATAGTTGAGATAACGTATAGTGCCGACTGAAATGGTTGAAATGGCGATATGAAATCCATGCAAGTAGATTGCGTTGAAAGAAAGAACTATTCTTCACCTGAGACTATAAAGGTAAAAGCACAATCAATAGGCCGTTGCTCTGATGAGGTTGCACAGACGAAACGATATGGAGTTATTTCGAGAAGAACCACTGAAGTTTCAAGACCTTTCCATGGTAGCCCAGAAATAGTGCAAACAGGCGTTGGTAGGTTTGAAAACGGTTTTTCAAATTCTATAAGCGTTGTACCTACGTCGAGTTTTTTCGACTTAAACTGTGTGCCTGACAGAAGCGTACCCTCTTTTGTTACCTGACCATAAATTTGCTGAACAGCCATTCGTTTTCTCCTTATTATTGTATATTGTTAGCTGATAGCTAATGACACATGTCATTCGTGCTGTCAAGTTGCAGCGATGCTTTTCCATTCAAACTCAACAACGACACGACTAGCAACTGATCACAGGGTTGATTTTTGCAAAGTGACATCCCTCAAATCGTGGTGCTGTCTTCTGTTACAGTCTTGATTTTTGACTACCTACTGACAGTAGTGTTGTTGTAACGGAAAGAAAAATGGCGTATAGTGAGACAGTTGCGACAGCAATTGAGTTTATCAAAGTAAGTAAGACCTTTGGCGGACATGAGCGGTCGAACCGAGTCTTGAATGAGGTGAGTTGGGCCGTACCCAAGGGTAAAACGACCGTTATTGCAGGCGGCAGCGGCCAAGGTAAGAGTGTAACGCTGAAGCTGATTCTCGGTCTCCTTAAGCCAGATAGCGGCCAAATTCTTGTTCATGGCCAAGATGTAGTCAAGATGGGGCAGACGCAGCTCCGCCAACTCCGTACTAAGTTTGGCGTGCTCTTTCAAGGTGCTGCTCTGTTTGATTCCATGAACGTATTCGAAAATATTGCTTTGCCGCTCCGTGAGCGCACCAAGCTGAATGATGAAGAAATCCGAGCCAAGGTCATGGCCACGTTAGCAACCTTAGAACTGGCCGGGCATGAGGAAAAATTTCCTGCTCAACTGAGCGGTGGCATGAAAAAGCGAGTTGGTTTAGCCCGTGCTCTCCAGTTAGAGCCAGAAATAGTGCTTTTTGACGAACCAACCACCGGTTTGGATCCTCTGATGACCTTGGAAATTTATCGACTTTTTCAGCGAATGCAAAAGCAGCTTGGTTACACGGCAGTGATCGTCAGCCATGATATTCCCAAGGTTTTTGAGCTGGCGGATCGGATTGTTTTGATCAACAAAGGCGAGGCGGATGTGTTTACGGATGCTGGGCAGATTATTCATTCTGACAAGCCTCATATCCGTGAATTTGCTGAAAAGACTATAGGCGGCGCGACCGCTTTCAGGAGCATCTGATGAACAAAACGGGTTCCAAAGTAGAAATTGCAGTTGGTCTCTTTCTTGTTCTTGGTTTAGCCGCTTTTGTTTGGCTGGCCGTACAGCTTGGTGAAGTTTCTTGGCTGACAGGTAGCGACAACTATACGCTATATGCTGAATTTGATAACATTGCTGGAATCAGGACTGGGTCGGATGTGCAGGTTGCTGGTGTGACTATAGGTTCAGTAACTGCATTACATTTGAATAAAGATGGCCGAGCAGTGGCCTCTTTCAAGCTCAATAACGATGTAAAAGTTCCCAAGGACTCCATTGCCTCAGTTAAGTCGCTGGGAATCATCGGCGACAAATTCATCCGCATTCTGCCGGGCGGTGATGCGGAGAATTATCAGCCTGGGGAGACCATGGTTGATACCGAGTCAGCCTTGGATATTGAGTCGTTAATCTCTAAATTCGCCTTGGGTGGCGTGAAATAATTTGTCTGATCAAGATGAAGAGACTTTCTCTGCATACCGCATTGTTCTTTCTCTTGTTCATTATCCTTGCGGCAAATGTAGTCAGAGCTGAGGATATTGACATTCTTGATGATTCCTTTTACGAGGATTCGCCAAAAGAGGAAATAACACCTGATCCTTTTGAAGGTTTCAACCGGCTGATGTTTACATTTAACGATGTCACCTATACATGGGTGATGGAGCCGGTAGCCTCTAACTATAGTGAAATCATTCCTGAAGACATTCGCCAAGCGGCAGATAATTTTTGCTATAATCTTCAGGAGCCTGTCCGTTTTGTTAATACCCTACTCCAGCTCCGCTTTGCCGATGCTGGTAAGGTGCTCACCCGTTTTGCGATCAATACGATTGGTGGTGTAGGCGGCTTAGGCGATGTGGCAGGTCGCGAATTCGGATTCAAACGAGTGGATGCCGGTTTAGGTGAGACGCTGGAATACTGGGGGGTAACAGATGGTTTCTATCTGGTGGTGCCGCTCTTAGGTGCAACGACATTTCGCGAGCTATTCGGTACTACAGTGGATGGGTTATCTATGACCCCGTACTATTTCTTGGCTAATTCTTGGCAGGAAGGCGCGATGATCTACACGGGTAGAAGGGTGAATAGCCTCTCTCTTCATTTAGGCGATTATGAGGGGATGAAGGCCCTGACCATTGATCCTTATCGCGCCCTACGCGATAGCTATTTCCAGTATCGTGATCAAACCCGACAGCATCATGCTCGACCGTCGGCAAATGACAAACTGTGAAGTCGATTTCTTTCTTTCAGATGAGGTGAATATATGAAAACAGCTCTTCGGTTCCTCTTGATATTCCTGACATTGTCTTTTGCAACGCAAGTGGCTGCCGCGCAAAATCCTACAGAACAGGTGAAACCGTTTATCAATCGGGTTGTAGCAGAGCTTAAAGATCCATCCTTTAGAAGGGATACTGTTGACAATCGCATCGAGCGCATCGTTACTTTAGTTTCTGAACATTTCGACTTTGAAGAGATGTCAAAACGGGTGGTGGGTCGATCATGGCAAACGCTGTCTCCAGCACAGCAGGAGCAGTTTGCCCATCTCTTTGCTCAACTTCTTGGCCATGTCTATATTGACAAAGTTGATGCATATGTTGAGATGAAAATCGAGTTTGGTAAAGAACGACTCGCAGGCAGCAGTCGGGCTGAGGTGAAAACCATGTTTGTTGGCCCAACAAAGACAATTCCTGTTTCCTATATCATGATGCTTAAAGGTAACAAATGGATGGCCTATGATGTTACTGTTGAGGGCATTAGCCTGATCCGCAACTACATGGAGCAGTTTAAAGGCATTGCCCAAGATCAGCTCATTCCAGTACTGGAAAAGAAAATGAAAGAGCTGAAGGCGGATAAAAAAGCAAAGAATTAAAGGTAGCGGCCGTTAGGCCGCACCTTTGTTACTCTTTTGGCAGAATGATGCGGTGCTCCCGCTTCAGTTTTTTGTTTGGTAGATACAGAAGCAAGACTTTACCAATGAGTTGGGCTACTGCTGCTCCAGTCAATTCTGACAATGCCGTTGCAGCATCTTCCACAGATTGGGTACAATTTTGACCTAATTTCACCTTGATCAATTCATGTGTTTTGAATGCTTCACGGGTTGCTTGGGCCACATTATCTGTTAACCCTTCCTTGCCTATATAGACCAGCGGTTCGAGCTGGTGTCCTAAGCCGCGCAGAAAGCGCTTCTGCTTGCCGAGCAAATTTACTTTGCGTTTTTCCTCTGTTTCCGATTTCATGATTGCTGAGATATGGTAAGATGCAGAACTGTTAGCCGTAACGCCAACAGCGAAGCAGATTATTACTGCCATAAAGCAATGCAAAAGTCCAGCGTTGTTTTTAAAGATCAGATAATGCCACTAAGGAGAGGCAGGTGAAAAAAGAACAACTGACAAGGAAAATAGGTCAGCATGGCTTTACCTTGATTGAATTAATGGTAGTTATTGTTATTCTTGGTATTTTGGCCACAGTAATCGTGCCAAAAATTATGGATCGGCCTGGAGAGGCGAGGACCACCAAGGCAGGTATTGATATAGGAGCCTTAGAACAGGCACTCAAACTGTACAAGTTAGATAACGGTAAATATCCAACCACGGAGCAGGGCTTGCAGTCTTTGGTTGAGCCACCAGCAGTGGGCAATTTAGCTAAGAAGTGGCGGGACGGAGGCTATTTAGATAAAAAAACAGTTCCCAAAGATCCTTGGGATAATGACTATGTTTATATCTGTCCTGGTCTGCACGGTGATTTTGATCTGATGTCCTATGGCTCGGATGGTGAGCCGGGTGGCGAAGGTGAAAATGCAGATGTCAATAACTGGGAGCAATGAGCAGGGTTTTACCTTGGTTGAACTGATCGTGGTCATGGTGCTGATCAGTCTAACTGCTGCCTTTGCCATGCCACAGATTCGTTCTACGCTGTTCGCAGATGAGTTGAAATCCGCAGCGCGTCGCTTTGTCGGTCTAGTAACGGAAACTGCGCAAGAGGCTCGTTTGCGGCGGAGCGCAGTACTTGTTCGTTTTGATAAAGACGAGCATCGTTTTACTGCTGCCCCTGCCCAGAGTAATGGCGAAATCAGTGAAAAAAAATACAGTCAGGTGCAGCTTGCTGATTCTGTAGAAATCACCGATATCGAGGCGGCCCACCGCGAAACAAACCCTGATTTGACCATTCTTTTTGACCAGCGCGGCTATACTGACCGGACAGCAGTACATTTTCGCCAAGATAACGGCGACGAGCTGACCGTGATGCTCTCCCCTTTTCTTGGATTAGCTAGAATATTGGAAGGCCATGTTTCCTTAGATGATGAGCGTGTTTTGTTGGAGCAATAGCCGCCGCTTTGTGTGGCAACAGAATGCCGCCTTCACGCTGCTTGAAGTGATGGTCGCGGTAGCAATAATCGCGCTATCTTTCACGGCCCTGCTCTCAGCCCAATCGCAGAGTCTTTCTATTGCCACAATCTCTCGTTTTGAAAGTGCCGCCGCGCTATTGGCTCGCCAGAAACTGGCAGAGTTGGAGTTGGACGATTTCGACAGCTTGGGCAGTAGCAGTGGTGACTTTGAGGATGATTTTGCTGCCTATCATTGGCAGACAGAGGTCACTGATTTAACAGAGGATGAAAGCGGCATCAAGGGCAGTGGTGGCATGTTAAAGCAAGTTGAACTAACGATACGTAGAGACCAAAAAGAAAATTTTATTGTCCGTACACTGGTCATGGCGAAGATCAAGCCTGCTGAGGAATAGCGGTGCGCAGCGAGACTGGATTTACCTTACTGGAGATTATGCTGGCCATGCTGATTCTTGGTATGGTTGTGGCTATGGTGTCCATGTCCTTGTCTGGTTCGATCAAAGTGATTGAAGGGACTACGGATCAGGGCAATCTCTATTATCGGGCACAGGTCGCCTTTGAGCGCATCAGTGAGGATCTTAATGGAGCAATGCTGCCTGATGATGTTGAGTTCATTGGTGGCCAAGAGAAAAGCGGCGATGGCCAACGCACACTTCTTTCCTTTGCTTCACTGGCCCATCTAGTCTTTGATGCAAAAAATGATCAGCCCGGCTTAGGTCTTATCAGCTATGCTGTGCAGCCAGATAAGGAGGATTCCCGTCAACTTCTCCTGCTGCGAGCTGACAGCTTATACCATCCCCAAGGTGGGGAAAAAAGCAGTGTTGAGACCGAGGCTTTTTTGCTCTCGGATCGCTTGCGCTCTGTTACTTTTACCTTTCTTGACCGCAATGGCGAAGAGTTGGAGACTTGGGACACGACAGCAAGCAGCGACGAGCCAGATAAAAAACGTCGGCTACCAGCAGCAGTTTCTTGCCGCTTAGAATTCTGGCTGGATGTGGACGAGGAAAGCACGATTGTTTTTCAGAGCACACTGCTGCTACCTGTTGGCTTGATCCGGCCAGAGGATAAAGATGATGCTACGTGATCGATCTGGCATGGCCTTGATTCTGACCTTGCTAGCGGTTAGTTTCATGGTGGCTGTAACCGTGCATCTGAGCAGCTCAGTAAATTGGCAGATGCAGGCAGCAGCTAATCAAAGCAACTTGGTGCAGCTCGATGCGATGCTCCTTTCTGGTTTGCATTTGGCGCAGGCTGCTTTACTCGCAGACCAGCAAGAAAATAACCAGGACTCTGCCTTTGATAGCTGGGGGAGTCTTGATAGTGAGACCTTGGCCTCACTCTTTCCTAGCGGAACAATGACAGTGCAGCTCACTGATCTGTCTGGCCTGCTTCAAGTCAATGCGCTCGTTTTGGGCGAAGCAGAAAAAAAGTCTCAAGATCAGGGAAACAAGAAACTGAAGGCTGGGCAGCAGAAAAAGGACAAGGAAAAGCAGCAGCGCGAGCTGTGGCAGCGTTTTCTTCGCAACGCTGGCTTAGAAGACGAGACGGAAATCACCGCCCTACTGAACTGCTTGGCTGACTGGATAGACACTGATGATGAGGAACGGGAGAATGGGGCAGAAACAGGGTATTACAGCAGTTTATCGCCGTCCTACAAGGCAGCCGATCGCCCCGTTATGCTGACAGATGAATTACTCCAGATCAAGGGTTGGAAAAAGGTTCTTGGCGGGGATGCAGAAGAGGAAACCGATCAACCGGCAATCAATATCATGCAATATCTGACTGTTGCTGGAGATGAAGGCAAAATCAACATTAATACAGCTCCGGCTTTGCTCTTGCAATCGCTACACGAACAGATGACCAGTGAACTGGCTACCAGCTTAATCGAGTTTAGGCAAGATGAGGCAAATAAAGACAAACTGGAACAGGCAGATTGGTATAAGCACGTGTCTGGCTTTCCCGGCGACATCACGTTTGATCAGGATTTGATTACTGTCAGCAGTAGCTGGTTCAAGGTAAAGGTAAGTGCCGAGTACAAAGGATTGCAGCGAGTCGGCGAGGGGTTGATTCATCGTCTTAGTACGCAGGAGCAGGAGCTGCTCTGGTGGAAGGTAAACTGAGAGCATGACCCAGCTTGCTGTAGGTATAGATATTGGCGATGATCTGCTCAGTGCAGTGCTGGTCTCTGGTGCGGGACGAGATGCACAGGTACTGGCCTGCGCGCAGCATTTTTGCAGTCAACATGCTGATCTTGCTGAAGAGCTGCCGCAGCTTGTAGAAAAATTAGGCAACAGCAAAGCAGATCATTGCGTGGTTGGCATTTCTCTATCTTGTTTGAGTTTGCGCAACCTGAGCTTGCCGTTTACAGATGAAAAAAAAATCCGCCAAGTGCTCCCTTTTGAGCTGGAGGAACAGCTCCTTCTGTCGGTGGATGAACAGATTATCGCTACAACCTTGGCTCCTGCTGATGTAGCTGGAACTATCCTGCTCGCCGCTGCCGCTGAAAAAGAATTACTCAAACAGCAAGTTGAAGCCTTTCACACTGCTGGCTTAGAACCAGATAGCATCAGTCCTACCCTCTATACACTCGCTGACCGACTTTGCCGTACCAAGCATACTGGTGATAATTTCCTGCTTTTGCATGGTGATCTCAGTGCAGTGCAGCTTGTGCTCGCTTGGCAAGGAGAGATTGTTTTCATGCGTCGGCTTGCGTGGCCAGACACTGTGTTTACGCAGACCCTGTTTGCCTACCAACAAAACGGTGCTCTTGGCATAACCGAGACAGAAGAAGTAGATGATGCTGTTCACAGTATCAGTGTCCTTATCTTACGCAGTCTTGAATATTTTGCCGCGCACAATAACAAGGAGGCAGCCACGCCAGATTATTTTGTGCTCACTGGCCCGGCCCAGCTCTGCCCAAATCTGCTTCAAAAAATGGAAGCTGCCCTAGGCTTACCCGGCAGAACCTGTGATTTACTTCGAGATGGTGCTGCAACGCTGAGTAAATCTGTTGTTGGCGATTGGCAGGCGGCTCTCCACGATAAGGCTTTAGCTTTGGCCTTACAAACGACAGGCCGAAGAGGTAAAGAGAGCGGCTTGAATTTCCGGCAAGGTGAACTCGCGCTCTCGCATCATCTGCTTCACTCAAAAAAACAACTTACTGCTGTTGCTGCTACAGCAGGTTTAGTCCTGCTCTTGGGCCTTGCTTGGCTGTTTAATACCAATCGGCAACTGGAGAAGCAGTCTAACAATTTAGCCGTTAGCATGGAAAGAATCTTTCAAGAGAGCTTTCCCGGAATTAAGCCGGGGCCAGATCCTTTTGCGCACATGAAATCCCGGCTCAAGAGTGCAGACGGCTCAACAGCGACCATACCACTCTTTGCAGAAGAAAAACGAATTTTAACTATTCTTTCTGATATTTCTGCCCGAATTCCAGCCTCGATTCAACTGCGAGTCAGTCAGCTTGTGATTGACCAGAATTCGGTCATTGTTAAAGGAAATACGGATGCTTTTAACAATGTGAATAGGATGCAGAGTCTCCTGAGCAAATCAGGTCGCTATGTTGAGGCGAAGATTGCCTCAGCAGTTAAAGGCAAAAAGGATGAAGGTATTCTTTTTGATATTAGGCTCCAGCTTAGAACGGAGAGCGGCTCCTGATGCGCCAGCTTAGTCAAAAAGACCGGCGCGCACTGCTGCTCTTAACCGCTGCCCTGCTGCTTTTCGCCTTGTTCCAATTTTTGCTTTTTCCTCTCATGAAAGAACAAAAAGAGCTGACGCGGCGGATTGCCAGTCGGGAAAAGGCGTTAGCTGAAATGCAGGCTATGCAGGTAGAAGTCCGCCAAATGAGCAGCCAGAGTAGTAGTTTGGGCGAACGAGTAGGTCAACGTTCTCCCTCTTTTAGCCTTTTTTCTTTTTTGGAACGGAAAGGAGAAGAGGCGCAGGTCAAAGAAAATATTCTCTACATCAAACCCTCGAATACTGATGAAGAAGGCGAGTTACGGAAGGTGGCTGTGGAGATGAAGTTACAAGCTGTGCCGCTTGGTCGACTCGTAGCCTTACTAGAACGAATTGAGTCGCTGGAACAGATTGTTGAAGTTGAGCGCATCTCTATCATGATCAACAAAAAGCAGGGCGGACTGGATGCGACACTGCGGGTGATCAGTCTGGTGCAGGCTGGAGAGGGCGGGGACTGAGTCATGCGGCTGCGTCAGCTTTTGCCAAGCCGGGCCTGCTTCGGCTATTTTCTCTACACGCTCGTCGTGCTGCTGCTCATGCTCTGGCTACAGTTTCCCGCCGCAGCCGTTAAAGCCAAAGCTGAGGCCGAGTTAAATCGGCTCCTTCCTGCTTTTACGTGGCAAATCGGTAGCATCAGTCTGACGTTTCCTGCGGACATTTGTTTTCGCCAGATCAGCATCAGCCAAAAAAAAGAGAAAGAACCGCTTTTCACTGTTGAGAGCCTGAATTTGCGGCCTGATCTGGCTGGTTGGCAAAAGACTGGCCAATGGTCGGTACTCTACTACTTGCGTCTACTGGACGGCAATATCAGCGGAAAACTGAGTTTAACAAAAGAGAAAACTGGTCTTCAATACAGCGGCGAAATCAATAAACTCCGTCTGGATAACCCCGGTCTCAAAAAACTCTTAGCTGGCTATGATCGCAAGGTTTCCGGGACGCTTTCTGGTAGTTTTATTGGGAGACAGGACAAGCAACAGGGTTTGTTTGCGGTCATGGAAGGCAATCTTACTGTTCGTAACGGGGCGATTAGTCTTCAGGAACCGGTGCTGGGTATGGAGGAACTCGCCTTTGAAACGATCAGTAGTAAGTTAAGCAAACAAGCTAATCTCCTTCATTTGCAAAATGGCAAGTTGGCCTCCAAACTACTGGCAGCAGAATTTTCAGGCAGCCTTCGTTTGAGAGAGCCTGTTTTCTTATCTTCTGTCAACGTTCAAGGGGCATTCATTCCGCGTCCAGAGTTCTTGGCCTCATTGGGCAACCCAATGCTGGTCAATATGCTGAAACGACAGCTCCAACAGGACAAAATGCCGTTTAGTGTAAGTGGTACTTTAAAAGAGCCAGGCATACACTTCAAGGGCTTGCCATCTAATTTCAACAGCCTGCTGCGGGATAAGGCTAAAAAGCCATGATGCGGACTGTAGCAATATTAATGGCTATTTTTCTTGCCGTGACTGCGGGAGTGCATCTGGGCTACAAGTATCTGGAACAAGAGCTACGGCAGGCAAGTTGTGTTCCAGTCGCTTCAGAAAAGAATGGCGGTACTCTTAAAGGTACTGAAGTGGAACAGCAGCAGATCTCAGGGGCACTACCAGTAGCACCTATACAAGATTTCCAAATTATTGTTCGGCGAGATATTTTTCAGGTAGGAACAACAGCACAAGCAGTAGTCGAAAAAACGCCAGAGCCAGTTCAAGAAGTAGTACCGACTAGCCTCAATCTCACCTTGGCTGGCACTATGCTTGGGAGCAAAGATAGTGCCAGAGCCATTGTGGTTGATAATGCTGCTGGAAACAGAAAACAACTTCTCTTGCGGGTTGGTGATGGCGTACAGGGTGCCGTAGTCAAGACGATTGAGTGGAATAAAATTACACTCGATGTCAACGGTGCTTTGGAAGTGCTGGAAATGCCCAAACCCGGCGAAAAAAGTCCTAGTCGAAGTGCGCGCGGCAATGTCTTCTCTCCTCCGCCTACTCTAAATCGAGTAGAAGAGAATGCGAATACTTTGGATAGACGACGGTCTCCGCCACGGCCTCGTCGTCGTATTAGTTTACCAGAGCTAAAAATGGATGATACATCTGATGTTCCTCCTGAGCTGAATATAGAACCAACAGAGAATGAATTACCTTCTGAGTTAAATATAGAACCAACAGAGGACGAAGTTCCTCCTGAATTAAACGCAAATGAGTCTCCGCCATCTGCTGATGAGTTGCTACCGCCTATAGAATAACAGTAATAATTGAATATGAATCATTTTCGCTATATTAGTACCTTCGTCGGGCTGCTCCTCTGTTTGCTGCTTACCGCTGCGCCAGCTCTTAGCAAAACTGCTGCGCCAAAGAGCAAGACTGATCAGCAATTTGTCCAGATTAATTTTCCTGATATTGATATCAATGTCCTGATCAATTTGATCAGCGAGATGACCGGGAAAAATTTCATTGTTGATCAGTCAGTCAAAGGCAAAGTAACGATTATCTGCCCAGACAAAATCTCCATTGACGATGCCTATCGGGTCTTTGAGTCTGTGCTGGAAGTGCATGGCTATGCCGCCGTGCCAAGCGGGGCGGTGATTAAGATTGTTCCAGCAGTACAGGCCCGGTCTAAGAGCATTCCCACTATATTGAAAGATGAAAGTAGGCGCGCAGATGATAAATTTGTCACGCGAATTATCCAGTTAGCCTATGCTAGCCCTGAAGATATAAAAAAGTTCATCACGCCTCTGGTCTCAAAAACCAGTATGGTCATGGCTGATGATAATTCAAATCTTTTAGTTATTACCGATGCACTGGCTAATATCAACCGTTTGCTGGAAATCATTAAGGCCGTGGACGTTCCTTCGGAAGATGAAGAGCTAGAAATCATTCCGCTAAAATACGCTTCCGCAGCAAGTATCGGCAAATCTATTGGCCAGCTTTTTACCCAAGCAACAACGGTTAGGCGGAGGAGCAGTAGAACAAGAACCCAGCCTTCCAACGTTAAAATCCTTCCCGATGAACGCACCAACTCACTGATTGTTTTCGCTCCCAGAGAGGATATTGAAAAGCTACGAAATCTGCTGGCACAGCTAGATGTTGAAGTAGCAACGGCAGGAGGCAATATTCATGTCTATTATCTTCAACATGCCGATGCCGAGGAATTGGTCAAGGTGCTGACTAACCTACCAACTAAAAAGACCAGTAAGACGGACAGCAGCAGCAATATCGTGCGGCAAAATCCTGCTGATCTAAAGACAAACAGCACTGCCGCGCAGGAGGACAGCGCAACCTCCTCCTCGGTTGAGCTGTCCGATGACATCAAAATCACTGCTGATCCAGAAACAAACACTCTGATTATTACTTCCTCTCAAGAGGAATATAAATTACTGGAAGAGGTGATTAAACAGCTTGATATCCCTCGCCGTATGGTCTATCTCGAAGCCCTGATCATGGAGGTCTCAATTGATAAACAGTTTGAAATCGGAGCAGAATGGGGCGGTTTAGGCAGTTTTCATGATGAAACTGGCACTCTAGGCAGTGGCTTTACCAACAATAATTTTAGTTTGATCGGTGGGCTTGCTCAAGGTACAACAGGCATGGCTTCTGGAGCTACGCTCGGCATCTTGAAAAAAGGGGTTAAAATTGGCGGCACCTATTTTCCTAATCTTGGCGCAGTGGTCAATACATACCAGAAAGATTCAGATATCAATATCATTGCCACGCCGCAGATTCTGACCACAGACAACAAAGAGGCCAGTATTACAGTGGGCGAGAATGTGCCTTACATTACCAGTAAAAACAGCTCGACCACTGGCAGCACCCAAGACTATACCAACTATGAGTACAAGGATGTTGGCACCACCTTGAAGATCACTCCGCAAATCAATCAAGCCAATCTGCTGCGCTTGGACATTGCAGTAGAAGTGACCCGCCTGAAAAGTGAGGCTGGCGTGACCACGCCTACTACCTATAAACGGAGTGCCGCTACCAGTGTTGTTATCCATAATGAGGATATTGTTGTTATTGGCGGCATGATCGGGAAGGACGAAACCTCTGGTGACTACAAGGTGCCGCTGCTGGGCGATATACCGATCTTAGGCTGGCTCTTTAAAACACACGAAAGCAGCGGCAAAAAGACTAATATGTTCATCTTTATCGCTCCTAGAATTGTAGACAGCGCGCCACAGTTAACTGATATTTACTACAAAAAGCGCGACAAGATGGAAGAGGTCAAAGAGGGAAAAGGTGCTATTCCTGAGCAATACCTGCGCATGGGTGAGAGTCGGCAGCACGCTTATCTCCTTCTTGATCAAGGCTTTGCCAAGCTGCAAAACAAGGAATATAGCGAGGCGGAAAAGTATTTCCAGCAGGCTCTGAAGAATGCGCCAAAAGATCCTTATGCCCTGATTAACTTAGCAACTGCACAGGAGCAGCAAGGGGAAAGCGAGCAGGCGATTGAAGCCTACCAGCAGGTGCTAGAGCTGGCAAATAAGGCAGACGCAATGGTGCTGAAAACTGCCCAGACTCGGCTCCGGCGACTGAAATGGGATGCAATGAAAACAGGACAGAACAAGGCTACGGAGCAACAGAAAGAAGAGCCGAAAAAGACTGTGGAGCCGCTGGAAACAGGACCAGAGCAGCCTTCTACCAAAAAGCCTGCGCCTGGCACAGATGCGGCCCTGCTGCAAGAGGCCAAGACCAGCAAGCCAGCGCAGAAAGACTGATTGTTCATGAGACAGCTTGGCGAAATACTAACCGAATCCTTTGGCCTGAAAGAGGAAGCTCTGGGTGCGGCCCTCAAAGTGCAGGCGGAAAAAGGCGGGCGGCTGGGCCGAATTCTGGTACAGCAGAAGAAGATTTCTGAAGACGAGTTACTGCAAGCCGTAAGTATGCAGTACGGCTTAGAGATCAGAATGTCGCTGCCGCTCAATCCCAGTCCTTTTTTTACGGACAAGGTGCCGATCAGCTTTCTGCGCAAGTTCAAGATGATGCCTGTGGCCACTCCGAACGAGTCTTTCATCGCCCTGTCTGATCCCATCTATTTTCAGCAGCTTGATGACCTGCAACGGGTCCTGCATCTGGAAGGGAGCAAGACCTGCCTTGCGCCTGTTGATGAAATCATGGTCGCCATCAACATGGCCTATGACCGGCACAGCAAGGGCGCGACTGATCAGGTGCTGCAAGACATCAACGAGGACGACCCAGAGGCCATTCTTTCTGCGATAGAAGAGACCGCTGACTTACTCGATGATACCAGCGATGCGCCGGTCATCAAGCTGGTTAACCTGATTCTCTCGCAAGCAGCCCGCGAGGGAGCCAGCGACATCCATATTGAACCGTACAAGGACAAGGTTAAGATCCGCAAGCGGGTGGACGGCATTCTTTACGACATGCTCACCCCGCCCAAGCACGTACAGGCCAAGTTGGTTTCTAGGGTCAAGATCATGGCCAAGATGGACATTGCCGAACGGCGGTTGCCGCAGGACGGTAGAATTGAAATCCGCATTGCGGACAAGAACATTGACCTGCGTGTCTCTTCCCTGCCCACAGCCTTTGGCGAGCGAATTGTTATGCGCCTGCTTGACAAATCCAATGTTTTGCTCTCGTTGGAGCAGCTCGGCATGGCTCCCAAGGACTTGGCAACCCTGCTCAAGCTGATTAAGGCCCCGCACGGTATCATTTTGGTCACTGGCCCGACTGGTAGCGGCAAGACCACCAGCCTCTATTCCGCCCTAACGGTGCTCAACACTTCGGATGTCAACATCATTACTGTTGAAGACCCGATTGAGTACCAGATTAACGGCATCAGCCAGATGCAGGTTAACAGCAAGATTGACCTAACCTTTGCCAACGGCCTGCGCACTATTGTCCGGCAAGACCCGGACATTATTCTGGTCGGTGAGATCCGCGATATGGAAACCGCAGAGATGGCTATTCAGGCCGCTTTGACCGGCCATCTGGTTTTCTCCACCCTGCACACCAACGATGCAGCCAGTGCCATCACCCGCCTGATTGACATGGGTGTGGAGCCGTTCTTGGTCTCCTCTTCAGTGAATGCTATCATGGCCCAGCGACTGGTGCGGCGGATTTGTTCGCATTGCCGGGAAGCGTACACGCCTACCAGAGAATATATTGAAAAGCTGCATCTGCCGTGGGAGGAGTTTCATGATGCGACACTCTATCGGGGCAAGGGCTGCGAGGCGTGTCTGCACACTGGCTATCAGGGACGACAGGGCATTTATGAGCTGATGGTGCTTTCTGAACACATCAAAAGCCTGATGTTAAGCACTTCAGATGCTGGCCAAATCAAACGGTCAGCGGTAGCAGATGCGGAACATCCTATGACCACCTTGCGGCAGGATGGCCTACGCAAGGTGCTGGAAGGTAAAACGACCTTGGAAGAAGTCTTCCGAGTGGCCTGAGTGTTGTCAAACATTATCCTACGGTGAACAATGATACGCCTGCTGAATCTGATCAAAACGTACTGGCTTGCCTGCACAGCATTCACGCTGGTAGCTATAACCATCCTCTCACTTGTGCCGCTGCCTACCTTGCCTTCTGTGCCAGGCAAAGACAAGACTCTGCACCTGATCGCCTATGCCGCGCTCATGTTCCCGACAGGCCTGCGTCATCCAAAATACTGGCTGGCTATCCCCCTAGTTTTTATCCTTTACAGCGGCATGATTGAACTGATTCAGCCCTCTGTGAACCGCCACTGTGAGTTGCTCGACCTAGTAGCCAACACCTGTGGTCTTGCCTGCGGCCTGCTGCTGGCTGAGATGTTCCGCCGTCTAAACGCCCGCAGAGTCTGAACGCTGCTCTCCATACATTTTTATACAGTTGACATGCTTTCCGTGTAGCCCAAGCTGAAAGGGTTTCTTACGCCTATTTCTTGGCGCAGAGAGCTGCTGTCTTGTCTGGCAGCTCGAACTCTGCCTTTGCCTTGCAGAACGAATCTCTGAACGGGCCGGGCACAGTTTGCCAATTGTCCTTGTCCTCCAGCCAGTGGAGGAGGATGTCCCGCTGTTTCTTGGCCTGTTCATTACCAGCCTTGATGGCCTTGCCGTACCAGCGCAAAGCGCGGGCAAGGTCGTTGTTGCGGTCGTAGATGATGCCGATTTGCAGCATGGCGTTGCTGTCGCCTGCTTCTGCTTGAGGTAGCCAGTGGAAGGGGTGGTATTTGCTCCAATAGGCGGGCTTGTCCGGGCCGGTCTGTTTCTCTTCGAGGGGCTTCAGCTCAAGGCCATCCAGCTTGTAGGGCAGCGTGTTCAGGTCAATCTTGTACTCGCCGTTCTTATCAAGGGAGATGCCTGACCATTCGTTGACGTTGTCCTCCAAATTCCAGAGTGTGGCAGTCCTGTCCCATGCGCCAGTGGCCAAGATGCGTCCATCCGGCGAAAACGCCACACTGCTCACACCATATCGTTGTCCTTCCAAGATGCGCAGGCGTTTGCCGCTCTCTACATCCCAGAGCGAGGCAGTGCTGTCCCATGAGCCAGTGGCCAGTGTGCGTCCATCCGGGGAAAAGGCCACGCTGCTTACTGCTTTCTTATGGCCTTCTAAGCTGCGGAGGCGTTTGCCTGTGGCCACATCCCAGATGGCGGCGGTATTATCCCCTGAGCCAGTAGCCAGCATACGGCCGTCCGGTGAAAAGGCCACGCTGCTCACTGCTTTCTTATGGCCTTCTAAGTTGCGAAGGTGTTTGCCTGTGGCCACATCCCAGATGGCGGCGGTATTATCCCCTGAGCCAGTAGCCAGCATACGGCCATCCGGCGAAAACGCCACGCTAGTCACCGAACCTTTTTGTTCTTCCAAGGTGTAGAGGAGTTTTTTTGATGCCAAATCCCATAGAGCTACAGTCTCGTCCCATGAGCCAGTAGCCAGCATACGCCCATCCGGCGAAAAGGCCACGCTGGTTAAACCATATTTATGTCCTTCTAAGCTGCGGAAGCGTTTACCGGTAGCCACATCCCAAAGGACGGCGATGCCGTCTCTTGAAGCAGTGGCCAAAGTTCGTCCGTCCGGGGAAAAGGCCACGCTCAACACCCAGTCTTTATGTCCTTGTAAACTGCGGAGATGTTTTCCAGCAGCCTCATCCCAGAGATAGACAGTGTTATCCTCTGAGCCTGTGGCTAATGTGCGTCCGTCTGGGGCAAAGGCCACACTGAACACCGCTTTTTTATGCCCTTCCAAGCTGCGGAGACGTTTGTTGATAGCCACATCCCAAAGGGCGGTAGTATTATCTTCTGAGCCTGTGGCTAAGGTATAACCATTCGGAGAAAAGGCCACACTGGTCACGTGACCTTTATGTCCTTCTAAGCTGCGGAAGCGTTTACCGGTGGTTACATCCCAGAGGATAGCACTGTTGTCTTCTGAGCCTGTAGCTATTGTGCAACCATCCGGGGAAAAAACAACGCTACTCACCCTGCCTTTATGCCCTTCCAAACTGAGAATATGATTGCCAGTGGTTACATCCCAGAGGAAGACGGCCTTGTCATACAAAGCAGATGCAACGCTGCGACCATTCGGAGAAAAGGCAACGCTGCTCACCCAACCTTTATGCCCCATTAAGTTGCGGAGAGGTTTGCCTGTGATCGCATCCCAAAGCATCACGCTCTCGTCCTTTGAGCCTGTGGCTAATGTACGGCCATCCGGGGAAAAGGCCACACTGGTAACTGCCTTGGTATGTCCTTCTAAACTGAGAATGTGTTTGCCGGTTTGTGCATTCCAGAGAGCGGCAGTGCTGTCCTCTGAGCCTGTGGCTAATGTGCGGCCATCCGGGGAAAAAGCCACACTGGTAACATTATCCTTATGATGGCCAATGAAAGCAGGCAATGGAACTTGGTTGCTTTGCGCCCGAAGCGCAGTTTTCATGTACGTATCCGTAGCCTTGGACTGTATCATCTTATCCAAAGCATGAAGAGAATAAAGCTGCGCATAGAGCCTGCTGCCATCCTGCTCCGCAGCTTTAGCCTTTTCACTCAACGCTAGGCCAAAATTATGGTTGGCTTCAACAAGCTGCGCATCCGCCCTTTGCTTTGCCTCTAAGGTCGCCTGCTCCGCTATCTTCGCCCTCCACGTCGCTTGCCAAGCCCACACGCTCGCCAGCACAGCCGCCACCGCCACAGTCACCGCCACCTTGAACCAAATGCGGACTCTTCGGTTCGCCGCCTTCTTCTCATCAAGATAAGCCTGCCTGCCTTTGCAGCCCTCCAGAAACTCCTTTACCACCGGCTCCAACACACTCCGCTCGGCCCGCTCTGCTAAGGTATTCTCTAACTTCTCGCCTACGTACAGCAGGCTGCGATCTATCTTGCCGCTGTTTATCCAAGCCAAAGCATCCCGCAGCAGCGGCCCCTGCTTGTCCATCCACGCCCGATTAGCCTGCACAATCGGGCCGACAAAGCGGTCATGCACCAGCTCATACCACGCGGCCCCGGAGCGGCTTTCAGCCCGGAGCAAGAAGCGGTCTTCCAGCAGGCGCACTGCCGCATTGTCCATGCCAGCCGTGTCCTTCTCACCCTGAAAGACCGTGCCGCGTGTGCCTGCGGGCGTGATGAGCTGATGGTCAAACCACTGCCGCAGGTCCAGTTCCGAGACCTTGACCGTGCGCAGGGCTTCAGCAATGGCCTGCTCGTAGAAATCCGCCAGCGCATGGTCTATGTCGCCCGCGCCCTCGACCTGATCAAGCGTGATCTCAGCCGCTTGCGCGGTCTTCTCCCACAACTGATAGCAGACCACCTGCAACTGCACCGGCTCGATATGCTCGCCCGGCTTGGCCTCCTTGCTCCTGCTGGTGCGGATCAGGCTGAGATTATCGACCAGCAGCTCTGCCGCACCCGGAGCAAAGGGCCGTCCCTGCTGCGCCGCCGGTTTGCTGATTGCCAGCAGCGCGGCCTTGCGGCCCATCCGTTCCATGTAGAAGCGCGCCCGCATTCGGTCAGCCATGAGCGGGGCATAAGGCTCCAGCGCAGCCACGTAATCCTCACGCAGAGCCAGCAGCACCGAGAGCTTGGGGTCATCCTGCATGGCCTGACTGAGCTGGCGGAAGAACTTGGCCCTGTCCTGCCATCTGCCCGGATGCGCAGTAAGGATTTCCTCGAACTGGTCGATAATTAAGACGCAGACCGGCGCGTCGTCGCTGTCAGATTGGCCGTCATCCTCTGCCGCCAGCGGCTCATAGCGGTAGGATTGCCCATCTGCGCTGACCAAGTTGCGGAGAAAGCTGCTCAGTTGCAGATGCGCCAGCTCTGCCGGAGCTGTGCCGCCCTGATCAAGCTGGAGCATCACGCTGAAGGCAAAGATGTTGTCAACATCTTCCACGCCTACGGGCAGGCCGCTGCTGACCCGACCGACCGGCAGCACAACCCGGTTGTTTTCCTCCAGCCCAGGAATAAGGCAGGTGTTGATCAGGGAGGTTTTGCCTGCGCCCGACTGAGCGTAGAACAGCACCAGCCGCTCGGAGATGACCAAGGACAGCAGGTCGCGGGCCTCGCGGTCTCTGCCAAAGAAGAAGGCGCGTTCCTTGCGGGTGAAGGAGCGCGGGCCGATGTAGGGATTGCTTGCGTTCATTGTCTTGGCTTATTGTATCTCGACAGTACTTGTGAGATCATCTCGATAACGCTTGTGGCTTCATCTCGATAGCGCTTGTGAGTTTACCCCACAAGTACTTGTGACTTGAACTCATAAGCGCTTGTGAGAAAAAGTCACAAGCACTATCGAGTTTTCTGTCCATGAGAATAATGCCTGCCCGGAAGATCAGCGGCTCCGCCTGTTCTCTCAAACCAGCACCTGACAGCCGCATTCCAGCTTGATCAGCACCGGCGAAACATGGCGGACAGCGCGGTCTCTGCGGACATGCAGCACCAGTAAGGTGAGCGGATCAAAGACGATCACGTCCTTGACTCCCTGCGACAGATAAAAGGGCGGCCCGATTTCCAAGTCCTTGGCCTCAAAGCCTTTGCTGACCACTTCAATGACAGCTTCGGGAATTATAGTCAGGGCCGAATCCTGCTCTTCCTCGCTCGGCTCATGGCAGAGAATGGAGATGTCAGGCCGCTTCAGGCCGCCGGGAAACTGAATATAGACATCCACAGCATGGATGCAGGCGCATTCAGTGCCGTCTGTCCGTTCTATGCCTTGAACAATGCGTTCAACATGCTTCTGATGCCGATACACCGGCTGCGCCTCCCAAAGGGGAAGGCCATTGACAATCTCTAGGCGGATGCCCAGTTCGCTTGCCTGAAGGATGGATTGCTGGATATTCATAGGTTGCCGTGGTCAGAGGTGTAAACAGATGGTGAAGGAATGAAGGGATTCGCCCTTTTTGATGCTGTATGCCTGCCTCAGCCCCGCAAGCCTGCCTGAAGCTGGCGCAGGTATTCGCTGAAATCTCCCCAGAACACTTTGAACGAAACCACATCCATGTAGCGGTTCAGATACGCCTGCTCCTCTGGCGAGGGCTGGAGCTGAAGGGCGCAGACGCTTTGCAGGCAGTACGAGCGGGTCTTAATCAGGCCGTAGAGCAGAGTGCGAAAATCCCAGTCTGCCAGCTCGTAACCAAGCAGGAGCAGGGAGGAATCATTGAGAGCCTGACGCAGGCGGTTGGGGATGAGGTGGCGGCCCCCGGCAATGTTGACCAGAAAGGCGAGATAGTCGTCCTCACTGAGCACCAGCGACTCAGGGCAGCGGTCGATACCGTGCAGATGGAAGACTAATGGTTCGAGCGCGGTGGGCTGCCAGTCATCGGCAAAGGGATCAGGCGCGGCAATGCGCGGATGCCAGCAGCAGACCCCGGTGCGCGGCTGCTTGCCAGCGGCGCGCAACGCCTGCTCTAAAAAGCTGTGAAACGAGGTGGTCAAGTAAATGGGCAGATCAAAGCCCGCAAGGATGAGGAGCGGGTCTTCCTCTGGCGGGCCAAAGCGCGGCAAGCCCAAGTTGG
Organism: Candidatus Electronema sp.; assembly: GCA_026645415.1. Taxonomy (GTDB): domain Bacteria; phylum Desulfobacterota; class Desulfobulbia; order Desulfobulbales; family Desulfobulbaceae; genus Electronema. The sequence goes on from JAPEVH010000066.1 coordinate 42,417, forward strand.
CAGCCATTGTCGAGAAGTCGTGCGCGTCAAACTGCGCGTCTTCCTCCTCCAGCAGGCCGTGCAGGGCACCGCTGCGGTCAGCGGCTTCGGCCAGCTCCAGCAGCCTGCTTTTGGCAAAGTCGAGATACTCCCGCTTGACCCAATCCTCTGCCCCGGCCAGCTCGCGCATGACCGTGTTGTACTGGGCTGCTGCCGCGATGCTGGCAGCAGAAACCGCAGGCACGGCGTGGTGTTCCGTGTATGCCCGCGTCAGCTCCGCATGGCCGCCAAGGAGCAGGTTGTTGTGAACCCGGTTGCTGACAATGGGCAAGACCTTGCCGCTGCGCAGTTGTTCGAGAATAGCCTGCCGCCAGTCGCCGGGGGAGGGCTGCTGTTTCTTGCTGGTGGTGATGCGGGGCATGAAGGCACCTCAAAGGATCAAACGATGTTCGCGGAACTGCACTCTCCTATAGACCTCGGCCAAAGGCAGCTCGCATTGGATTGACTCCAGCACCAGCACATCCTGCATGTCTTGGTGAATGCTGTAAATCCATGTGCTGTTCTCCTGCCGGACAAAGCGTTCCACCTTGCAGCAGTGCTGCGCTATCAAGATATACTCGGTCAGCGATGTGAGTAGCTGGTAATGAGAGAACTTGTCGCCTCGGTCGTATGCTTCCGTGCCGTCAGAGAGGATTTCAGCAAGAAGAACCGGGTTGAGCAGGACATCATTTTTCTTATCAGCGTAGTCCTCTTTGCCGCAGACAGCAACAATATCAGGGTAGGTGTATTTCCTGATCGCACTGATCTTCACCTTCATATCGCTGGCAAAGACGCTGCATGGCCTGTCAATGAACTGATTGCCCAAAACTCGGATGATGTTGGCCGCAATCTGATTGTGCTCCCGGCTTGCGCCTGCCATTGCAAAGACCTCACCAGCAAAGTATTCATGCCGAACATCAGCCTCCCGTTCTCCAGCCAAGTATTCTTCAGGACTGATCTGCTGTGCTGCATACGCTTGCATGATAAATCTCCCTGTTAAGGTGTTGCCATAACCACCCGAAAGCCGCACCAAGCCAGCTTGCTGTTCTCCGCAGAAAAGCCTCGTGCGCTACAGCGGAGGTCTTGCGGCTGATCTCGGAAGCAGCCGCCCCGGTGAATGCGGAAGAGCGACGCGGCAGCAGGTGAACGGTCATCGCGTCCGTCCTGCTGAAAGGGATAGGCAAAGTCAGACTGCGCTGGGCTGCTGCCCCAGATGGTGCTTGTCCACTCGCGGACATTGCCGAGCATATCCACGCAACCATAAGGACTTGCGCCGCTTGGAAAGGCCGTGACCGGCGCAGTCGAGGCAGAGCCGCAGTTGCAGCAGTCCTCCTGCCACTCATTGCCCCAAGGATAGAGACGGCCATCGTTTGAACGAGCGGCCTTTTCCCACTCTGCCTCGCTGGGAAGGCGGTAAGCCCGGCTGCTTTCCGCACTCAGCCAAGCGCAGTAGGCCGCCGCATCATGCCAGCTCACGCCGACCACTGGATGATCAAGCAGAGAGGCAGACGGTCTGCGCAGCAGCCAGCCTTTCGGTGCCTCATGTCCTGTGCTGCGGACAAAGACCTCGTACTGCGCATTGGTGACAGGAACTTTGCTGATAAGAACAGCAGGTAGATCGACCTGATGCAGCGGGGTCTCGTGTGGCGGGATGCCTTGGTCAGGCTCGCTCCCCATTATGAAAGTACCTGCTGGGATTTCGATTAACTCTGGCTCATAGGCAAGGCGGGGCTTAGGCTTGGCCTTATCACCAGAATAAAGCGTAAGATTGCGGATGATAACATCGCCACTGCCAGAGACGATATTCCCGCTGCCGGAAATATCTTGGCGGACAGTGTCAGCCATCAGAGCGTGATATTGATATCACCGGCAGTCACATCGCCAGTACCGGCAATAACATGGCCCTTGCCGGTAATGTTTTGCTTAACTCTTTGCTGCCTCACCGCTTGACTGCTCTTTAAGTGCGGCAAGAAGCTGCTGCGCTAGCTGATGCAGCTCCTGATCTTTGTCCGCCCCAGCCTCTGTGAGGGCTGCCTCCAACATCTGCCGCCGGGGAGCGGCCTCTGGCTTTTTGGTTACATAGTCAACCGCATCAATAACATCCTCCTGCTTGCCATAGCGGTCGTGAATGAGCTTCTTCAGCGCGGCCCAAGAATCCTTGACTGCCTCGGCAGCAACGTCCTTCAGGCTTTCCGCTGCGCCCAGCGCAACCGCCGCAGCTATAGTGGTAGTAACAGGTTCCATAATGTCTTGTAGGTTGTTGAAATGGTTATGTCCCGTTTCCTGCATTGTGACAGAGTTGCTGTTTGCCTGTCAAGAAGCCTTAAACAGCCATGCTTTTTTCTGCCAACAAGCCACAGGCAGCGGAGATGTCTGCGCCACGACTTTTTCTAATAAAGACCGTGTAGTGTTCGTTCATAAGGATTTGCTGAAAGCGGAGCAGGCGTTCAAAGGGTGGGCTAGAATAGTTCAGGCCACCGCCCTCATTCATAGCCAGCAGATTGATTTTGCAAGGTACGCCCCGCAGGAGAGCCGCCAGCTTGCGGGCATCTGCATCTGAATCATTGATACCTTGGAACAGGGTGTACTCAAACATGATCCGCTGTCGCTTCTTGCCGGAATAGTTTTTGCACGCTGTCAGCAGTTCTTCAATGGGCCAGCGGTCATTGACTGGCATCAGGCTGCTGCGGGTGGCGTTATCTGCTGCATGAAGGGACACCGCCAGATTGACCGTACTGCTTCTGCCCAGTTCCAGCATTTGAGGTACCAAGCCACAGGTAGAGACCGTGATCTTGCGGGCCGAGAAGTCCAGCCCACGCTGTTCGGTAAGGATGGATAGTGACCCTAGTAGGTTATCAAAGTTGGCCAGCGGTTCGCCCATGCCCATGAAAACCAGATTGGTTAGGCCGAGCTGTAGTCCTTCATTATCGCCAGCATTCTCCAGCAGCCAGTCGCGTACTGCACAGATCTGGTTGACGATCTCTGCCCGGCTAAGGTTGCGGCGAAAGCCCATCTGCCCGGTTAGACAGAAGCGACACTGCATAGCGCAACCAACCTGCGAAGAGACGCAGAGTGTGTTCCGGTCTTCCTCTGGAATCAACACTGATTCAATCATCAGGCCGTCTTCCAAGCGGAAGCCGAACTTAACTGCTCCGTCCTTTGATACTTCTGTCACCGGCTCGCTAAAATTGCTCATGCAGGCGCGTTCAGCCAACACTGCGCGGAACTCTTTAGCCAAGTCAGTCATCTGGGAAAAGTCCGTGATGCCGAGCCGGTAAATCCACGGTAAGAGCTGGCGGCCTCGGAAGGCTGGCTGGCCCAGCGAAAGAACATATTCAACTAACTCGTCTTGAGTTAGGTTTTTCAGATCAGTTTGTTGGTGCATGTATTTTCAAGGTCATAACAAGAGAATCTTTCTGCTTTCTGAAAACAACTTTCAGGCTTTGTAGGAAGCTCCATCGAGCCAACGCAGATATAACATCCAGCCGATGCCGGGCACAATAAAAAGCAAAGCTAAGGTCAGCACAATGTTGCGGGGATCAACGCCGATATCCATTGCTAAACCAGTCAGCCAAGTAGATGTACTGAGCACCAAGGTGAGCATAACCATTTCCGTAGAAAAGACGCGCCCACGGAAGCGATCTTCAACGCTCCGGTGAATCAAGTTGGTGCTGAAAACCCATTGCACTGAGCCGCCAATATGTCCCAAGAATACCCAGAAGGCAGCCCAGTACATGTTCGGGGCCTGACTGAAAAGGGTATAAGCCAGCGCAGAAAAGAAAAACGCCCGGCCTATGAGTCGCCGCATGGTCACGGTATTTTCACCAAAAAGCCGCCACGCAAGGATCGGGCCAACAGCAGCACCCAAGCCGCGCATGGAAAAAAGAATGCCGCTCAGTTCGCCCTGCCCTCCTGCACCTGCGCCTTTGGCAAAGACCTGCTCACCAAAAACAGCAAGCATGACCAAGATGCCACCGGACAAGGCCCAGCCACTTTTGACCAAGAGTAAGGCAGTAATTTTCGGCTGCGACAGGACATAAGCAAAGCCTTCCTTGAGATCATGCCAACCAATGACCTGTTCCCAAGAAAAGGTGTTTTCCGGCCTTTTCTCTCGTCGTGGTAGGTACACAAAATACATGAAAGCTGCTGAAAGCAGAAAGCTGCAACTGTCGCCAAGAATGGCGGCCCGCCAGCCAAGGTAGGCAGTGAAAAAGCCACCCAAGGCCGCACCTACAGCCAGCATGACTGACCAAGACGCGCCAGAAAGACCATTAACAAGACTTAGTTCCTCTTTACTGCAAAGATTAGGAATTGAGGCTTGCCGAGCTGGGTGCGAGAAAGTCCAGATGCTTTCTTGCGTAAAGGCAATGAGATAGATTAACCAAACTTGAGACGGCTCACGAACAAACAAATATCCTAAGACCAAAACCGCACGGCTGAGGTCACAGCCAAGAAGAATCGCTTTCCGGCTATAGCGGTCAGCAATTACACCCGCAGCGGGACCAATAATCGCGGGGGCGAGATGCTTGGCAATCAGAAACCAGCTCACTGCTTGGCCGGAGCCAGTCAGCTCGCCAAGGAGAACGAAAATAGCAATGTAGTTGAACCAGTCGCCGATCTGACTGATGCAGCTTCCTAGCCAATAGCGGCGATAATTCGCATTGAAACGAAGTAGGCTAACATACGAGGAAAGATGGCCAGCAGTATATGTTCTCTTTGAGATATTTTCTTTACCCATACTCTTGTTTTAACTACTCATGCCGCTGCCTCGCCAAAGCAAGTAGATATAGAGCGACCAGAGTCGGTAGCCATGATCCCGTGCTCCTTGGCGATGCTGCGCCAACAGTTGCAGTGCTTCAGCTTGATTGATGGGGCCGCTGTCTTTGGCTAACAGCTCTTCAAATTCCCGGCCTAGGTCTTGGCGGAACCAGTCGTGAATAGGCACACCAAAACCCTGTTTGCGCCGATTCCAGATCGTATCAGGCAGGAGATCACCAGCAGCTTGGCGAAGCATCTTCTTGCCACTCAAACCAGAGCGGTGCCAACTTCTGGGCAGGGAAAAGGCAAGTTCTACTACATCGCGGTCCAAGAAGGGCGCACGGGCTTCTAAAGCCCAGCACATTGAGGCGCGATCAACCTTGACCAAAATATCCTGCGGCAGATAAATAAGCGCATCTGCGGCCATCATCCGCTGGATGTCGTCAGCATTTGCCTTTTCTGGTATAGGTGGGGGCTGATGCCCATTGCCAACCAAATCCGGGAAAAGAAGCTGCTGTTGCGCTTTAGGATAAAGTACTGGCGCAAAGTAGGGGGTTTCATCCTCAAGCCGGTTGACTATATCTTGAAACAGATGTGCTTTCTTAATCAATGAGCGGCTGTGGTGGGCCATCGGCTCTGGCAGAGCACGAATTAGTTTTGCCGCCCCAGAACGCAGCGGTTTGGGTAGGCTAAGATACCAGCGCAGGATAGAGCGAGCCTGATACCGCTGATAGCCGCTGAACAGCTCGTCACCACCATCGCCGGACAGAGCGACCTTGACTTTAGAAGCGGCAAGCTGAGAAACCATCGAGGTGGGCAAGATAGAAGAATCCGCAAAAGGCTGGCCCACATTGTTGAGAATCAGGCTAGTCAAATGCGCTCGATCCCAAGTTTCAAGCACCTTGATATGATGATCTGTACCGAGTTTACTCGCAATCTGGGCAGCAAATTCGCGCTCATCATAGGAACGCTCCTCAAAGCCAATGGTAAAGGTCTTTGGGCGCACGCCCAGCTCAGTACACATGATTGAAACTACGAGCGAGGAATCCACACCCCCAGAGAGAAAGGCTCCAACCTCGACATCTGCAACCATTCGCCGCCGTACTGCCCGCACCAGCCTGCTGCGTAGCTCGGTGGCTGCATCCTCTTGGCTGCCTGCAAAGCTGCGCAGTTGCAGAGACCAGTAGGGCCGCTCACTGTAGGGCTTACCCAGCGACCATTCTAACAGATGACCGGGCAGGATTTCTTTTACGTTTTGATAGGCAGTGGTTCCGGGTAAGTAGTAGCCGTGGCGGAAGAAGTCTGCACTAGAGTTCAGGTCTTCGAGCCAAGGTCTTCCGACTAGCTTACGCAAGGCAGGAAGCTCAGAGGCGCAGGCTAGGAAACTGTTGTCTGCCTGATAATAAAGCGGCTTCTTGCCCATTCGGTCACGGCAGAGCAAAAGCTGTTTTTCTTGCTCATCCCAAAGAGCAAAGGCCCACATGCCTTCCATTCGATCAATAAAGGCGGTGCCGCGCAGTATCAGGCCAGCCAGCAAAACCTCGGTATCACCGTTGGTCTGGAACTGCCATTCCCCTTCCAAGTCTGGCCGCAGCTCTTGGTAGTTATAAATTTCACCGTTAAAGCTCAGGGCATAGCGGCCATTCAAGCTCATCATGGGCTGCTTGCTGCCTGCTTGGTCAATGATCGACAGGCGACGATGGCCGATACTAATGCCCCCTCCTAGCCAAAGGCCGACATCGTCTGGCCCTCGATGCTGCTGGGCAGTTAGAGCCGCCTGCATTCTGGTCTGAAGTTCATCAGCGGAAATTTGGTCGTTATAAAGCAGAGCTATGCCGCACATGGTCTTGCTCCTTGAGGATAAAAGTGGCCATCGTATTTAATTTTCTACTGCTTCTGATACATGATACAACATTATGGCCGCACCGGAAAAACGAATGGTGCGGCTTTTTTTGAGCAACGTCTATCCCTCTGTTAAACCGCTTGGGCTGTTGGACAGGCTAAAGTAAGGGAGTAAAAGATCCTCCATACTGTAAAAACCTGCTGGTTTGTCCTTCAGATTATCTACTGCAAACAGGATGCCATTGCCAAAGGCTTCGCGGGTGATTGACTCATGCCGCAGGCGAACCGTTTGATAAGGAAAGCCAAACAGCATCTCATGTACTCCAATGATACCACCTGCCCGAACAGACTTAATATCTTCCTCTGGCAGGTCTAAGGTCCGAGCAATAATCTTGGCAGTACCAGACACTTCTTTTTTGTCTCGAAAATGCTCTTCAAGAATCTCAATATCTGTGTACGGAGCAATGTTCTTTAGTATTTTTGCAGCAAGAAGCAGGAAGTTAATGCCTATCGTAATATTGGGAGAGTGCATAACCACTGTTCGTTCAGCTAACTTGTGAAGCCGTGCCAATGTGGCTTCTGGATAATTTGAAATAGCACTGATAATCGTCACCCCAAGATCAGCAGCGGCTTCAGCATAATAGTCGAGTCCATCTTCAGAGGAAAAGTCAATAATTGCATCAACTGGAAATCTGTGCAGCAGTTCCGCAGCGGTGAACTCATCCTTTGAGTAAATAAGGCCTGGTTCCTCTGATTCAACACCCAGAAATTCAGGGACAGAGCGATGCTCTAGCTTATGGGAGCGGCGTAAGACCCATTGCAGATTAGTGCGTTTCGATTCAAGCAGTACAGAAGCGACAGCCTTACCTGTCTTGCCAAAGCCAATAATGCCGACTTTCATAGTAGTATTCCTCCTTAAACAATAAAAAAACAGATGTATTGTACTGTTGTAGAAATCCTGTTGGCACCGCCTTGTATTTTGAAGAAGAGACAGGCTAGGGACGCTTCCCTGAGCCGATCAGCCTAAGTGCGGCGGAGAAAGTTCAGAAGACAAGAAGGGCGTTTTATGATAGATGCAGACTACGAAGGGGCGGTGGCAGACTGCGGACTTCCTGCTAACCAATCTACCAGTTAGGACAATGACAGGTCAAGCCGCATTCCAAGGAGACTGACCACAAACAGGACTTCAGCGTTAACCGCATTCCTGCTCTATCCAATGTAAATACGCAGGTAAACCATCTGTAATCGGCATGTGGATGATCTCCGGTACTTCATAGAGATGGTTTGCCAGAATGACTTCCTGCACTTTGGCATACAAGGAGCATTTTGTTTTGATCAGGACCAGCGTTTCCGCATCACTCTTCACCTTACCTTGCCAATGGTAAGAGCTTTGGATTGGCATGACCTGCACACAGGCAGCGAGACGCTGGGTAAGCAAGCTCTCAATAATCTGCTTGCCGTTGCTTTCATCGGCAAAGGTAGTGATAACTATGCAGTATTCTTGACTCATATTCAGTCTCTTGCAATGTTCACGGCGAATTAGGAGGTGAAAAACGTTCTCCTTGAAGGGCCTTTTTTTAGGCTGCTCAATCCTAAGCTAATGGGAGAGGCAGAGCCGCCTCTCTTTGCCTGTTTATCGCGTAACCTCTGTGCCAATACCTTTATCCGTGAAAACCTCCAGCAAAATGGCGTGTTCTTGGCGGCCATCAATAATATGGGCCTTGTTCACGCCCCCGTTAATCGCGGAAGCACAGCAGCGCAGCTTAGGAATCATCCCGCCTTTGATCGTCTCATCGGCAATCAGTGACTCAATCGAGTTCAGAGCAATGGAGGAAAGCAACTCGCCTTGGCTATCTTTTACGCCTTCTACATCGGTGAGAAGAATCAATTTGGCTGCCTTCAGCTCTGCGGCAATAGCTCCAGCTACCAGATCGGCATTAATGTTGTAGGCTTGGCCGTCCTCACCTACACCAACTGGCGCGATTACTGGAATAAAATCCTTGGCATCCAAGGTCTCCAGAATGTCTGGGTTGATTCTGGTCACTTCTCCAACTTGACCCAAATCAATCAGCTCTGGCGGGGCGCTCTCGGTTTCTGGCTTGCCAAGCACCTTCATTTTCTTGGCTTGCACCAAATCGCCATCACGACCTGATAAACCAACAGCTCTACCACCACAATGGTTAATCAGACTAACGATCTCTTTGTTCACCTTGCCGACTAAGACCATCTCCACCACATCCATAGTTGCGCCGTCTGTAACTCGCATCCCTTGAATATAGCTGGAGGTAATCTGCATCTTTTTTAAAAACTCGTTGATCTGCGGCCCACCACCATGAATAATCACTGGATTGATCCCTATATACTTGAGCAGGATCACATCCAAAGCAAAATTCTTTTTTAACTCTTCATCAACCATAGCGTGGCCACCGTACTTAATGACCACTGTTTTTCCGTTGAACTCTCTCAGATAAGGCAGAGCTTCGATTAACACTCTTGCCTTAGACAGCTCCTGCTGCATGGCATGACTCCAATAAGGTTATAAAACGCGGCTTTTCTTCTATGAACAGGGAGATGGAAAGACTTTACATTTCCAAAAGAACCCTGTATCTTTTATCTTTACTTTCTCGGCAAAAAATAGACGCAAGGCTTGTACGTACAATTGCCTTATTACAACACGATTCAGACAGGGACAGCAATGTATTTTTTTTCACGCTCCGCCCGGCAGCTCCTAGCCATTGCCCTGACCGCTGCTTTTATGGCCTCAGCAGGGCCAGCTTTTTGTAAAGAAAAGGGAGGCGAAGATTCGCCGATCAATATTGAAGCAGACCACATGGTCTCGAAAGAGCAAAGTAATACGGTTGTCTTCACCGGCAACGTTGATGCCAGTCAAGGCAAGATTACTATCCGCACTGATGAGATGACTGTGCATTATGTAGAAAATAATAATCCAAACAAGCAGAAGAAGAAATCCAGCAAGGTGGAACGACTGGTCTGCATTGGTAATGTAGAAGTCACCCAAGATGACTGGCTGGGTACTGGCGAGCGCATGGACTATTATGCAGACACCCGCAAAGTAGTTCTTACCGGTAACGCCAAAGCCTGGCAGGGAAAAAACATGGTTTCCGGGAAGACCATTACCTATTATATGGACGAAAAACGTTCAGAAGTTGAGCAGGATCCAAATCAACAGGGCCGGGTCAAGGCGGTCATTCAGCAGAATTAATCTATGAGTTCTGTGTCTGTTCTGGAGACCAGTAATCTGGTCAAGGAGTACCGTTCCCGCCGGGTAGTTGATCAGGTTAGCCTTCAGGTGCAGAGCGGCTCGATAGTTGGCCTGCTAGGGCCAAACGGAGCGGGCAAAACCACCACTTTTTATTCGATAGTTGGTTTTATCAGGCCCAGTTCTGGACTGATCATTCTCAATGGCGAAGACATCAGCGAGCTACCCATCCACCAGCGGGCTGCTAAAGGAATCACCTATTTAGCGCAAGAGCCATCTGTTTTTAAAAAGCTGACTGTAGAGGAAAACATCCGCATTGTCTTAGAGCCGCTTGGTCTGAGCAAGAACGAGATCAGAAGCCGCATCCAAGAGCTAATGGCCGAGTTGAAGATTGAGCATCTGGCCAAAAACAAGGGCCATGCGCTGTCTGGTGGCGAACGGCGGCGAGTGGAGATTATGCGGGCCTTGGCAGTGCGGCCCCGCTTTATTCTTTTAGATGAACCTTTTGCAGGAGTAGATCCGCTTTCTGTAGCTGATCTGCAACAGATCATTCGCGCTCTCAAAGCCAGAGGTCTTGGTATTCTGATTTCTGACCATAATGTCCGGGAGACCTTGCAAGTCTGTGATTTTGCCTATATCATGAATAGTGGCCAGATACTCACCAGCGGCGCAGCCAGCGATATTATCCGCAGTGAGTTGGCCAAGAAAATGTATCTTGGCAAGAATTTCACCCTCTGAGCACGCCCGGATGAACAACAATAGGCAGTATTTCTATAACAGACGTGTATCTATGCTGTCTCACGCTGCTGATCTCTTATGAGTTTGGAACTTCGGCAGCAGCTCAAACTGACCCAAAAGCTGGTCATGACCCAGCAACTCCGCCAAGCGATTCAGCTTCTTCAGATGAATCGGCTGGAGTTGTCTAATGCGCTTCAGGTTGAGATGGAGCAGAATCCAATGCTGGAGGAAGTGGCCAGCAGTTTGGAGCAAGAAAGCAGCAAGCAAGAATCCTTGTCAGCAGTTGAAGAAGCAGTGAACACTGGGGAAGAAATACAGGTCACAGCACAGGTGGTGGGTGATAGCCCCGCAGCAGTAACAGAAGTGAACTGGGAGGATTATGCGAACAACTTTGATGCTGATTTCTCCTTTGCTCATGAGGCACCGCCCACGGATGCCCCTTCCCGTTTTGATTTCCTTTCTGCGACACCTGGTTTAACCGCCTTTCTTGCTTGGCAGCTCTCCCATTTAAGCTTAAATGAGCTGGACTTGGCGATTGCCCGTTGCATTCTCGGCAATCTGAACAGTCATGGTTTTCTTGAAGCAGATATTATTGATATCTGTACGGAAACGAGCTGTTCTGAAGAAGAGGCCGAAGCAATGCTGCGACTGATGCAGAGCTTGGACCCGCCTGGTATTGCTGCTCGGAGTCTTCAGGAATCACTCCTCCTCCAGCTCGAACGAAGAGGTTTAGAAGAAGATAGTCTGATTTGGCGAATTGTGGCAAACTGCATGAATGAGCTTACTACCCGCAATTTTGCTGCCATTGCTCGACAACTTGGCTCTACAGTCCGGGCGGCCCAGCAAGCAACAGCGGTTCTGTCTGAACTGACTCCCTATCCAGGTAATGAATACAGCAACGAGCAAGCGCAGTACATCAGCCCAGATGTCTATGTGGTTAAAATCGAGAATCAGCTTGTTGTCCAGCTCAACAGTGAGGAATTACCTCAAGTACAACTGTCCACTGTCTATCAAGAAATGCTCGCTCAAAAACTGGGTACTGAAGCAAAAGAATATCTTCAGGATAAAAAGCGAAATGCGCAGCTCTTGCTCAATGCCCTAGAGTATCGAAAAAGCACTATCTGTCGAGTGATGGAGAGTATCGTCAAGTACCAAGAGGAGTTTTTTGAGAAAGGGGCAAGTGCGCTAAAACCATTGGTCCTTAATGATGTGGCAAGGGACATTGGTGTGCATGAATCTACGGTCAGCCGAGCTACAGCGAATAAATACGTACACACTCCGCAGGGGCTGTACGAACTAAAATATTTTTTCTCTACTGCCGCTGCCGCATCGGATACTGGCGAGGAGTTAACCTCAGAATCTATCAAGCAGCGACTTAATCACCTCATTCGCTCCGAGGATCCAGCCAAACCCTATAGTGATAACAAATTAGCCGAACTGCTGGAGCAAGAAGGTATTAAGTTGGCTCGCCGCACAGTAGCTAAGTATAGAGAACAGATGAAGATTCTTCCGGTTAAACATCGCCGTCACCGGAAAGATTAAATCATCATAACAGGAGAACAAGGGAAAGGCAGGCAACTAATGATAGAGCTGACCGAAGAAGGAATTATTCTTGAACTGAAGGCCAGAACTAAGGAAGAACTGCTTTACGAAATGGCCATTGTTGCCCAGCAGCAGTTTCCTCATGTTCAGGTTAAGACAGTATGCCAAGCTCTGTTAGAGCGAGAACAAATTGGTTCCACAGGTATAGGAGGAGGTATTGCTATTCCGCATGGCAAGCTGCCGGGCCTACCAAATCTCCTCCTCTGTTTTGGCAGGTCAGTGCGAGGAATCCCCTTTGAAGCGAAAGACAAACTGCCTGTTCATCTCTTTGTTATGATCCTCTCACCTGTAGATATGGCTGGCAAATACCTACAAACTTTGGGAAAAATAAGCAGGTTACTTAAAGATGAAACTGTCCGAGGTAAACTGCTTCAGGCGGCGAGTACAGAAGCTGTGCAGCAACTCTTCAACACTTCACCGCCTGAAAATACAATCAGCCCTCTTTGATCATTTCAGCAATTCTAAAGGCCATCTCCAGTGATTGCTCTGCGTTGAGCCGTGGGTCACAGGCTGTGCAGTAGTTGCGCCCCAGATGCTCGTCGCTGAGACCGCTTGCCCCGCCAGTGCATTCGGTCACTTCGCCGGTTTTTTCATCCTTGCCGGTCAGCTCGAAATGCACTCCACCTGGCACAGCTCCTTCTGCCCGACAGATAGCAAAGAATTGCTGCAACTCCGCAAGAATATCTTCAAAGCTACGAGTTTTGCAGCCGCTCAACGATTTGCGGATATTTCCGTGCATGGGGTCGCAGCACCAGAGTACGTTCAGTCCTGCTGCCTGCACTGCTCGGATGAGCGGTGGCAGGAACTGTTCAACCTTACCTGCGCCAAAACGGGCAATCAGGGTTATTCGACCTTCTTTGTTATCTGGATTAAGCCGCTGAATCACTTGCATGATTTCATTTGGTTCATGCTTTGGGCCAACCTTCATGCCAAGCGGATTGCGTACCCCACGCAAAAATTCAATATGCGCCCCGTCGAGCTGGCGAGTACGATCACCAATCCAGAGCATGTGGCCAGAGCAGTCATACCAGCGGTTAGGCACCTCATCTTCAGAGTCAACGCGGGCCAACGCTTCCTCATAATCCAAGAACAGAGCCTCGTGAGAGGTAAAAATATCCACCTCTTTAATCTGCGGCATATCGGTATGGATACCAATGTTCTCCATGAATTTTAAGGTACTGTCAATCTGCCTAGCAATGCTCTGCTCATAGTCACCACCAACTGGTGAATTTTTAACAAACTCCTGATTCCACTTATGCACGTTGTGCAGGGAACTGAATCCGCCTTGAGCAAAGGCGCGCAATAAATTGAGGGTGCTCGCGGAAAGATAGTAGCCCTTGAGTAGTCGCTGTGGGTCAGCCTGGCGTGCTTCTGGTGTTGCCTCGACAGAATTGCACATGTCGCCCCGATAGCTGAACAACTCTACCCCATTAACCCTCTCAGTAGGACTGGAGCGCGGCTTGGCATACTGACCAGCCATACGCCCAACCTTGATTACGGGTTTTCCGCCTGCATAGGTAAGGATAGCAGCCATTTGCAGCAAAACTTTAAGGGTGCTTTTGATATTCGGAGCAGTGCAGCGGGCAAACTCCTCTGAGCAGTCACCGCCTTGTAGGAGGAATGCCTCTCCCTTTGCGGCCTTGGCCAGCATTGCTCTGAGGTCGCGAATCTCGCCTGCGGCCACCAGTGGTGGCAATTGAGATAAGTCTTCAGTTGCCTGCTTGAGTTCCTCTTCCGGCCAGTCAGGTTGCTGTAAGGCCGTTTTGTTTTTCCAAGATGATTTGTTCCACGTAGTCATAGCGTTGTTTGCAAGGGTTGAAATTTATGGCTCTTTCTAAAGCTGCTCAAGCGTGGTCAGCCATTGGTCAAAATGAGGGCAGCTCCGACGCATGGCCGGAATTCCTATGGTTTCAGCAATGGTCTTGCCCATTGCAATTTTCCGGCGGTATTCGACATTCATCAGCGCAGAAATTCTTTTGGAAGGCGCGGTTTCTGGGCCGTCATTAATTTCTTCCGGGCTGGTATATTCGGCAAGAATCTGCTGCACACGCTGCGGCTCAACATTGATTTTTTCCGCCAAGACAACGGGATCACTGAAGAGCAGGGCTTCAAATTCGTGCATGGAGATGTACGGAATGAAACGGCAGTCGGCATTATTGCCGCCGAAATTCTCAACGATCTTCCAGCGCGTCGCATCTTCCAGCAGCTCGACTTTTTTGGCGGCGGGCAGCGCGGCTCCACTTTGCGTTTGGCTTCTGATCTGCTCTTTGCCCGGCCAGTCAGAATCAATTCTGAAATAATCAAACATCGTTGACACGTAAGTGTCAGACCGCTGCTTGAGGAAATTGCCGATATCGTTCTTTGCCCGCTCAAAGCGGATATCGCCGCCTTTATGTCCGCTCTTGCCGATTAACGCAGCGTGGATAAATATTCCTTTGACTGCCATATTTGGCGCAAGAATGTCACGTACAAAGGTTTGTTCAGTTGGCCCTTCCGCAATGATGAAGACCTCAATCCGCCTCATGCGCAGGGCCTCCTGCAACAATGCCTCTGCGCCAGAGGTCGCCTAAAGAATAATCTTCAAGCCATGCTGAAAGATCCTGCTCATCCAGCCGCTTGAAGACAGATGCGCTTTTTTCTCTGGTGACAACAACCACATCTTCCGGCTGAAAGCAGTCAACCAAGGCCGGAGACTGCGTGGAGACAATAAGTTGTGTTTTTTCCGCCGCCGCCTGAATCAGTTCCGCCAATATTTCGATAGCGTAAGGATGAAGTCCCAATTCAGGCTCATCAATAATCATCGTTGAGGGCGGATTCGGCTGAAGCAATGCTGTGGCAAGGCAGATGAAACGCAGTGTGCCGTCAGAAAGATGATATGGCCTCAGCGGATAATCAGAGCCTTTCTGATGCCAGTTCAACCGTACTTTCTCTTGAGCGTCTGGTTTCAGAATGAAATCACCAAAAAATGGCGCAACCAAACTAACAGAATCAATTATTTGCCGATATGAATCAGTACAATATTCTTTTAAAGAATATAGAAACGGAGCGATATTAGCTGCGTTAAACCGGAGATATTCCGTGTCGTCAATGGTCTCGGAGCGACGCATTGGCGCAATTGGCACATCCTTGCTGGTATCGTGAAAATGGTAAATCTTCCATGAAGAAATAGCATGATAAACGTAATATGAAGCACTACGATACCCAGAAGCTCTTGGTTTATTTTTATCTTCAAGCAATTCTGGTTTAGAATATCCGCTGCCTAATTCCCACCATTTTGCTTTTCCGCCAGCATAATATCTTGCTTCATCAGAAATATAGAAAACTTCTTCCACAGTAGGAACCAGTTTAAAACGATAGCCGTTCTTGCCAAACATTGTTTCGACTTCAATCAAAGGTGTGACATACGATCCATTGAACAAAAAGGCATCACTGCCGCCGCCGCCGACAATATACGATTGCAGGCTTGTATTGGCAAGGCCGGGCAGCGGCAGTTCCATCATGGCCCGCAGCAGGCGGAAAAAATCAATGAAATTGCTTTTTCCCGCCCCGTTGCCGCCAATCAGAACATTCAGCTTCGCCAGCTCGAAATTCTCCAGCGACTGAATGGACTTGAAGCCTTTTATGGTCAGCTTGTCTAATGATTGCGGCATGACAAATTCACGAACCCACGCCAAAATTCCGCAGTGCGGTACGGAATGCGTTGAATGGACTCAAGATAGTATCGCCAAACAGGATAATGTAGCCGAACCAGTGGTAGAAAGTCAGTGATTGGTCCATTTTCCAGACTAGATAGCAGAGCAGAACTGTAGCGACCACCAGCCCAATCACGGAAGTGAGTACATGTGTCATGAAAACGCCTTCGCTGATGTCGCCAGATTTAAAAAATTCAGCAAAGAGAACAAACACGCCAAGACCGATCAAGACAAATCCAGGAACCCCATCCAAGCGTATTTCTACAATCTGTGCTCCCACCAGATAGATGATAATCAGAAACGTCCAAGGAATTTTATTAAAAACCGCTGCGATGCCGCTGTTAGAATTCGTCATACAATCCTCCTGTGTTGGTCATGCCTTGCTGTTCATGGATACACAATACACCATTAGGCTGTCGCCTCATGTTCCTCAGTTGCTGGGTCAAAAGAAACCTCCATTGCCCGCACCGGACAGCCAGTGACACAAAGACCGCAGGCTGTACATTTTTCAGGATCAAAGCCCACCTGCATTGAGGTCTGTTCAATATACAGCGCACCAACCGGGCAGATACCTGTACAAGCTCCGCACTGGAAGCATTTTTTTTCGTCTCGATGTACTCGCCCGGCAATGCGCTCGACTCTAACCCCAAGACTTTTCAAGTAATCAATAGCTGCGCGGATATTTTCTTTAAGCCCCTTTAGCTTTAAAACTAAGTAACCATCGCGCTGTGGAAGAATTTCAGCTTTAAGAATATTGAACTCCACATCATAATGCTTGACGAGCTGACAGATAACAGGCTGCTCAGAGTTCTCTTTAGGATAACTGAGATGGTAAATTCTGGTCATGGTTTCCAGTTGTTAAAGTTTGTTAAGCAAAAGATTGAGAACAGCAGGAAGCGCATCAGGTACAATTGTTCCTTTAAAATATCCAGTGCTGTATTCACTGTATTCGCTACAGCCAGAATTATCACAAGCCTTAATTCGATAATAATAAACTGTATTTCCTGCGGCACTAACATCTTCATATCCTGTCGTGCTTCCAGAATAGATCTCAGCACATGTGCTTGTAGATGATGAGGTGCAGCGATAAATCCGATAAGAATCGGCGTTAGTGACACTGCTCCATGTTATTTCTACCTTGTCTGGGTAACTTCCTTTAGTGGCAGAAACATTTTTTGGTTGGTAAGGTGTCTGGTTAATCGAAACGTTAAATCCTGTTGAGGTAGATGAAACTACTTGCACAGAAATCCCATTCGCATTATCAACAAACGTCTCGCCAACCTTCCACATTGCACCTTCGTCTCCTGTGTCACCATTTCCATCGGGGTCAATCACATAAGCAGGACGCTCACGAGTTGTGTCCACTTCATGAATAATAACTGCTTTATCTGGAAGTTTTATATCATAACCGCTTCTGTCTCTGACCTCAACAGTATAGAAATGAGTCTGTGAACCATTGATTGGAATTTCTGCCATCCTATAATTTGTGGTTGACAGCAGCGCAAGATTATCTATTGCAATGGTGCCAACACCGCTATATTTCTTATCGGAAGGAATCCATCCCAGTCGGTCTTTGTGATAAGCAATAGTGTGCTGACCTAAACAACCATAGATAGTATCTGTTGAATTGGTGCAGTTAGCCCAACCATCGCTCATGACATCCCAGATGTTATCATAGGTCTCTCCGTATGCACCAGAAGAATGAGGCAGACCAAATCCATGCCCCATTTCATGTGCAATGACTGTGATGCTGGAATATCCCCAAGGTGGTTCCCATGTGATGCTCCAAGATTTTGCCACCCCGTCCAAAGTCAGATATTCTGTCCCGCCCCAAGCATAGCCATTATCAAAATTAGTGTTGAACATCATATTGATGCCAGAGTAGGATGGAAAATTAACGCTGTTATCTGCGGCCGCAATACAGTCCTCAGCCAGTAAACTAAGATCAGTGCCTCCAAGTGTGTCGCTTGGATTATAGTACGACTCAGGATGAGGCAATGTAAACCATCCAAAGGCATTGCTTCCGGCGATATTCACCGTGTTGTACGACAATTCCCGCCAGTAATGATCTAAACCAGGCTTCACATTTGCGTACATGGTTTGAAAATAGCCAATATTGTTAGGCTCATCGGTATAGTCAGAAAACTTGCACATGATCGACACCCAAGGTTTGGAGCCAGTGACAGCTAATGCAGTATCGGCTGCCGCTTCAGGCAAGGGTGAGGCAAGCATGACTATCGATGTCACATTCAACATTTCTGATGTCACGCCTTGATCTGAGAGTGAAGAAACTCGCTCACCTTGAATCTCCACATATTTCCCATTGAAAGACAAAATTCCTCCTGATGGAAGAGCTGTGTCCTTGTCCATGGAAAGCATGGTTGTATGTCTATTATGATCTGTTACTGTATATCTTATTGCTTCTTTCCCTGAACTTGGATATCCGTCCCCCCATATAATTGCAAACCAACCATTTATTGTGTCAGAGGTCTGTGCTGATGCGGTTTTGGAAGTCACGGTCATCAAGAATGCGACCATCACAACTGTAAAAAAGCGAATAATTATTTGAAGTTTCATTTTTTTTGAAGTGGGCTGGCTAATACCGCCGCAGCTTGCGGCAGGAAGTAAAATTCAGGATTTCAATAGAGTGAGCAACGCCTCCGGCTCCGCCTCCGTGTCCAAGCGCAGCAGCAGCTCCGGCGGCAGCTCATCTGGCTGGGCAAAGCTCTCCCGCTGGCGGACGAAAATTTCCCAGCGGCCATCAGAAACCGCATTTGGATCTTTTGCCCGGATTTCCAAGCGGCGTTTGGTTTCTTCTTCTGTGCAGGAACAGAAAATGAAAAGCAGCCTTACGCCTAATCTTTTTGCCAAGTCTCTGACTTCGTTCCGGCCAGAGACAATACTGAACGTGCCATCCAAAATTACGCCTGCCGCACCGTTTTTCAGGGATTCTTCAGCCCGTTCCAGCATGGTCTGATAGGTCTTGGCACTTAGCTCTGGAGTATAAATTCCTTCGCCCATGCCAGCCGGGTGGCGTTCCGTCGGAGCAATGCCTGCCAGCTCCTTGCGCACCCGGTCGGAATTGAAATAGGGCAGGCTGCGTTCAGCGGCAAATCGTTCCGCCAAAAAGGATTTTCCCGAAGCGATCAGGCCGAAAAAAATATAAAGTATCGGTTCAGCCGACATAACTCTCTGCTAAAGCAAAATATTTGCCTGCCGCTTCAGTGCAGCTTGTCCGCACCGCCTCATCAATTGCTGGGTCGCCTGCGGTGAACAGGCCGATCTTGCCGCGCACATAAGCCCGGTAGCACTTGTAGAAATTGAGCATCTCCTTCAGGCCGCTGTCGTCGGCAAGCTGGCTGAAGCGATCCATGCAGTATTCGGACAGCTCGCGCAGGCCGTGGAAATCCAAGTCCATAGCTAAAAAGGCAACATCGCTGGCCACATCGCAGCAGCGGAAACGCTGATTGAATTCAATGCAGTCAAAGATATAGACCTTGTCTGCCAAGCAGATATTGGCGGAATACAAATCGCCGTGGCAGTCGCGGATATAACCGCCCGCAATGCGCTGCTGAAAGCGTTCCTCTTGGGCAAGAAAATCTTTTGACCACGCTGAGATGCGGTCAAACTGCTCCTGAGTCAACGCGCCTTGACCGATGAAGCCTTCAGTCTGGGCAAAGTTCTCCAGAATGTTGATTGCCACCTTGTCAGCCTGACCAAAGCTGTCAATTTCCGCGTTGCGCTCGGCCTGCTGATAAAAGGGAATCAGCCGTTCAACAATCGCATCAATCTGCTCGCGGCCCAGTTTGCCCGCCTTGATCAGATTGCCCATCATGCCTTCCTCCGGCATCCGAGCCATTTTCACGCCGTACTCAACGACCTCGCCGCTGCCGTTCAGGGCAAAGCCGTCGCCCTCCTTGTTCAGCGTGATCACCTCCAAATAAATCTCCGGGCAGAGGCGGCGGTTGAGCAGCAGCTCCTGTTCGCAGCAGTGCTGCCGCTTGTCTAAGGTGGAGAAGTCGAGAAAGCCGAAATCAACCGGCTTCTTAAATTTATAGACAAAGTCGCCCGCAATGAGGACAAAGGAAATATGAGTCTGCACGAGCTGCACATCCGCAGCGGCATGAGGATAGATTTCCGGGCGCAGCAGTGCTTGGATGAAGCTGGGCAGATTGCTGTCAGTCATGAATTACTCCTTGTGGTTGTGCTCCGGCCCGAATGCGCTGGGCCAGAATCGCTTTGATGGTAGGCATCTTATTCTTTTTGCTGCTCCTTCTCCCAGCTTGCCTGATCAGACCAAGATACGGCCCAGCCTGCGCTTTGTCAATACAATAGGGCGCAGCGAGGCATGGGGAGGGCGGCGGAAAACCATCTGGTATGTATTGAGGAAACATACTGTATGGTTTCCCCGGAACATACCAGTATGTATTGTCGGAACATACTGGTATGTTTGGTTGGTGCATACCAGTATGTTTCTGGGGAAGGCAGAATGGAAGCCTGCTATGGCACTGCGCTCAACCGGAGCAGCCTCCTTGCTGGCAGCATGGTTCAGTGTGTTCTGAGCGTCTGCATCGTTCCTTGCAGAAACAGTCTTGCAGCCTCGCCGACAGCAGCCAGCCCGCTTGCGTCATCCTTTCCTGCAACAAAGACAAGTCGATAGTCCGTGATGTCCCGCAACGGCAGCAGCTTCTGTATTTCCTGCTCGATCAGCTTACCCTGCGCATCCTTGCGGGTGCCTGTTTTCAAGCATTTCGAGCCGTCAAGCACTTGGATGAAGAATA